>NZ_JAXUDQ010000001.1:0-1226 GCF_034555295.1 Pseudomonas sp. N-137
TGAACTGGCCTAATGATTTTGGACACTTCAATCGGGCGCTATGATGGCGCCCAAATCTGAGGTGTTTGGATATGCGCAAATCTTATTCCAGTGAGTTCAAGCTCAAGGCTGCCAGCATGGTGCTGGACGAGGGCCAGTCCGTTCCCGAAGTCTGTGCCAGCCTGGATATTGGCCCTACCGCCTTGCGCCGTTGGGTCGACCAGGTTCGCAAAGAGCGCTTGGGTTCGACCCCCGAGGGGGCTAAGGCGATTACCGCCGATCAGCGAGAGATTCAGCAGCTCAAAGCGTTGCTCAGGCAAAAAGACCTGGACATTGAAATCCTAAAAAAGGCCAGTGCTCTCCTGCTTTTGGACTCCAAAGATCATTCTCGTTGATCAACGAGCTGGACGAGCAGTACGGCGTTAACAATTGCTGTCGGGCGTTTGGGGTCAACCGCAGCAGCTTTTACGCCTGGCGTCAGCGCCAAGGCAAGGTGAAGCCTGAGCGGGAGAAACTCAAAGCCGTGCTGGTCGAGCATCACAAGGAATCCAGAGCATCCGCCGGGTCTCGCACCCTTTCCAAGGAACTGCAAGCAAAGGGGCATCGTGTCGGGCGACATCTGGCTCGCAGTTTGATGCGCGAAGCCGGTGTTGCCAGTCATCAGCGGCGGCGGCACAAGTACAAATCTTCCGGCGTGGAAGCGCTGGTAGCGCCGCATGTGCTCAAGCGCAAGTTTGATGTCACGGCGATCAACCAGGTGTGGTGTGGAGATGTGACGTACATCAAGGTGGGTAAGCGCTGGATGTATTTCGCGGCAGTGTTGGATTTGTTTGCTCGCCGGATCGTGGGGTGGTCGTTTTCAATGATTTCCGATGCCACGCTGACCTGCGAAGCGTTGCGAATGGCGGTTCAATTGCGAGGCTGTCCAAAAGAGGTGCTGTTTCATTCTGACCAAGGTTGCCAATACACCAGCCACAAATTCAGGAATGAGATGCGCAAGCATGGACTCCTGCACAGCATGAGTCGTAAAGGTGAGTGCTGGGACAACGCCCCGATGGAGCGTTTCTTTGGGAGCCTGAAATCAGAGTGGGTGCCAGACGATGGCTACAGCTCGGAGCATGAAGCCCGCGTGGATGTGCAACGTTATGTGATGCGATACAACAACGTCAGGCTCCATAGCTACAACGACTACCGGTCGCCGGTAGCCATGGAGAAACTGGCGGCGTGAAACCTTAACTGGTGTCCAG
>NZ_JAXUDQ010000002.1:0-78810 GCF_034555295.1 Pseudomonas sp. N-137
GATGAACAGGCTGTAGTAGCGGTAGGCGACCAGGTAGATGGCCACGGCTGCGACGACGATCCAGAGGGCGTTGATCGCCTCTCCCCGACGCAATGCCACGACGCCCAGGGCGCTCGCTCCCAAGACGGCCAGCAGTAGCCAGGGTATGTGGCGCAGCAGGCTATTATTATTTGTCATTTTTATATTCCGGCCAGGGTGGACAAGAAAGACAGCCATCGGAGTTTAGCGCTAACGAGAACAAAGGCCACCCCCGACATTTGTCTGCCAGCAGCCCAACGGTGACGACGGCGCGCCAGTTGGGTCTATAGTCAATCAATCTTCAGAAAGGAATACGTAATGAGCGAACGCCGCCGCTTCGTACGAATCGAGTTCCATGCCCGAACCGAGCTGAGTCAGGGCAAGGACGAGGACAAACTGACTTGGCCGGTCGAACTGCTGGACCTGTCTCTCAAGGGCCTGCTGATCAAAAAGCCCGAGCCCTGGCTTGGCAATCCCGAGAAGACTTTCGTAGCCGACATTCACTTGAGCAACGACGTGGAAGTGCAGATGGAGGTTCGGTTGACCCACGACGACCATGGCCATCTGGGCTTTGTCTGCGAGCATATCGACCTGGACTCCATCGCCCATCTGCGCCGGCTGGTGGAGTTGAACCTCGCCGATCAGGCTGAGCTGGAGCGGGAGTTGGCGGCGTTGGTACAGATCTGAATAACCCTGCACCACACAGCAGGCCTCGGAGTTATTCGAACAACGCATCCAGCGCCTGTTCCAGGCGGGTCACGGCAATGATCTGCAACCCGGCAGGCGCTTCCTTCGGCGCGTTGCCCTTGGGCACGATGGCGCGTTTGAAACCGTGCTTGGCCGCCTCCTTGAGCCGCTCCTGTCCGCTGGGCACCGGCCGGACTTCCCCCGACAGCCCCACTTCACCGAACACCAGCAGATCATGGGGCAGCGGCCGATTGCGCAAGCTGGACATGACCGCCGCCATCAACGCCAGGTCAGACGCGGTTTCCAATACTTTGACGCCGCCCACCACGTTGAGGAAAACATCCTGATCGTGGGTAGGAATGCCACCGTGTCGATGCAGGACCGCCAGCAACATGGCGAGCCGATTCTGATCCAGCCCCAAGGTGACCCGACGCGGGTTCGCCAAATGGCTGTCATCCACCAGCGCCTGAACCTCCACCAGCATCGGTCGGGTGCCTTCCCAGGTCGCCATGACCACACTGCCCGGCACTTCTTCCTGGGCGCGCGTGAGAAAAATCGCCGAAGGATTCGAGACTTCTTTCAAGCCTCTGTCGGTCATGCCGAACACACCCAATTCATTGACGGCGCCAAAGCGATTCTTCACTGCCCGCAACAAACGCAGGCGACCGTCGGATTCGCCCTCGAAATACAACACGGTATCCACCATGTGCTCCAGCACCCGCGGGCCTGCCAGCGCGCCTTCCTTGGTGACGTGGCCCACCAGGAAAATCGCCGTACCGCTCTGCTTGGCATACCGCACCAGCAACGCCGCGCTTTCACGCACCTGTGACACGCCGCCCGGCGCCGATTGCAGTTGTTCGGTGAAAATCGTCTGGATCGAGTCGATCACCATGACCTTGGGTTTTTCCAGGCGGGCCGTGGCGATGATGGTTTCGATGCACGTCTCGGTCATGACCCGCAGTTGATCCTGGGGCAGCCCCAGACGCCGGGCGCGCATGGCGACTTGCTGCTGGGATTCCTCGCCAGTGACGTACAGCGCCGGCATGCGCGTGGCCAGGTTGCACAAGGTTTGCAACAGGATGGTGGACTTGCCGATGCCCGGGTCCCCGCCAATCAGCACGACCGAACCGTCCACCAGGCCACCGCCCAATACGCGGTCCAGCTCGCCGGACGCGGTGGAAAACCGTGGAATTTCCTCGACGCTGACTTCGGCGAGGGTCTTGATTTGCGCCTGCTGACCGGCCCACCCCGTGCGACCGGTGGGGGCTGCGGCACCGCCACTCTCCACCATGGTTTCGGTCAAGGTGTTCCAGGCACCGCACTCACTGCACTGGCCGGCCCATTTGGGAAAGGTCGAGCCGCACTCGGTGCAGCCATACATGCGCTTTGCCTTGGCCATCTGAACTCCGGGATAAAAACCGCGATGATAGCCCACGCGGGGGTCAGCGCGGGGCCGGCATTCTGATTTCACCGTTGGCCAGGTTCGCCGCGGTATTGCCCAGCGGATCCTGGGCCTGCAGGTCCGCCCCTTTGGCCGCCAAGGCGTCGAGCAACTCGACGCGCTTGAACAGGCCGGCGTACATCGCTGCGGTCTGTCCGGCGCCGTTGCGCTGGTCCGGGTTGCAATCGGTGGACAACAAACGGCGCGCGATCTGCACTTGGCCCTTGAAAATGGCGCCCATCAGCGCCGTGTTGCCCCGGTTGTCCTGGGTGCAGGCATCGGCGCCAGCGGCCAGCAGCCGCTCCACCGCCGCGCCATGGCCGTGGTAAGCGGCCAGGATCAGCGCGGTGTAGCCCTTTTCGTCCTGGGTGTTGAGCGAGTAACCAGCCTCGATAAAGGTCTCGAGCATCGGCACGTCGCCCCGCCGGGCGGCGTCGAAGTAATAAGTTTGCAACTGCTCTTGTACAACCACCGGATCGGTGGGCACGGGCTGATCGGCCCATACGCTCAACGACCCGATTGCGAGCATCGAAAACAGGAAGTTACGCAGCATGACGTCTCCTTGGCGCAAGGCTGTAGATGCAGGGCTGTGGGAGCATGGCTTGCCCGCAACGCAGACGACTCGGTCTGGCTTCAGACCGCAGCGCCTGCTTCGCGAGCAAGCTTTGCTCCCACGGGTTATGCACGTGCCAGGCTGTGGATCAGTCGCTGAGTTTTTCCGCCAGCGCCTTGACCCGGGTCAGATCGCCTTTGGCGACACGGGCTACACCGGTGCCGTATTCAGGATCAGCCTTGTAGAGGAACGACAGGATGATGTGCTTGCTCTCCTCATCGGTGGTCGCCAGCGATCCGCCGAAGCTTTCGATCAGGTCATTGCGCTCTTTCTGGTTGAACGAGCGGTACAGGTCACCGGCTTGCTTGAAGTTCTGCTCACGCTGGATCTTCGCCTGCTGGGTACTGCCAGTCAGCGCGGTCTGGCTGTAGCGTGCCGTTGGCTGTTCCTGGCGAGGCATCAGGCGGCTAGGCTGATAATTCACGCCGGTGCTGGTGGCGCCCGAATTCATCGCGCCGTCCTGGTTGCCATTGTTGACCGCCACCTTCGGCGCATTGATGGGCAACTGAAGCGCGTTGGGTCCTACTCGATACATTTGCGTATCGGCATAGGAGAACACCCGCCCCTGCAACAGTCGATCTTCCGACGGCTCGATGCCCGGAACAAGATTGGCCGGCGCCATCGCCACTTGCTCGGTTTCCTGGAAAACATTCGCCGGGTTACGGTTCAAAACCATTTGCCCGACTTTGCGTTCAGGCACACCCGGCCAGATTTTTGTCGCATCAAGAGGATCGAAATCAAACGTGGAAAGGTCCTGCGGGTTCAGCACCTGAACGTACAAGTCCCATTTCGGGAAGTCGCCCTTATTAATATGACTCACCAGATCGTTAGTCATATGGCTGTAATCTTGCCCCTGAACTTTCACAACTTCTTTCGGATCGAGATTTTTCAGGCCCTGCAAACTTTTCCAATGAAACTTTACGTAGTGAACTTCACCCTTTGCATTCACCAACTTGTAGGCATGCACACCGTTACCGTCCATTTCACGATAACTGGCCGGCGTGCCGGAATTGGAATACAACTCGGTCAGCGTGCGCGTTGCTTCGGGCACGTGAGAAAAGAAATCGAAACGGCGGGCGTCATCATCCAAGTTTGTCCGAGGGTCGGGTTTGAAAGCATGGACCATGTCTGGAAACTTGATGGCATCGCGAATGAAGAAGGTCGGGAAGTTGTTACCCACCAGATCCCAGTTACCCTCGGCCGTGTAGAACTTGGTGGCGAAGCCACGGGGGTCACGCAGGGTTTCCGGCGAATGGTTGCCATGCACTACAGCAGAAAAACGCACGAACACCGGCGTGGCCTGGCCAGCGGCGAAGACTTTGGCCTTGGTCAGATCACTGAGGTCGTCGGTGACTGTAAATGTGCCATGGGCACCGGTTCCTCGTGCATGCACCACGCGCTCGGGGATGCGCTCGCGGTCGAAGCGCTGGAGTTTCTGGATCAGTTGCACGTCTTGCAACAAGGTCGGCCCGTTAGGACCGGCTGTTTGCGAGTTCTGGTTGTCGCCCACAGCCGCACCGTTATCGCGGGTCAGGGTGGCCGCGTTGACGGACAAGGACAACAGGCTGGCGGTGAGCACAAATAAAGCACGGCGAGGGGTGAAAGTCCCGCCGCCAAGGGAAATGTTCATAGGCGTTTCCTCTGATGTTATAGAGCGCATCCATGTGCGCCTTGCAGAGGCTAGTGCTCTAAAAAGAAAAACCTAAATAGAAATGCCGCACCGATCCGATAGAAAAATCCTTATAGGGAATCGGCTCGGGACCGCGTATCACGCGCGATTGATGGCACTTTGTAAACTTTTCCCCCTGTCCCGAGTCGATAACTGAAGCTTTGTAAGCAGGCGTTTCGAGCAGGACGCGTTTGGCTGATTTACACTGCCACCATCCACTTCATCTGTCACAAGGAACAACTCATGGGCGTGATTAACGAGTTCAAGGCCTTCGCGGTCAAAGGCAATGTCGTCGACATGGCCGTCGGGATCATTATCGGTGCTGCTTTCGGCAAAATCGTTTCGTCCTTCGTTGGCGACGTCATCATGCCTCCGATCGGCCTTTTGATTGGCGGGGTGGACTTCAGCGACCTGGCCATCACACTCAAGGCGGCACAAGGCGATGCGCCGGCGGTGGTATTGGCCTATGGCAAATTCATTCAAAGCACCATTGATTTCATCATTGTGGCGTTCGCCATTTTCATGGGCGTCAAGGCCATCAACCGTCTCAAGCGCGAAGAAGCCGTTGCTCCCAGCGCGCCACCGGTTCCGACCAAGGAAGAACTGTTGCTGAGCGAAATTCGCGACCTGCTCAAGGCCCAGAACGAGAGGCCCTGACTCACGCTTCGCCGCCTGTGGCGTGGGTTTTTATCTCCTCGCCACAGGCGCCTTTGCTACCAATAGTTTTCCACGGCCACCTGACCCGGCCGACGGCTGAGACTCAGTTGCAGGCCCCTGGCCTTGAGCAACTTGCGCGTGTCATCGATCATCTGCGGATTGCCGCACAACATCACCCGCGAGTGTTCCGGCGTCAGCTCGATGTCAGCCGCCCTTTCCAACTCGCCATTTTCGATCAGTGTCGTGATTCGTCCGCTGAGCGCACCGGGATGCTGTTCACGGGTGACGGTCGCGATGAAACGAAACTTGTGGGCGTAGCCGGCCAGGTAGTCGCGCTGGGTCAACCCTTTGATCAGCTCCTGATATGCCAGCTCCCGTGCCTCGCGGACGCTGTACACCAGGACGATCGTCTCGAATTTTTCCCATGCTTCGAAATCCTGGAGAATCGAGAGGAACGGTGCGACGCCCGTTCCCGTGGACAGCAGCCACAAATCGCGCCCGTCAACGAAACGATCAAGCGTCAGGTAGCCAAAGGCCTGGCGATCAACCAGCAGGCTGTCGCCTGGCTGCAGCCGACTCAGTTCGCTGGTGAACTCGCCGTCCGGTACCACGATGGAAAAAAACTCGAGGAATTCATCGAACGGCGAAGACACCATGGAATATGCCCGCCAAACGATGGTGCCATCCGCTTTAGCGACCCCGAGCCGGGCGAACTGCCCCGCCCGAAAACGAAAACCGCGATCCCGTGTGGTACGCAACGTAAACAAATGAGGTGCCACGGGCTGCACATCGAGCAAGGTTTGACGGGTGAACTTCTCTGAGCTGTCGATCATGAGCCACTCCAACGAGACAAGACTTACAGTGTCCCGCAAAGTGAGCCCCTTCACCACTGACAACGAGTAGTGGCACTTTAGCTACTAATGCCTCCGTCACCGAGCATATCTTCTACCAGACTTATACAAAACTATCCCAACTGTAAAATCATACTCAAAAAGTTTATTTCTTAAACATTTCAAACTGTAAGCAAATAAAAAAAAGCTCACTGCAATTTAAGAATAGTCCTACACTAAAAATTCGCATCATGGATTGGATCCGCATGGACGAACTCAACCCAGGAGAGAGCGATGGACAAGTGGAAGGACTTGCTGTTGAGGAAGTTATCCTGTGAAAAGGACTTACAGACGGCCTATCGTCTAGTCCTGAATTTCTTTAACAATCAGGGATTTGAATATTGTGCATTCTCAGCCTATCTCGGAAGCCCGGACAAGCATACCAACAAGGTAAACCTGAATAACTACCCTTATGGATGGGACAGACTATATGAACAGAACGGCTATGCATCGAACGACCCACTAGTAGCACATTGCAATCAATCACCGCTTCCAATCTTGTGGGATGAGACTGTTTTTGCTCAGGCCCCCAAGTTGTGGCGAGAACTTAATCGTCAGGGACTCAAGTATGGCTGGACCCAGGCCGTTCATGATGAACAGGGGGCACACTGCAGCCTTTTCAGCCTGGCTCGGACTCATTGCCCCATCGATATCGACGAGCATTACGCAAATCTGGGCTATGCCATTTTCGCCAGTCAAAGACTGCATGCGCTGGCCAGCAAAAAACTGGCTGACGCTGCCGCGACTCCACAAAAATGTCATTTATCACCCAGAGAGATCGAAGTATTGAGGTGGTCGGCCGAAGGCAAGACGGCTTCGGAAGTGGGCAGAATCCTCTGCCTCTCCGAGCGCACCGTGAACTTCCATGTGTGCAGTTGCATGCGAAAGCTGAACGTCAACAACAAAATCTCAGCGGTAGCCAAGGCGGCCCACATCCATGTGATCTGAACCGTGCGGCGCACTTACCAACCTGACAAAAACCCGCGAGTAATGCCTGGAAAAAAAACGTACCATTTACGGCTCCACTTGAATGATGACGCGCCCAGTACGCGACGAAGTTCATTCAGGCGGTCCCGCTGAGACACCTGCCCCGGGGCAGCGGGACATTCGTTGATCTCCAGAGTCCCAGCCATGCCCTTGCTCGACAGTCCCTTCGCCCAACTTGACCTGATCCGCCAACCCGAACAGCAGAACGAACCGCTGCAAGCCTTTGACGCAGCCGACGAATACCTGCTCGCGTATCTGGCCGAGCAACAGCCGCTCGCCGATACCCGGGTCCTGGTCCTCAATGACAGCTTTGGTGCCCTGGCGGCGAGCCTTGCCGGCAAGGTTGAAGTCATCAGCAGCAGCGACTCGTACCTGGCCTTGCAGGCGCTGGAGAAAAACCTGGTGCGCAACGGCCTGCCCTTTGATGCAGTGCCGACGTTGCCGGCCAGCGAACCGTTGACCGGACCTTTCGACCGCGTCCTGATCAAAGTGCCAAAAACCCTGGCCCTGCTGGAAGAACAGTTGATTCGCCTGCAAGGCCAATTGGCCCCCGGTGCCCAGGTGATTGCTGCTGCGATGGTCAAGCATCTGCCACGGGCCGCCGGTGACCTGCTGGAACGTTACGTTGGCCCGGTGCAGGCCTCGCTGGCAGTGAAAAAAGCTCGCTTGTTGATCGCCACGCCAGAAGCGCTCCGGCCAGAAACCCGAGTGCCGGCCGCATCCCCCTACCCCACGCGCTATTGGCTGGAAGAGCCGAAGATCGAATTGCTCAACCACGCCAACGTGTTCTGTCGCGAAGGCCTGGACATCGGCACCCGGGCATTTCTGCCGCATCTGCCAAAGAACCTGGGCACCGCCCGCGTCGCGGACCTGGGGTGCGGCAACGGTGTACTGGCAATCGCCAGCGCCCTGCAGAATCCCGAGGCCCACTACACCCTGGTGGATGAATCGTACATGGCCGTGCAGTCGGCCGCCGAGAACTGGCGCGCCGCCCTGGGCGAGCGTGAGGTGACCATACGAGCTGGGGACGGTCTGGCCGGGCAAGAGGCGCAGTCATTGGATGTAGTGCTGTGTAATCCGCCTTTCCACCAACAGCAGGTGGTGGGCGACTTCCTCGCCTGGCGGATGTTTCAGCAGGCGCGCGAAGCACTGGTGGTCGGCGGCGCGCTGTACATCGTCGGCAATCGGCACCTGGGCTACCACAGCAAACTGGCGCGGTTGTTCCGGGGGGTCGAACAAGTGGCCGCAACCCCGAAATTCGTCATCCTCAAGGCCCGCAAATAATTTGACCCTGCCCGGGAGCGTCAGTGGGTGGTCAGCCCTGCGGCGTTCATGAACATCCGCATCAGGCTGGCGACGATAAACAGGGCCAGCACACTGCCGGCCCAGATCAGCGCCAGCCAGCCAAGTCGCTGCCAGAGCGGCTTCTTTTCAGCCGCTTCGATGTCTTTCAGATCAGGCTTGGCCATTTTCAATGCCTCGCAGGTCAATCAATGGTAGCCGTCGTCATGGGTCACCTTTCCCCGGAACACGTAGTAGCTCCAGAAGGTGTACACCAGAATCAAAGGAATGATGAACAGCGTCCCGACCAGCATGAACCCCTGGCTCTGTGGCGGTGACGCCGCGTCCCAGATGGAGATGGATGGCGGCACGATGTTCGGCCACAAGCTGATGCCCAGACCGCTGTAACCGAGGAAGATCAGCGCCAGCGTCAGAATGAACGGCGTGTAGTTGGCGTTGCGGGCAACGGCGCGAAACAACCCGTACATGGTCACCAGCACCAGGATCGGTACCGGCAGGAACCAGAACAGATTCGGCAGGGTAAACCAGCGCGCCGCGATATCGGCGTGAGCCAGCGGAGTCCAGATACTGACGATACCGATCACCGCCAGCACCCCGAACGCCAGCGGCCTGGCCAGGTTATGCATCTGCTCCTGCAACTTGCCTTCGGTTTTCATGATCAGCCAAGTGCAGCCGAGCAAGGCGTAGGCGACGATCAAGGCCAGGCCACAGAAGACGGTGAACGGTGTGAACCAGTCCAGGGAGCCGCCGGCGAACTGGCGATCGACCACTTCGAATCCATCAATGAACGCCCCCAACGCCACCCCCTGGAAGAAGGTGGCCGTCAGGGAACCGCCGATGAACGCCTTGTCCCACAGATGGCGCTTGTGAGCCTTGGCCTTGAAGCGAAACTCAAAGGCCACGCCGCGGAAAATCAGCCCGATGAGCATCAGGATCAGCGGCAGGTACAGCGCCGAAAGCACCACCGAATAAGCCAGCGGAAACGCCCCGAACAGGCCCGCGCCGCCCAGCACCAGCCAGGTTTCGTTACCGTCCCAGACCGGCGCTACGGTGTTCATCATCACGTCACGATCACGCTCAGCCTTGATGAAGGGGAAAAGAATGCCGATCCCCAGGTCAAAGCCATCCATGATCACGTACATCATGATGCCGAAGATGATGACCACGGCCCAGATCAGCGGAAGATCAATACCCATGACTCAATTCCCCTTGTGCGAGCTGTCGTTATGGTCCACTTCGTCGTCGCCATCATCGGCGGCCGACAATGGACGGGCCGGGGTACGTTTCTGACCCGGGCCACCGTCGGCCGGCTCATCTTCATGGACTTCCGGCCCTTTGCGCACCAGGCGCATCATGTAGCTCAGCCCCGCACCGAACAGCGCGAAATACACCACGACGAACAGCACAAGCGTGATGCTCATCTGCGCAAAGCTGTGGCCGGACGAAGCATCGGCCGTGCGCATCAGGCCGTAGACCACCCAGGGCTGGCGACCGATTTCGGTGGTGAACCAGCCTGCCAGGATCGCGATCAGGCCGGACGGCCCCATCCACAAGACCATATGAAGGAACGGTCGAGACTGGTAGAGCCGGTCGTTGCGGCGCAACCAGAGACTGCACAGACCGGTGAAGATCATCAGCAGCCCCAGGCCTACCATGATCCGGAACGACCAGAACACAATGGTCGAATTCGGTCGGTCTTCAGGCGGGAACTCCTTGAGGGCCGGCACCTGTTTGTCCAGGCTGTGGGTCAGGATCAGGCTGCCCAGGTAGGGGATTTCCACGGCGAACCGGGTCTTTTCCGCCTGCATGTCCGGCCAGCCAAACAGGATCAGCGGGGTAGGCTCATTGCCGACATTTTCCCAGTGACCTTCGATGGCCGCGATCTTGGCCGGTTGATGCTTGAGGGTGTTGAGGCCATGGAAGTCGCCAATGACGGCCTGGATCGGCGCCACCAGCAACGCCATCCACATCGCCATCGAGAGCATGCGGCGAATGGCCGGGGTATCCCGACCGCGCAACAAGTGCCAGGCCGCCGACGAACCGACGAAAAACGCCGTGGCGACAAACGCTGCCGTGGACATGTGCAACAGGCGATAGGGGAACGAGGGGTTGAACACCACCGCCAGCCAGTCCACCGGGATGACCCGGCCATCGATGATTTCGTAGCCCTGGGGAGTCTGCATCCAGCTGTTGGAGGACAGGATCCAGAACGTCGAAATCAGCGTGCCGATCGCTACCATGATTGTGGAAAAGAAATGCAGACCGCGCCCGACGCGGTTCCAACCGAACAGCATCACCCCCAGGAACCCGGCTTCGAGGAAGAACGCCGTGAGCACCTCGTAAGTCAGCAGCGGCCCGGTGACCGCGCCGGCAAAGTCAGAGAAACGGCTCCAGTTGGTGCCGAACTGATAGGCCATGACCAAACCGGATACCACACCCATGCCGAAGTTGACGGCAAAGATCTTCGACCAGAAGTGGTACAGGTCGCGGTAGGTGTCGTCGCGGGTCTTGAGCCACAAGCCCTCGAGTACCGCCAGGTAACTCGCCAGGCCGATGGTGATGGCCGGGAACAGGATATGGAACGAGATGGTGAACGCGAACTGGATTCGGGCGAGATCGAGCGCCTCCAAACCGAACATAAGTCTTCCTCTGTCAGGTAAAACCGGCTGCGGGCGGGGCTTGCATCGCAACCTCCAGGGATATGGAGTGCGATGCTTTTCAAATCGTTCTTTTTTTAAACCGTCACAACGCAGGAACGTGGCCGGATGGCCGCCAGCCCAAGCCCCCGGAGGGTATTGACCTGGATCAAGCAATGCTCAAAGAGTAGTCGCATTATGGCCGCCGGACGGCGTGGTCTTTTGTCGCGTGACAGGTTGTCTCAGTGCTGCAATCCTGCTCTAAGCCAAGATTTCTTGAATCTTGAGGAGTGCACTGTTGTGGCGAGGGGATATCCCCGCTCGAGTGCGCAGCGCTCGCAAAAGCTTGGGGCCGCTTCGCACCCCAGCGGGGATAAATCCCCTCGCCACAAAAAAAGCGTGCTATGTGAAAAGTAGATGCTTGGCTAACTATTTTTCCAGCAACCGCAACCTCCAGTTACAACTCGGTGATAATCTCGATGCCCTCATCACCGGACCCGTCATAGATGCCCAGCCAAGCGCCATTGCTGCTCCGCCACCACCGCCCCTTCATCGCCTTCTGGCTGGCCCGGATTTTCACCGCCAGTGGCTTCCAGATGCTCACCGTGGCCATCGGCTGGAACCTCTATCAACTGACCGGCAACGTATTGGACCTGGGTCTTGTAGGGTTGGTGGAGTTTGCTCCGCGTGTGCTGTTCATGCTGCACACCGGGCATGTGGCCGACCGCTATGATCGCCGCAAGGTCGCGGCGATCTGCCAGTCGTTGCAGGCGATGATTGCCCTGGCGCTGGTCATCGGCAGCGCCACCGATAACGTCACCCGGGAGATGATCTTCATCCTCGCCTTCCTGCTGGGCGCCGCCCGCTCCTTTGAGATGCCGACCACCCAAGCGCTGCTGCCGAGCATCGTGCCGGCCGCGCTGTTTCCCCGCGCCGTGGCCGCCGCGCAGTCGGCCCAGCAGTCCGCGACCATCGTCGCCCCGGCACTGGGCGGTCTGCTCTATGCCTTCGGCAGCGTCTGGGTCTATGGGCCGACCGTGTTGCTCTACGTCATCGCCTGCTGCCTGATGCTCAACCTGCCCGCCCGCCAGACGCCGTTGAACAAAGGCAAGGCAACCATGGATTCGTTGCTGGCCGGGATTCGCTTCATCCGCAGCCGCCCAGACATTCTCGGGGCGATTTCCCTGGACCTGTTTGCGGTACTGCTGGGCGGCGCGACCGCGCTCTTGCCGGTGTTCGCCAAGGATATTCTGCTTACCGGTCCCTGGGGCCTGGGCCTGTTGCGCTCGGCTCCGGCGGTGGGGGCCTTGCTGATGTCGCTATGGCTGGCGCGGTTTGCCGTGGAGCGCAAGGTCGGTCGGGTGATGTTCACGGCCGTGGGCGTGTTCGGCGTCGCCACCATTGCCTTCGGCCTCTCCACTTCGTTCTGGTTTTCCCTGGCGGTGCTGGTGGTGCTAGGCGCGGCGGACATGATCAGCATGGTGATCCGCGCCTCCTTCGTGCAGTTGGAAACGCCAGACGAAATGCGCGGCCGGGTCAGCGCCGTGAACGGGCTGTTCATCGGCGCCTCGAACCAGTTGGGCGAGTTCGAGTCCGGCCTGACCGCCCACTGGTTCGGCACCGTGCCGGCGGTGGTCATGGGCGGTGTCGGCACACTGCTGGTGACCGGGGTCTGGATCAAACTGTTCCCGACCCTGGCCAACCGTGACCGGATGCACGAACCGGTGGACGCTGCGAAAACCTAAAGCAATTTATCCAGCGTGATGGGAAAGTCCCGGACCCGTTTGCCGGTGGCGTGATAAATCGCATTGGCCACGGCCGCCGCCACACCAACGATGCCAATCTCACCGACGCCCTTGGAGCCGAGGGCATTGACGATCTCGTCGTGCTCGTCGACAAAAACCACGTCAATGTCCCCGATGTCGGCGTTCACCGGCACATGGTATTCCGCCAGGCTGTGATTCATGTGCCGGCCCAACGCATGGTCAGTCAAGGTTTCTTCGTGCAAGGCCATGCCGACGCCCCAGACCACGCCGCCGAGGATCTGGCTGCGCGCGGTTTTCGGGTTGATCACCCGTCCGGCGGCGATGGCGCTGACCACCCGATTGACCTTCACCGTGCCCAAGTCCTCATCCACCAGCACTTCGACAAACACCGCCGAATGCGTGGCCGTAGCGTAGGCTTGGCGTTTTTCCTCCGGCTCGGCAGTAACCTGAACCTGCAAGGGCGTCTCGCCGCTTTTTTGCGCCAACTCTGCCAACGAGACACAGGCCTCGCCCAACCGTAGCTGACCGTCGGCAAACGTCACTTGCTCAAGGGTCGCGCCAGCAAAGGCCGGACAGCTCTGCCGCGCCACAGCCAGGAGTTTTTCCTTCAGGGCTTCACAGGCCTGCTGCACAGCGGTGCCCACCGACGAGACGGTGAACGAGCCGCCCTGCAGCGGCGCAGTCGGCAGCGACGAATCACCGAGGATAAAGGTGACGTTTTCCAGGGAAACGCCTGACGCTTGGGCGGCGATCTGGGTCATGACTGTGTAGGTGCCAGTACCGATGTCAGTGGTGGCACTGCTGACGGTCAACTGACCGTTGGCATCCAGCGAGGCCCGAGCGCTGGCCTTCTGCTGCATGGCCTCCCACACACCGCCCGCCATGCCCCAACCGACCAACTGCCGACCTTCACGCATGCTGCGCGGTTCCGGGTTGCGCTTGTCCCAGCCGAAACGACGGGCACCTTGGGCATAGCATTCACGCAACTCTTTGCTGGAATATGGTTTGCCTTCATTCTCGTTACGCTCGGTATAGTTGAGCAGCCGCAGCTGGATCGGGTCGATCGCCAGGGCACAGGCCAGTTCATCCATGGCGCACTCCAGGCCGATCAGTCCCAGGGCAGCGCCGGGAGCGCGCATGTCCAGCGGCGTATAGACGTCCAACGGCACCAGTTTGTAGGTCAATTCGACGTTGTCGCAGTGATAGAGCATCCCGCTCCACTCCACCACATGCTCGGTGAAATCTTCAAAGCGCGAGGTCTGGCCGATGGCGGTATGCGCCACCGCCAACAGTCGCCCGTTGGCCGCGGCCCCCAGTTGCAGGCGCTGAAAGGTCCGTGGTCGATAGCCAAAGGTAAACATCTGCTGGCGCGTCAGACTGACCCGCACCGAGCGTTTGAGCGTCAGCGCTGCCATCACCGCCAGGGGCAGTTGGTACTGTGGCCGCAGCCCGGAACCGAAGGCGCCGCCCACATAGGCGGCAAACACTCGCACCTGCTCTTTCTCAAGCCCGAAGACCTTTTGCACATAGGCCTGGCAGTTTTGCGTGCCTTGGGTCTTGTCGTGGATGTGCAGGCTGCCGTCAGGCTGATACAGCACGGTGGAGGCATGAGGCTCCATCGGGTTGTGGTGTTCGATCGGTGTGCTGTAGGACACGTCCACACTGAGGGCCGAACTGGCGTACTCGCCCTGAAAATTCCCACGGGGCTTGGGCAATTCTGCCGGTGCCGGATGGGCTTCGTTTTGCAGGATTGCCAGATCGGTCTGATGGTCCTGGGCTTCATATTCGATTTCAATAAGCGAACCGGCGTAGCGGGCCAGCTCGAGGTTTTCAGCGACTACCAAGGCCAACGGCTGGCCGCTGTAGAGTACCTGATCGTTGTACAGCGGTCGGAACGGCGAACCCTCTGCCGCATCGGCGTCCTCGTAAGGCTCGTCGTAGCTGGCGATCCTGGGGCGGTTGGTGTGGTCGATCACCGTGACCACCCCGGGCAACGCCAACGCTCGGGTGGCATCGATGCGCAGCACGCGGCCACGAGCGATGCTGCCGGAGACGACGCTGCCGTGCAGCAAACCGTCCTCGGGGTATTCGCCGGCATATCGGGCCTGGCCGGTGACCTTGAGCAGGCCATCGACCCGGTCAAGTGGTTGCCCTATGGATTTGCTCGAAGCATTCATCAGGCTTGTCCTCCCACCAGTGCGGCATCGCTCAAGGCGCGGACCACCGCCCGGCGCGCCAGTCTGACCTTGAAGCCGTTATGTTCCAGCGGCTCGGCGTTTTGCAACAGCGCGTCAGCGGCAGCAGTGAAGGTTTCGCGGCTGACGGTCTGACCGGTCAGCCAGCTCTCCACGGCCCGGTCGCGCCAGGGTTTGTGGGCCACGCCGCCGAGGGCCAGGCGCGCCTGGCGGATCACCGGCCCGTCCAGCTCGAGCGCCGCCGCTACCGAAACCAGCGCAAAGGCGTAGGAGGCCCGGTCCCGAATTTTCAAGTAATGGCTGTGTTCAGCGAAACCGGCGGCAGGCAACTCAATGGCGGTGATCAGTTCATCATCGGCCAGTTGGTTGTCCCGTTCCGGGGCATCGCCGGGCAGACGGTGAAAGTCAGCGAACTCGATGGTCCGTGCCCCGCCCCGACCGATAACATGCACCACGGCCTCCAAGGCAGCCAGTGCCACGCACATGTCGGAAGGGTGCGTGGCGACACATTGATCACTGGCGCCGAATATCGCGTGCATACGGTTCAAGCCGTCCCGAGCCGGACAGCCGCTGCCTGGCCGTCGCTTGTTGCACGGCACGTTGGCGTCATAGAAGTAATAACAGCGGGTGCGTTGCAGGAGGTTACCGCCGGTGCTGGCCATGTTGCGCAACTGCGGCGAGGCGCCCGCCAGGATTGCCTGGGAAAGCAGCGGATAGCGGCGCTGGATCCAGGGATGCCAAGCCAGATCGGCATTGCTCACCAACGCGCCGATCATCACCCCACCGGAAGGGGTTTCGCTGAGGTCCGCCAGGGGCAGCCCGGTAATGTCGATCAGGTGCTCGGGGCGGGTGAGGTTTTCTTTCATCAGGTCCAGCAGGTTGGTGCCACCGGCAATGAAGCGTGAAACCGGGCTCGACAAGTCGACGGCGGCCTGCACGGTGTCGGGCTTGCTGTATTGGAAAGGGTTCATTGATCACCTCCCTGCTGACAGAGCGGCAATGCCTCTTCGATAGCGTCACGAATGTTGTTGTAGGCGCCGCACCGGCAGAGATTGCCGCTCATCAGTTCGCTGATCTGCGCCCCAGTCTGTGCCCGGCCTTCATTGGCCAATCCCACCGCGGAACAGATCTGCCCAGGCGTGCAGTAACCGCACTGGAAGGCGTCGTGCTTGATGAAAGCCTGCTGCATGGGATGCAACTGATCACCGTTGGCCAACCCCTCGATGGTGGTCAGCTCAGCGCCGTCGCACATCACCGCCAGGGTCAGGCAGGCGTTGATCCGCTTGCCATCGCGCAGCACCGTACAGGCACCACATTGACCGTGGTCGCAACCTTTCTTGCTGCCCACCAGATCCAGTTGCTCACGCAGCAGGTCCAGCAGCGTGGTCCAGGGCAGCACGTGCAGTTCGCGCGCCTGACCATTGAGCGTCAGGCGGATCGGATGGCGGACGAAGGACGCCGGTGTCGCTTCGGACAGGGTCGCGCTCATAAACACCTCACGGTTGGTCGTACACTCGCGGCGTTTTCGCAAACCGCCGTCATAAGGGGTACGACTTCGGGGTGGGGTGAGCGTTCAAGGCAATTTCGACGCGCCGAAAAAGCCTTGGCCATCGCAGGACACACAGATTTGCCTGGCATGTGCGGTATATATGTACCGCACCGAGTGTAATGTATCGCCTTACACTCGATTCCATGATTAAATCCTTCCGACACAAAGGCCTCAGGATCTTCTATGAAACGGGTTCGACCCGTGGAATCCGGGCTGACCATGGAAACCGCCTGGCTCGCATGCTCCAGTTCATGGACCGGGCGCAGTCGCCTGACGACGTGGATATCCCCGGATGGCGACTGCATCCACTAAGAGGTGAGCTGGTTGAATACTGGTCGCTGAGTGTTTCGGGAAACTGGCGGATTATTTTTCGTTTTAGCGGATCGGATATCGAACTGGTCGATTATCTGGACTACCACTGACAGGAGGCTGGAACATGCCCATGCACAATCCGCCACACCCTGGCGAAACGCTACTGATGGATGTGTTGCCCGAACTGGGCATCACAGTCACCGAGCTGGCGCGGCATTTGGGCTTCGCCCGACCGCATCTCTCTCGGGTATTGCACGGCCATGCCCCCGTCAGCCCCGATCTGGCGGTGCGCCTGGAACGGGCCGGGATCGGCAAGGCCAGGGTCTGGCTGGGTGTTCAGACGGACTATGATCTGTGGCAAGCCGAGCAGCGTGAACAACCTTTGATCGAACGCTTACCTCACCACGCCTGATGCCTGTCAGGCCAGCAACTCCGCCGCCACCACGCCCCTCACGCCCTTGCCACAGAGCTGTTCCACCAGCGTCAAGGCAAACGCCAGCGCGGCAGCCGAGCCTTGGGCGGTGATGCAGTTGCCGTCCACCACCACCGGCTGATCGACAAAATTGCAACCGGACAGTTGCTGGCTCACGGCGGGCAGGCAGGTCATGCGGCGCTGGCGCAGTACGCCGAACGCCTGCAAGGCAAGGGCCGGGGCTTCGGCGATGGCGGCGAAGAAACGTCCAGTGGCGGCCTGGTCCTTGATCAGTTGTCGCAGTAGCTGATGGGCCGCCAGGTGTTGGGCGCCGATGATGCCGCCGGGCAGGACGATCAGATCAAAGTCCTGCGCCAACAAGTCCACCAGCATACCGTCGGCGGTCAGGCGCGTGCCGCGGGCACAGGTGAGCATCCGCCGCCCTTCGATACTTGCCACCACCACTTCGACCTGAGCTCGACGCAGCACGTCGATCAGCGTAACGGTCTGCAAGTCGTCGACACCTTCGGCGACGGCTATCAGGGCTCGGGGGATCTTGGTTCCAGGCATCATCGGTGTTCTCCGCTGGGTGGTTTATGAAGCCTAGTCAGGTTTGCCGGGCCGCGTGCGGCTTGTCAGGCTGGAAGGTCATTTGATGTACAGCTGGGTCGACATCCGGTTGCCTGGTGCGTTGATCGACTGGTTGCTGAAGCTGAAGGTGCCTTCCTGCTTGCCCTTCAGATCGAAGACATACAAATAGCCAACCGTTTTGCTCCGCACGGAACAATCATTCAGGTTGCCATTGCTGAACGCACAGACCGGCGAGCGGGTGCCATCGACTTCAAAACCGTCCAGCGTGACGTGAGGCTGACGGCCATACCCCACCTCCAGCACATAGACCTTGATACTCGGGCCGCTGTGATTGCAACGGGTCTGCTCTTGCCCTTGGGCGATGTCCTCGAAACCGCAGGCGGGCGACTCGACCTTGAGCACCTTGACCTCGCTCAGGGGCGGCGCCGAAGCGGCATTGACGGCCTGCCCGGGTAACCCCAGGCCCAGCGCACACCCCCATGCGACCAATAGGTGTTTTTTCATACGATGCATAAAGACCTCCCGGAACCGCGCGCAGTATGGCCGACTTGGCGCTTGGGCAAAACATCGACGACGATCGCAGCCACAGCGCCACGCTGCTGGTATGATGCGCGGCTTTTTCCGACCCACAGAAAATTCCCGAGCGCCCCTGGCGGTCTGTGCTTTGCTGTTGAGGTCGATACATTCACGGCGCCCGGCGCGCCACGGGGAGCAGACATGCTGGAAAGGCTGTTTCAACTCAAGGCACACAACACCAACGTGCGGACCGAGATTCTGGCGGGCGTCACCACCTTCCTGGCCATGGCCTACATTCTGTTCGTCAACCCGAGCATCCTCGGCGAAACCGGTATGGACAAAGGTGCGTTGTTCGTCGCCACCTGCCTGGCGGCGGCCATCGGCTCCACCACCATGGGCCTGATCGCCAACTACCCGATCGCCCTCGCGCCGGGCATGGGCCTGAATGCGTTTTTCACCTACACCGTGGTCCTGCACATGGGCCATACCTGGCAAGTGGCGCTGGGTGCGGTGTTCATTTCCGCCGTGTTGTTCTTCCTGCTGTCGATCTTTCGTATCCGCGAGTGGATCATCAACAGCATCCCGCTGCCCCTGCGCTCGGCCATCGCCGCCGGTATCGGCCTGTTCCTGGCGCTGATCGCCCTGAATAACGCCGGCATCGTGGTGAAAAACCCGGCAACCATGGTCGGCCTCGGTGATTTGAAACAACCCGCGCCGATCCTCGCTACCCTCGGCTTCGTCCTGATCGTCGCCCTCGAAGCGCTGAAAGTGCGCGGTGCAGTGCTCATCGGCATCCTGGCGGTCACCGTCGTTTCGATCCTGATGGGCTTCACCCCGTTCGGCGGCGTGATGTCGATGCCGCCATCCCTGGCCCCGACCTTCCTGCAACTGGACATCAAGGGCGCCCTGGACATCGGTCTGGTGAGCGTGATTTTCGCCTTCCTGTTCGTCGACCTGTTCGACAATTCCGGCACCCTGATCGGCGTCGCCAAGCGCGCCGGACTGATGGGCAAGGACGGCCACATGCCGAAGATGGGGCGGGCACTGATCGCCGACAGCACCGCCGCCATGGCCGGTTCGCTGCTGGGCACCTCCACCACCACCAGCTACATCGAGTCGGCGGCGGGCGTCAGCGCCGGCGGCCGCACCGGCCTGACCGCCATCGTCGTGGCGATCCTGTTTCTGCTGGCGCTGTTCTTTTCGCCACTGGCCTCCAGTGTCCCGGCCTTCGCCACCGCACCGGCGCTGTTGTTCGTCGCCGTGCTGATGACCTCAGGCCTGGCGGAAATCGACTGGGACGACATCACCGTGGCCGCTCCCGTGGTGATTACCGCGCTGGCGATGCCGTTCACCTATTCCATCGCCAACGGCATTGCCTTCGGCTTCATCGCCTGGACCGCCATCAAACTGGTGTCTGGCCGTGGCCGTGAGCTGAACCCGGCGCTGGTCATCCTGTCGATTCTGTTCGTGATCAAGTTGGGTTGGTTCAACGCATGACTTTTGATTCCCAGGCCTACGCCACTCAGCTCCAGGACAAGGTCAGCCGCTTGCGTGACCTGCTGGCCCCGTTCGATGCGCCGGAGCCAGCGGTGTTCGATTCACCGCTGGAGCACTTCCGCCTGCGGGCCGAATTCCGCCTGTGGCGCGAGGCCGGCGAACGGCATTACGCGATGTTCTCCCAGGACGACAAGCGCACGCCGGTCCTCATCGAGCAGTTTCCCATCGCCAGCCTGCGCATCAACCAGTTGATGCCGCAACTCAAGGCGGCCTGGCAAGCCAGCGCGCCGCTGAGTCACAAGCTGTTCCAGGTGGAGTTCCTGACCACCCTGACCGGCGATGCGATGATCACCCTGTGTTACCACCGCCCTCTGGATGAGCACTGGCACGCAGCGGCCACGAAACTGGCGAGCGACCTCGGTGTGAGCATCATCGGTCGCTCCAAAGGCAAACGGGAAGTGATCGGCCATGATTACGTGGTGGAGAAACTCGACGTCGGTGGCCGCACTTTCAGCTATCGCCAACCTGAAGGCGCCTTCACCCAGCCCAACGGCACCGTGAACCAGAAGATGCTCAACTGGGCCTACGATGCATTGGGTGAGCGCAGCGACGATCTGCTGGAGTTGTACTGCGGCAACGGCAACTTCACCCTGCCTTTGGCCACCCGCGTGCGCAAAGTGCTGGCGACCGAAATCAGCAAGACGTCGGTGAACGCCGCGCTGAGCAACCTCAGCGAAAACGCTGTGGATAACGTGACTCTGGTGCGCCTGTCCGCTGAAGAACTGACCGAAGCCCTGAACGAAGTCCGCCCGTTCCGTCGCTTGCACGGCATCGACCTCAAAAGCTACGCATTCGGCAGCGTCTTCGTCGACCCGCCCCGCGCCGGCATGGACCCGGACACCTGCGAACTGACCCGGCGTTTCGAGAACATCCTCTACATCTCGTGCAACCCGGAAACCCTCGCCGCCAACATCGCGCAACTGCACGACACCCACCGCATCACGCGCTGCGCGATGTTCGATCAATTCCCTTGGACCCATCACATGGAATCCGGGGTGTTGTTGACGCGGCGCTAAACGCTGCGGGGCTGGACAGGGCAAAGCTATGTGGGAGCAAGGCTTGCCCGCGATACAGGCAATGCGGTCGTTCAGAATTTGAGCCGCCTGTATCGCGGGCAAGCCTTGCTCCCACAGATAAATCCCCTCGCCACCATTGCCCTCCCTCACCTCCCGACCAAGATCATGTTCGATCATCGAACACTTATTGCCCGATGCCATCGGCTTTGTTTGACCAAATTAACCATCTAGTACAATTTATCTCCACCGGCTGAAATCCGCCGACACCAACAATAAAAATTGTGGAGAAATTGCGATGCCTCCGATCGTTCTGGTGCTCAACGGCCCGAACCTGAACCTGCTCGGCACCCGCGAGCCGGCGACTTATGGCCACGAAACCCTGGCGGACATCTCCGCACTGTGCGGCCGCGCCGCTGAAGAATTCGGCCTGGCGGTGGAGTTTCGCCAGACCAATCAGGAAGGCGAATTGCTCGACTGGGTGCATGGCGCCCGCGGTCGCTGTGCCGGCATCGTCATCAACCCGGCAGCCTGGACCCACACCTCGGTAGCGATCCGTGATGCGCTGGTCGCCAGCGAAGTCCCGGTGATCGAGGTGCACCTGTCCAACGTTCACGCCCGCGAAACGTTCCGTCATCACTCCTTTGTTTCATCGGTCGCCATCGGTGTGATGTGCGGGTTTGGCAGCCATGGTTATCGCCTGGCGCTGGAGCATTTCAGTCAGCGGTTGAAGGGTTGATGAGCATGTCGAATATCACCGTGCTTGCCGGCCTGATTGGTGCGGGCATCCAGGCGTCGCGCACCCCTGCGCTCCATGAGCGCGAGGGCGATGCCCAGGGCATGCGTTACCTCTATCGACTGATCGACCTGGACGCCCTGGGACTCGACAGCGGCGCCCTGCCCGATTTGCTCAAGGCCGCCGAGCGCATGAACTTCACCGGCCTGAACATCACCTTTCCCTGCAAACAGGCGATCATCCCGTTGCTCGACGAGCTGTCGCCCGAGGCCAGGGGCATTGGCGCGGTGAATACCGTGGTGTTCAAGGAGGGCAAACGCATCGGCCACAACACCGACTGCCTGGGGTTCGCCGAAGGGTTTCGCCGCGGCCTGGGTGAAGTGGCGCGCAAGCACGTGGTCCAGATGGGTGCTGGCGGCGCAGGCGCGGCGGTGGCCCACGCGCTGTTGGCAGAAGGCATACAGACGCTGAGCATTTTTGATGTTGAAGTCAGCCGTGCCGAAGCACTGGCAAACAACCTGAATCAACACTTCGGTCCTGGCCGCGCCCGGGCCGGGCATGATTTGCCTACAGCGATGGCCGAGGCGGACGGCCTGGTGAATACCACGCCCATGGGCATGGCGAAACTGCCGGGCATGCCGGTGCCGGTGGAGCTGCTGCGGGGCCAATTGTGGGTCGCGGAAATTGTCTACTTCCCCCTGGAAACCGAACTGCTGCGCAACGCCCGCGCCCTGGGTTGCCGCACGCTGGATGGCGGCAACATGGCCGTGTTCCAGGCGGTGAAGGCGTTCGAGCTGTTCAGCGGCGTCGCGCCGGATGCGCAGCGGATGCTGGAGCATTTCCAGAGCATGAATCACTGAAACCACCCTTGTGGGAGCGAGCCTGCTCGCGATAGCGGTGAATCAGTCAGTGTTGATGTGACTGACATACCGCTATCGCGAGCAGGCTCGCTCCCACAAAGGTTTCAAGGTCAGGCCTGCAGATACCGCAACACCGACTCACAAATCATCTGGCGATGACGCTGCTTGATCGCTTCGTCCGGCAAATCGATCTGAAAAATCTCACCGAATGTGTGGCGGTTGGACACGCGGTAAAAGCAGAACGAACTGATCAGCAGATGCACATCCAGCGGTTCCAGGCCGGCGCGGAACACCCCCTCTTCGGCACCTCGGCGCAGGATCACGCCCAGGGAATCAAGGATGGTATTGGTCATTGCCTTGATGGCGCCCGATTGCTTGACGTACTCGGCGTTGTGAATGTTTTCGATGCAGACGATGCGCACGAAATCCACATTGCGGTCATGGTGGTCGAAGGTGAATTCCACCAGGCGCCGGATCGCATCGACCGGGGCCAGTTCCGCCAAGTGCAGGCGGCTCTCAGTGTTGCGGATATCGCCGTAGAGTTTTTCCAGCACCTCGACGTACAACTGCTCCTTGCTGCCGAAGTAGTAGTAGATCATGCGCTTGGAGGTGTGGATGCGCTCAGCAATGGCGTCGACCCGAGCGCCGGACAGGCCCTGCTGGACGAACTCGACGATGGCTTCCTGAAGAATGTTTTCCCGGGTTTTCTCCGGGTTGTTCTTGCGACTCTTGCGCGGCTCGACGACAGGTTCGTCGAGGTCTGCGGAAAGCTCTGAATTCGTAGTCATTGCGGGGCTCACGGCCATCACTGCACAGGTTGGCGATTATGGGCCGCACCGCGCAGTCAAGCCAAGCCACGGGGTTGCCCTTTACCGCCGCGTTTACGATTTGCCTACAACTTGGCGTGCCGCAAGCCACCGCTGCGGGACTTGGCCATGGCTGCCAGCCTTACCGCGACATTGGCGGCGCCGTAGCCGGCATAGCCGCTCTTGCGCTGGATGATTTCAAAGAAGAAGCGCCCTTCGAACGGCTCGGTGTAGACGTGAAACAATTCACCGCCCTGGGCATCTCGGTCGTACAACACGTTGAAATAAGCCAGCTCGCTGAGAAACTCATCATCGAAATCGAAACGCGCCGCGAGGTCATCGTAATAGTTGAGCGGAATGTCCAGCAGCGGCACGCCGGCCTCTTTGGCGCGGCTGACCTGGGCAAAGATGTCATCGCAGTCGAAGGCGATGTGGTGCACGCCGGAGCCGCGATAACTGGACAGCGCATGGGAGATCGCGGTGTTACGGTTCTCGGAAATATTGAGCGGCAAGCGGATCGAACTGCAACGGCTACGCAGGGCGCGACTCTTTACCAGGCCATACGGGTCGGGCAGCACCACTTCGTCGTCGGCTTCGAAATCCAGCAGGCTCTTGTAGAACAGCACCCAGCTGTCGAGGCTATCGGCCGGCAGCGCCATTGCCATGTGGTCGATGCGCTTGAGTCCGGCACCGATGACAGCGCCCGGTTGCAGGTTGAAATCGGTGCCGTAGACGTCGGCGTCCTGATCCACCAGGTAAATCAGGCTGCCGTCCGGTGCACGCACCGCCGCCAACTCCAACTCGTTGGGCCCCACCAGGCCGCGATAAGGCTGGCCCTTGTAGGCCACGGCCCGCTCCAGGGCGCTGGCGCTGTTTTTGACCCGCACGGCGGTGGCGCACAGCGATGGCCCGTGAGCTTCGAAAAAGCTGTGGGCAAACGAATAGGGTTCGCAATTGAGGATCAGGTTGATGTCGCCCTGGCGCAGCAGGCTCACGTTCTTGGAGCGATGCTGGCCGGCCTTGACGAACCCCAACCGTTCCAGCCAATGGGACAGCTTCGCGCCAAGACTGTCGTCCACGGCAAACTCAAGGAATTCGATACCGTTGTATTCGCTGGCCGGTGGTGTGGCGAACAGGATGTCAGCATGGCTTGCCGGTTCGGCCTCTTCGGCCAGCCGCTGGCGGGTCTTCTCCTCCAGGTACAGCAACGAACGCAGGCCGTCGGCGGCATTGGCCCGTGGTGGCGCGGCGCGGAAACCGTCGTTGAAAATCTCCAGCGACAATGGCCCGGTGTAGCCACTCTTGATGATCGGTGCCAGGAAGCCCGGCAGATCGAACTCGCCCTGGCCTGGGAAGCAACGGAAATGCCGGCTCCATTCCAGGACATCCATCGCCAGGATCGGCGCATCGGCCATTTGCACGAAGAAAATCTTGTCACCGGGGATCTGGGCAATCGCACTCGGATCACCCTTGAGGGACAAGGTATGGAAGCTGTCGAGCAACACCCCCAGACTGGGGTGGTCGGCCTGGCGCACGATGTTCCAGACCTGTTGATAAGTATTGACGTGCCGGCCCCAGGCCAGCGCCTCGTAACCGATGCGCAAGCCTCGCGCCCCGGCTCGTTCGGCCAGCAATCGCAGGTCATCCACCAAAATCTGCTCATCACCCAGGCTGTCGGCCGCGGCATTACTGCACACCAGCACCAGGTCGGTGCCCAGCTCCTGCATCAGGTCGAACTTGCGCTCGGCCCGCTCCAGATTGCGCGCAAGGCGTTCGCGACGGCAACCTTCAAAATCCCGAAACGGTTGGAAAAGCGTGATGGCGATGCCCAGGTCGGCGCACATCTGCCTGATTTCCCGAGGGCTGCCATCGTAATAGAGAAGGTCGTTCTCGAAGATCTCCACGCCGTCGAAACCGGCGGCGGCAATGGCTTCAAGTTTCTCCGGCAGGGTACCGCTCAAGGACACGGTGGCAATGGAACGCTGCATGACTTCGGCTCCCGGGACAGGCATCGGCTACACACAGGTGTGCCGCTTTTGAAAGAGTGAGCCGATTATTGAGCTGGAGGTTTGTTTCAGCAATTTAATATGTACCATCCGGTTAGTTTTTTGGGCGATTATCGAACACAATGCCCGATCAACGAATTGACGGTTTTTTGCTCACTGCGCACCATCGGCCCCTCATTGAGGCCGCCCTGATCGTCGGCACCTTTGAACAGACCCAGACCACACCATAAGAATTTCAAAAACGGGTACACGCTATGATTCCCTCCCAAAGCTCCCGCCTGCCCCCCGTCCTGGGTGCCACAACCGCTGGCGTCGGTAACAAGATCCGCGGCGCCCTGGCCGTGGGCAAAACCCGTTGGGGCATGCTCGCCCTGGTGTTTTTCGCCACCACCCTGAACTACATCGACCGCGCCGCACTGGGCGTGATGCAGCCCATTCTCGCCAAGGAAATGAGCTGGACGGCGATGGATTACGCCAACATCAACTTCTGGTTCCAGGTTGGTTATGCCATCGGTTTCGTGCTGCAAGGCCGACTGATCGACCGGATCGGCGTCAAGCGCGTGTTCTTTTGCGCCGTACTGCTCTGGAGTCTGGCGACCGGCGCCCATGGCCTGGCCACGTCGGCGGTGGGCTTCATGGTCTGCCGATTCATCCTGGGCCTGACCGAAGCCGCCAACTACCCGGCCTGCGTGAAGACCACACGGCTATGGTTCCCGGCCGGTGAACGGGCCGTGGCGACCGGTATTTTCAACGCCGGAACCAACGTTGGCGCGATGTTCACGCCAATGCTGCTGCCGCTGGTCCTGCAGGTGTGGGGCTGGCAGGCTGCGTTCCTGTGCATGGCCGCGCTGGGCGGGATCTGGCTGGTGTTCTGGGGCCTGAAATACTTCAACCCGGAGGATCATCCCAGCGTCAAACAGGCGGAACTGGACTACATCCAGGCCCAGGACGAACCCGATCAGGTCCGCGTGCCCTTCTCCCGTATCCTGCGCATGCGCGGCACCTGGGCGTTCGCCCTGGCCTACTCGATCACCGCACCGGTGTTCTGGTTCTACCTCTACTGGTTGCCGCCGTTCCTGAACCAGCAATACAACCTGGGCATCAACGTGACCCAGATGGGCATCCCGCTGATCATCATTTACCTCACCGCCGATTTCGGCAGCGTGGGCGGCGGGATTCTGTCTTCATTCCTGATCGGTCGCGGTCTGAACCCGATCAAGGCGCGGCTGATTTCCATGTTGCTGTTCGCCTGCTGCATCATCGGCGTGATCCTGGCCGCCGGTTCCAGCAGCCTGTGGATGGCGGTGTTTGCCATCTCCCTGGCCATCGGCGCGCACCAGGCCTGGACCGCCAACATCTGGAGCCTCGTGATGGACTACACGCCCAAGCACATGATGAGCACGGTGTTCGGCTTTGGCGGCATGTGCGCCGCCGTCGGCGGGATGTTCATGACCCAGTTGGTGGGCCACATCCTCACGGTGACCCACAACAACTACACCGTACTGTTCACCCTGATCCCGGCGATGTACTTCATTGCCCTGATCTGGTTGTACTTCATGGCACCGCGCAAGGTGCCGACGCTGGAAAGCTGATACCAGTCAGCCCGGGATTCATCCCCATGTGGGAGCACGGCTTACCCCCGATGCAGGCACCTCGGTTCACTCAGGACCGTATCGTCTTCATCGCGGGCAAGCCTTGCTCCCACAATCGATCCCACCACGGTGCGCGTTAGCTCCGCCGCTGTTGCCACGCCGCCGCCAGCCCGCTGAGGCAGATCAGCACGATGCCGAACACCGTGGTCAACGTCGGCGTATGGCTGAACAGCAACCAGCCCAGCAGGCCGGCAAATACGATCTGGCAATACCCGAACGGTGCCAACAGCGCCGGGGCGGCGAAGCGGAAGGCCTGGGTCAGCATCAGGTGCGCCGTCATCCCACACGCTCCCAACGCAAGCATCATTGCCCCATGCACCAGGCTTGGCACCTGCCAGAAGAACGGCACCAGGGCGCTCATCACCAACGTATTGCACAAGCCGGCGAAGAAGTTGCTGGTGGTCGGGCTATCAATCTCACTGAGCTTGCGAGTGAGCAATTGATAGAAACAGAAAAACAGCGCCGAACAGAACGGCAATAACACCGCTGGCGTGAACAGGTCACCGCCCGGATGGACAATGATCAACACCCCGATAAAGCCGAAGATCACCGCGACCCATTGGCCGCGCGTCACGTGTTCGCCCAGCAAAGGCACCGACAATGCAGTGACCAGCACGGGCGCCAGGAAGTTGACCGCGGTCGCTTCCGCCAAAGGGATGTATAGCAGCGCCGTGGTGAAGAACAGGCTGGTGCCCAACAGACACAACGCACGCGCCAACTGCCATAACGGACGCTTGGTACGCAGCACTCGCAGCCCCGAACGCGGCAGGAAAATCCCTGCCATCAACAGCGTGTGCACGACATAACGCGCCCACACCACCATGATGATCGGATAGAACCCTGAAAGGTATTTGGACAAGGCGTCATGGCTGGAGAACAGGAACGTCGCGCAGAGTATCAACAGGATGCCCTTGAAGGCCTGATTGACGCCGGAAAGCGGAGTGCTGACGGTCATGTAGGAATCCTGTGTTGCTTGATGTAGGGAGCCGAGGTCTGCGACGGCGATTCAGCTGAACAACTCCGATGCCTGGCTGGCGTGTGACAATTCCTCGGTAAACGCAAGCAAGGTCGGCGCCAGCTCATGCAGCCTCGATCGCGTCATCCGGGCGGTGGGGCCGGCGATGCTGAGCACGCCCAAGACCCGACCATCCAGCGGATGACGCACCACGGCTGCAATGGCAGAGGTGCCGACCGCCGAACTTTCCTCGACACAGGCATAGCCCTGCTCCCGGGCCTGACGCAGGTATTGAAGCAGTTCAACGCTGTCACGCGGCGCGTTGGGGCCCACGTCCGCCGGCATTTTCAGGGCCTGGCGGTCCACCAGCGACAGCGCCTCGGCATCGCTCATGCACGCCAGCCAGGCATGGCCCGACGCGGTATAGACCAATGGCGTCTCGCGGCCCATGTCAGGGTCGTAGCGCAACCCGGAGCGAGCGCCCTGGGACTTGGCAATCCAGGTCTGGCGATCACCCTCGATCACACCCAGGCGCACCAGTTCACCGCTTTCCCGAGCCAGACGATCGAGCACCGGCTGCACGATGTCGGCACCACTGCGCGACAGGTAGCGAAAGCCCAGGGCGACCAGGCGGGTCGACAAGTGATAACGCAGGTTCTCGGGATTCTGGCGCACGTAACCCAGGCGCGTCAGTTCAGCAAGCAGGCGGTGCGTGGCGCTCTTGGGAATCTGTAATTGTTCGGCCAACCCTTGCAGAGCCCAGCCGTGGGGATCGCTGGCGAGACTTTCCAGCACATTGAAAACCCGTTCGATTTGACTGCCGGCCATGAAAAATCCAGAGGAGAGAGGCTGATTCCAAAATATGCGAAGTGTAATGCAAATTCTGGAACCAGACATTCATTGTTGACGGATGAACCAAAACCCGTGGCGATTGCCTGAGAGCTCAGGCGTACAGCCTGCGCCTTCAAACGCTAGACTCACTGCGAATGTCTGTCCGTGAACTGGCGGCAACCCCACTCAGCGGCAACACTCTTCATACGGTCAATCAGAGGATTTCCCACATGTTATGGAAAAAAGGTCGCCGCAGTGACAACGTGGTGGACGCCCGCGGTGACGGTGGCGGCGGTGGTGGGATGCGTTTCGGTGGCGGCAAGGGGCTGAGCCTGACGGCCATTGTCCTGATCGTCGGTATCGGCTGGATCACCGGCCAGGACCCCATGCAGATTCTCGGGCAACTGGCCGGGCAGATGGACCAGACCTCGGCCCCCGCCTCCTCCCAAACCCGGCAGGCGCCGCCCGCGAACGATGAACAGGCCGAGTTCGTGCGCTCAATCCTGGGTGATACCGAAGACACCTGGGGCCAGGTCTTCCAGCAGGCCGGGCGCCAGTACCAACAACCCAAACTGGTGCTGTTCAGCGGTCGGGTCAACTCGGCTTGCGGCCTCGCCTCATCAGCCACCGGCCCGTTCTATTGCCCGGCCGATAAACAGGTCTACCTGGACATGAGTTTCTTCCAGGAAATGTCCCAACGGTTCTCCGCCGCTGGGGATTTCGCCCAGGCCTACGTCATCGCCCATGAGGTCGGGCATCACGTCCAGACCCTGCTCGGGGTGTCGGCAAAAATCCAGGAGGCTCGCCGTCAGGGCCGCCAGATGGAAGGCGATGGTGGTCTGCTGGTCCGTCAGGAATTACAGGCCGACTGCCTGGCGGGCGTCTGGGCCAACCATGCACAGAAGCGCCTGAACTGGCTGGAGCCGGGGGACATTGAAGAGGCCTTGACCGCCGCCAACGCCATCGGTGATGACCGCCTTCAGCAGCAGGGCCAGGGCCGGGTAGTGCCGGACTCCTTCACCCACGGCACCTCGGCGCAACGGGTTCGCTGGTTCAAGACCGGGTTTGCCCAGGGTCAGGTCAGCCAATGCGACACCTTCGCGGCAAAAAATCTGTAATGAAGTGGGGCGCCCTCCTCAGCCTGCTGCTGTGCTGCACTTTTACCCAGGCAGACGAACAGGGCGTGGGCGTGGTCGCTCAAGGGCGACTGCAGCTCAAGGGCGGCGCCATGGTCGTCGGCGTGAGTCCCCCCCCGGCGTCTATCCAGCGCGTGTTGATCATCCTCCATGGCCGGCTGCGCAACGCCCAGACCTATCTGCACAGCGCCGAAAAGGCCGCCGCACACGCCGGTCAACTGACCACGACCCTGATCATCGCCCCGCAGTTTCTCAACGAACATGACGTTGCCCGCCATCAGTTGCCCAATGACCTGTTGCGCTGGCAAGGCAACGACTGGATGGCCGGCGGCTTATCCACGGGGCCCAAGGCGGTCAGTTCCTTTCAGGTCATCGACGACATCGTCGCCCGGGTCAGTGACCGGCAGCAGTTTCCCGAGGTGAAAGAGATCATCATCGCGGGCCATTCCGGCGGCGCGCAGGTCGCGCAGCGCTACGCCTTGCTCGCTCGCGGTCAAACCCGGATCGCACCCAGATTCGTCATCGCCAACCCGTCCTCCTATGCCTATTTCGATGCGCAGCGCCCCATGGCCTTCGACCCGGCCGGTTGTCCCGGCTTCAACCATTGGAAGTACGGCCTGCAGAACCTGCCCGCCTATGCCGCCGGGCAACCCCCCACTCAACTGGAAGACAACTACATCAAACGCGACATCGTTTATCTGCTTGGGCAACAGGACATCGACCCTGAGCACCCTGCGCTGGATAAAGGCTGTGAAGCGCAGACCCAAGGGCCGTATCGGTTACTGCGCGGGCAGTTCTTTTTCGACTACCTGACCCGGCGTCATCCCGAGGGGCTGAACCAGCGGCTGATCGAAGTGCCGGGGGTGGGGCATAACGGGGATGGGATGTTCAATTCGGCTGAGGGGCAGAAGGCGCTGTTTGGTCAGTGAGTGGTGTAGTGGTAGACAGGGCCTCATCGCGAGCAAGCTCGCTCCCACAGTAGATCTGCGGTGGACACACACTTTTTGATCGACTCAGATCCCCTTGTGGGAGCGAGCCTGCTCGCGATAGCTATCTATCAGCCAACCCCTCTTTCAAGCCGACAGCATCCGCCGCAACTCCCCGCAATCACGCGCATGCCAGTCCGCCAGCTCCGGCCAAGGATTGTCCGGCAGGTTCACCAGCACCGTCCGCGCCCCCGCCGCACGGCCGCAGTCCAGGTCGAAACGGTAGTCACCCACCATCACCATCGCCTCAGGCGCCACACTCCAGGCCTCGGCCAGTTTCAACAGGCCGCCGGGATGAGGCTTGGGCGGCGCTTCGTCGCGGCCCAGCACATCTTCCACGGCGAAACAGTCCGCCAGACCGATAGCTTGCAGGGTCACGTGGGCCAGTTCGCGAGCGTTGCGCGTCAGGATCCCCAGGCGGTAACCCCGCTGCGCCAGCTCGCGTACCAGCTCGACCGCTCCCGGCGCAGGCCGGGAGCCCAGCGCCAGGTCCCGCTCGTGCTCCAGCAACCAGGCATGCTTGGCTGCGGCTTCGTCGGCCGGCAATGCCGCCAGGTGGGTCAGAATGTCGTCTTCGGCCGGGATCGCCAGGGCCACGCGAATCGCCGCAAAATCATGCACGGCGATGGTCAGCGTACCGTCCATGTCGAACACCCAGTGCCGCACATCGGCCAGACTCATGCCCAGTCCTTGCGGTGGCGAATCAGGCCTTCCTGGGTCACCGACGCCACCAGTTGTCCGGCGCGATTGAACACGCTGCCACGAGAGAACCCACGGGAGTTGCCGGCCCACGGGCTGTCCATCGCATAGAGCAACCAGTCATCGGCACGCAGGTCGGCGTGGAACCACAAGGCGTGGTCGAGGCTGGCGACCTGCATGTCCTTTTGCCAAACCGATTTGCCGTGGGGCAACATCGAGGTGGTCAGCAGACCGAAATCCGAGGCGTAGGCCAGCAGGTACTTATGCAGGGCCGGCGAGTCCGCCAGGGCACCATCGGCCCGGAACCACACGTACTTGACCGGATCGGCCGGCTGCGGATTGTAGGGATCTTTCTCGGTGACCGGGCGCACCTCGATCGGTTTGGGACACAGCAGTTTTTCCCGCATGTGCTCGGGCAGCAGGTGCGCCCGCTGCTGGGTCAGTTCCAGCTCCGAAGGCAGGTTCTCCGGCCCGACCACCTGGGGCATGGAGTTCTGGTGCTCAAAACCCTGCTCGTCGTATTGAAACGAAGCGCTGCACGTGAAAATCGGGTTGCCCTTCTGGATCGCCGTGACCCGGCGGGTGCTGAAACTGCCGCCGTCACGCACCCGGTCCACCTGGTAGACCACCGGCAAGGCCGCATCGCCCGGACGCAGGAAGTAGCCGTGCATCGAATGCACATGACGGGCCTCTTCCACGGTCTGGCTAGCCGCCGACAGTGACTGGCCCAGCACCTGGCCGCCGAACAACTGGCGAAACCCCAGGTCCTGGCTGCGACCGCGAAACAGGTTCTCTTCGATGGGTTCCAGGGTCAGCAGGTCGACCAGATCTTCCAACACGTGGCTCATTCAGACTTTCCTCACACAGCTCAACCGCGCAGTCGGTGCTGCGACGGTGGATCGATTGTTGGCCCGGGCCATTGTGGCGGGCATTGTAAACGTCCGTGTCGGCTAACCGTGCAGGGTCTGTAGCCACTGTTCACGGTTGATACGATAGAGCACATGTTGACGCAATGGATGACCGACGGCGAGCTTTGGGTGTTCAAAGTCATCGGCCGGGTCATGATGCATGCCGATGGCTTGCATGACTTTCTGCGATGGCAGGTTATCGACGGCGGCGAACGCCACCACCTCATCCAGCCCCAGGCGATCGAACGCACACCGCAAGGCCGTCCATGCGGCTTCGCTGGCATAACCCAGGCCCCAATGCTCCCGGGCCAGACGCCAGCCGATCTCGATCGCCGGAGTGAAGTGCGCGTCGAATCCGACCACGCCCAGGCCGGTAAAGCCGATAAAGGCCCCGGTGTCCTTGCGCTGCAGGGCCCACAAACCAAAGCCATGCTCGGCAAAATGCCCCCGCACGCGCCCGATCAGTGCGGCGCTTTCCAGGCGGCTCAGGGGCGCCGGAAAATAACGCATCACCTGCGCATCGGCAGACATGGCGGCAAACTCCGGCAAGTCCGCGTCGCGCCACTGGCGCAGTATCAACCGCGCGCTTTGCAGTTCCAGTATCGGCTCCATTTGCTTCCTCTCCATGCCCCAACGCCTACTCAAGCGAAATCGCCACGCCCAAATAAACGGCCCACGGCCGCTGCCGGGATCAAGGTGGGAGACGCAGGCGCCGTGCCCAGCTTGATCGAGTGAGCCACGCGGCTGCGCCAGGTATCAATTATCGACAGGCTTGGCTTGGCTGGCGAGGAGTTCGTCGCGCTCGTAGGGTGCTACCGGTTCAGACTGCGTTCGTAAGCGGCCAGAACGGTGCGCTCCGACTGCACCAGATAGGCTTCAAGCAGCCGGGTTGCCTCCTCTGATCGTCCTTCTTCGATACAACGCAGGATTGAAACGTTCATATCGACATAGGGCATATGCAGGAACTCCGGATCTTTGAGCAGGCCGAATGCCAGCCGCAGCTCGGCTGATATCTGACCGTAGAACACCACCAATCGCGGGCTGTCGGCGAGTTCGACGATAGCCTTGTGGAACATCATGTTGGCGGTGCCGACAGCCTTCCAGTCCTTGACTTCACGCGCTCGCATGCCCGCCTCCACCGCCTCACGCATATGCAGCGTTCCCGGATGCAGCGGGTAACCCTGGGCAATGGCCTTGCATTCGATAAAGCGACGGACACGATAGATGTCGATGATCGACGCCATATCGGGCACCGCCACGCTCACCCCGCGATTGGGCTCATGTTTGAGCAACCCCTCGCGGGTCAGGACCCTGAACGCTTCCCTCAATGTGTTGCGGGAAATCTGCAGGCTTTCGGCCAGGGCCGCTTCGGACAATCGTTGGCCCGGAACCAGTTCACCTTCGACCAGCATTCTGCGGACCTCCTGGGTAATGGATTCTCCCAGCGAGCGAGGAAGGGAAGGTGAAACGTCGTTCATGTGCAATCCAGAATAAGAATAAGAGAAGTCACTTTGATGTTCCATGAGAGCCCCGCCCATGGCAAGGAGCAAGGGTGTCGCCTGCATCATTAAGTAACACCCACGAGTGACAAGGTTACAATTTGGTGCGAATTGTAGCCTTACACTAAACTGATTGTTGAACAATTCAGAAGCTATAGATCAACACTTCTAGGTCGATGTTTGAGTCCTGGCACGCTCGTTGCTCAATAAAAAATATCTCCCACCGTAGGAATTGATGCCGTGACACAGACAGCCGTGACACAGACCGCTCAAGATTTTACAAAGACGCGACGCGCTTCCCTGATCGCAGCAATTTTCATGATGGCAACGTCCGCCATCGGCCCTGGCTTCATCACCCAGACCGCCACGTTCACGGCCAAAATGGGTGCGGCATTTGCGTTCGGTATCCTGGCGTCGATTCTGATCGACTTCGTGGTTCAACTTAACGTCTGGCGTATCGTCACCCTGACCCGAATGCGTGCCGCAGACGTGGCCAACAACGCGATTCCAGGCAGTGGTTACCTGCTGGCGGTGCTGGTGATTTTCGGCGGGCTGGTGTTCAACGTCGGCAACATCGCCGGGGCCGGGCTGGGCCTGAACGCGTTGATGGGGCTTGATGCAAAATGGGGCGGCGGTCTCAGCGCCTTGCTGGCTATCGGCATCTTCCTTTCCCATCGCGCCGGAGTGGCCGTCGACCGACTGATCGTCGTGCTGGGACTGGTGATGATCGCCCTGACCCTGTTCGTGGCCTTCGCTTCCAACCCGCCACTGGGCGAAGCCCTCTATCAAACCGTCCTTCCGGACCAGATCAACTTCGCCACCATTACCACCATTGTCGGCGGCACGGTCGGCGGTTACATCACTTATGCGGGGGCTCACAAACTGCTGGACCGCGGGACTACCGGGGTAGAAAACCTCCAGGCAGTGACCAAGGCAGCCTTGGGCGGCATCATGGTCACCGGCCTCATGCGCTACATCCTGTTTCTCGCCATCCTCGGCGTTGTTGCCAGCGGCGTAGTCATCGACACCTCGGGCCAGGGCGCCAATCCGGCCGCACAAGCCTTCCAGGCAGCAGCCGGGCAGTTCGGCCTGCGCGTCTTCGGTCTCATCCTCTGGGCCGCCAGTATCACCAGCGTGATCGGCGCCGCTTACACCTCCATTTCCTTTATCACCGTGTTCAAGCCGGACATCACTGAGCAGGGGCGCAACCGCGCCACCACCGTGTTCATCGCTCTGTCGCTGCTGATCTTTGCCCTGATGGGAACGGCTCCCGCCGCACTGCTGCTCTTCGCGGGCGGTTTCAATGGCCTGATACTGCCAATCGGCCTGAGCATCTTTATCTACGTCGGCTGGCGCCGGTCCGACCTCATGGGCGGTTACCATTACCCACGCTGGCTGTTGGTGCTGGGCGCCCTGACCTGCCTGCTGACCTGGTACATGGCAATCAAATCCGTTGGGCCGATCTTCGCCTTCCTCAACGTTGCCTGAGCCCGATAACGAACAAGGAGTCACGTGAATGCCAACCATAGATATCAACAGTGACCTGGGCGAAAGCTTTGGCGCCTGGCACATGGGCGACGATGCCGCGATGCTCGATGTCGTGACCAGCGCCAATGTCGCCTGCGGTTTCCACGCCGGTGACCCGGCCGGCATCCTGCGGACACTGAAAGCGGCGGCGGCCAAAAATGTCACCATTGGTGCCCATGTCGCTTACCCGGACAAAGTGGGCTTTGGCCGCCGAAACATGGACGTGGCCAGCGATGAGCTGACGGCCGACGTGATCTACCAGATCGGCGCGCTGCAAGGCCTGGCCAAAGCCGCCGGCACGTCGGTGCGCTACGTAAAACCCCACGGCGCCTTGTACAACACCATTGCTCACGATCGCCGTCAGGCGCTGGCCGTGATCGAAGCCATCCGCGCGATCGACTCCAACCTCATATTGGTTGCCCTGGCAGGCTCAAGCCTGATTGAACTGGCCCGTAACGAGGGTTTGCAGTGTGTCGCCGAAGCCTTCGCTGACCGTGCCTATACGCCACAGGGCACCCTCGTCTCTCGCCGCGAACCAGGTGCGGTGCTGCACGATCCCAAGCTCGTCGCCCAACGTATGCTGCGCCTCGTTGAAGACGGCTGCCTCGAAGCCATCGATGGCAGCCTGACCAAAATCCAGGCCGACTCGATCTGTGTCCATGGCGACAGCCCCGCAGCGGTGGAAATGGCCCGCGAGCTGCGCCGCGTGCTGGAACAGGCCAACATGTCCTTGCTGCCCTTTGCCGGAGGACGCCCATGAACGCCCTTGATCTCGCCCGCCAGGCGGCCATCGCCGCTGCCCGGGATGCACGCAGCACTTACCGTAACGGCCGGGTCGCCCCCACGGCGGGTATCGCGCCGGGCATGACCCAGGCCAACCTGATCGCCCTGCCGCGCGCCTGGGCGTACGACTTCCTGCTGTATGCCCAGCGCAATCCCAAAGCCTGTCCGATCCTTGACGTCAGCGACGCCGGCAGCCCGAGTACGCTGCTGGCTGAAGGGGCGGACCTGCGCACTGACATCCCGCTGTACCGCATCTGGCGTGATGGAAAGCTGGCCGAGGAAGTCAGCGATGCCACTCAGGCCTGGGCTGAACACGACGACATGGTGGCCTTTTTGATCGGCTGCAGCTTCACCTTTGAAACCGCCCTGCAAGAGGCCGGCATCGAAGTGCGGCATATCACCGATGGTTGCAACGTACCGATGTACCGGACCAACCGTGCCTGCCGCCCGGCCGGACGTCTACAGGGTGAAATGGTGGTATCGATGCGACCGATCCCCGCCGATCGCGTGGCTGAGGCGAGCACTATTTCCGGACGCTATCCCTCAGTCCATGGCGCCCCGGTGCACATCGGCGAACCCGCGCTGCTCGGCATCCAGGACCTGGGGCGCCCCGATTTCGGCGATGCCGTACGCATCGAACCCGGCGAGATCCCGGTGTTCTGGGCCTGCGGCGTCACTCCCCAGGCCGCGGTCATGGCCTCGGGCGTGCCCTTCGCCATCACCCATTCGCCGGGCCATATGTTCATCACCGATGTGCCTGACAGCATCTACCACGTCTAGGAGTCTCCCGTGCGTTTTCTACCGGTCAACCTGGACGCCCTGCTCGTCGAATTGAAAGACCTCGACGAGACACTGGCGTTGTTCGACGCCCTGATGGCCGAGCCGATTGCTGGCGTGGAGGAGATCATTCCTGCCGCACGAACGCTGCTGATCCAATTTCGCCCCAGCGCCATTGCGCAGCAGGCGCTCGTCAATCGTATCGCTAGCCAAGACCTGAGCCAGCGCCGCGCGATCGAGCATCGCCGGGTGGAAATTCCCGTCCATTACAATGGCGAAGACCTCGACGAGGTCGCCACGCTGCTGGGGATCAGCCGCGCCGAGGTGGTCCAACGCCACACCGCCCATGACTACAGCGTGGCCTTCTGCGGATTCGCGCCGGGCTTCGCCTACCTCACCGGCGGTGCGGGTTTCCAGGTGCCTCGCCGACAAACTCCACGTACCCGCATACCCGCGGGTGCGGTTGCCCTGGCGGGGGAATTCAGCGGTGTTTATCCGCAAGCCAGCCCCGGCGGATGGCAGATCATCGGCGTCACGCCTTTGCAGATGTGGGACCTGAACCGCGCTGAATCGGCCTTGCTGCGTCCGGGCTATAAAGTGCGCTTCACCGATGCAGGCCCGCTCCCGGCGGGTGGCCTGCCCGCCCCCACAGCACCGGCAAGTGCCGCCGCGCCCAGCGGCGCCTATCTGGAAATCATCACCCCCGGTTTGCACAGCGTACTGCAGGATATGGGCCGTCCAGGCCAGACCGGCCAAGGCGTATCCCGTTCCGGCGCGCTGGACCTGGGCGCGCTGCGGGCAGCCAACCGCGCGGTCGGCAACCGCTCGGACATGGCCTGTGTGGAATCGGTACTCGGCGGCCTGAGCTTCGTTTGCCATGGCCGTGCCGTGATCGCCGTCACCGGTGCGCAAACCCCGGTCACAATCACCAACGCCAGTGGCCTGCAATGGCAGGCAAGTCACTACCAGCCCATCGAGCTGGACGCGGGTGACCGCGTCAGCCTGGGTTCCCCCCTCGCGGGACTGCGCAGCTACCTGGCGATTCGCGGCGGCTTTGACGTCACTCCGGTGCTGGGCAGCCTGTCCACAGACACCCTGGCCCAGGTCGGCCCCCCGGCGCTCGCCGCCGGCGACCTATTGGGCTTTACGACACTGACAACGGGAACCAGCGTATCGCTGAACGAAGCCCCAGCCTTTGAGCTGCCTACTGCTGCCAACATCGTCACCCTTGACGTGGTCATGGGACCGCGGACCGACTGGTTTACCGAAGACGCCATCCAGCGTCTGAGCAGCCAGCTCTGGCGCGTCACCTCACAGTCCAACCGCGTCGGTATTCGTCTGGCCGGTGAAATACCGCTAGCGCGCAGCAACCACCATGAGTTGCCCAGCGAAGGCACCTCCGTGGGCGCCATTCAGGTCCCGGCCAGCGGCCAACCGGTTCTGTTTCTCGCCGATCACCCGTTGACCGGTGGCTATCCAGTGATCGCCGCAGTCGCCAGCTACCATCTCGACCTGGCTGGCCAGATCCCTATCAATGCGCAGATTCGCTTCAACCCTGTGGACGGCTTCAAAGAGATTCAACCCGTTACGCAAGCTTCTTCAACTGCCGATGTGAAAAAAATTCCATGAAAAAATTACTGATTGCCAACCGTGGTGAAATTGCCGTCCGCATCGCCCGCGCCTGCCGCGACTACGGCGTGCAGTCTGTCGCGGTCTATGCCGACGCGGACATCGACGCCCTGCACGTGCGCCAGGCCGACGAAGCCTACTCACTGAATGGCCAGCGCCCGGCCGAAACCTACCTGGATATCGGCAAACTGATTGCCGTGGCCAAACGCAGCGGCGCCGATGCCGTGCACCCCGGCTATGGTTTTCTGTCTGAACGGGCCGACTTCGCCCGGGCGGTAATCGACGCAGGGTTGACCTGGATCGGTCCCAACCCGCAGACCATCGACGTGCTCGGCGACAAGGTCGAGGCGCGAAAAATTGCCCAACTGGTCGGGGCGCCTCTGGTAGCCGGTACGCCTGGCCCGGTCGAAAGCGCCGCCGAAGTATTGGCCTTTGCCGAACAGCACGGCCTGCCAATTGCCATCAAGGCTGCCTTTGGCGGCGGTGGACGCGGCATGAAAGTCGCCTGGCGCATGGATGAAGTGGCTGAATTGTTCGCCTCCGCCGTGCGCGAAGCGCAAGCGGCCTTTGGTCGTGGCGAGTGCTATGTCGAGCAGTTCCTCGACCGCCCTCGGCACATCGAAGCGCAGATCCTCGCCGACAAACACGGCAAGGTCGTCGTCATCGGCACGCGTGACTGCTCCTTGCAGCGGCGCAATCAGAAGCTGGTGGAGGAAGCGCCAGCGCCCTTTATCAGCGACGAACAGCGCCAGCGTATTCATCAATCCGCTCAGGATATCTGCGCCAAAGCCGGCTACGTCGGTGCCGGCACGGTGGAGTTCCTGCTCAGCCAGGATGGCACCCTGTCGTTCCTTGAGGTCAATACCCGCTTGCAGGTCGAGCACCCGGTGACCGAAGAGACCACTGGGGTGGATCTGGTGATCGAACAACTGCGGATCGCCGACGGTTTGCCGTTGTCCTTCAGTGAGACGCCGACCCCACGTGGCCATAGCTTCGAATTTCGCATCAATGCGGAAGACCCAGGCAAGGGCTTCCTGCCCACCCCCGGTCAGATCACCGATTTCCTGCCACCGTCTGGCCCGGGTGTGCGCCTGGACAGCGGCGTGATAAGCGGCTCGCGAGTGCCCAGCACCTTCGACTCGATGATGGCCAAACTGATCGTCACCGGCGCCACCCGCGAACAGGCTATTGTCCGCGCCCGACGCGCCTTGGCGGAATTCAACATTGAAGGCATTGCCTCGGTGCTGCCGTTCCACCGGGCCGTGATGGACCATGACGACTTCACCGGTGCCGATAAATTCGCCGTGCACACGCGCTGGATCGAAACCGATTTCGCCGAACAGATCACGCTCGCCCCACGTACCGCGGTATCGGCCGACCCAGGCATCCTGCGCACGTTTGTCGAGATCGACGGCAAGCGCCACGAACTGGGCCTTCCGGCTGCGCTGCTGCGAGGCGTCAGCCTGAACGCAGCGGGTACCGCCAGCGAAAGCACGGCCCCCTCCGAGGTCACTGATCCGCAGGCGGTACTGACGCCCGTGGCGGGTAATCTGCATACCTGGGTCGTCGAAGACGGCGAGTCGGTGAGCACCGGGCAAGTGATCGCGGTTGTAGAAGCCATGAAAATGGAAACCTCGGTCCTCGCACCTTGTGAAGGCCAGGTGCAGATCGCCAAACAGGCCGGCGACTATTTTGAAGCCGGCTCCGTCATTGGCCGCATCAAAACAGCTCTCTGATTTAAAACTTTTCTTTTCGCAGTCAGTACGCGCAACGGGGTAATAACCCGGTTGCCGCGTGCTGCCCGCAGAAAACTGTAGATGTAACTTTGCAATCAAAATAACGATAAAACCCAACACATAAATCTGCTGTTATCTGGAGCATAAAGAGCATGTCAATCAATAAGACTTTGGCTATTGCGGGTACTTGCGCGTTGATTTTCCCTTTTACGGCATCTGCAGATTTTATTGCCGACAGTAAGGCCAGTGTGGAACTGCGTAACTTCTACTTCAATCGTGACTTTCGCAACGGTCCTCCCACGACCCAGCGGGACTCGGCAAAAGAATGGGCCCAGGGCGCCATGTTGCGATTCGAGTCAGGTTATACCGCCGGCACCGTGGGCCTGGGCATCGACGCGGTTGGCATGCTCGGCCTCAAGCTTGACGGCGGTGATGGTTCCGGTGGCACGGGCCTGTTGCCGGCTGACCTTAGTTCGAAAAACGGCCGCGGCTCACAGGACGAATATTCCAAACTTGAGTTGACGGCCAAGGCGAAGGTGTCGGAAACCGCTCTAAAGGTTGGCTCACTCGCCTTCCGTACGCCCGTGGTATCGAGCAATGACACACGCCTGTTGCCCTCCACCTTCGAAGGCGCGCTACTGACCTCCAAAGACATTGATCAGTTGGTCCTGCAAGGCGGCAAGCTGGAGCAAATCAAGTTCAACAGTTCCTCGAACTATCAGGACTTCACGGGTAACCGCATCGGCGGTGTCAGTGATGACTTCCGCTTTGCCGGCGGTACTTACAGTTTCAACAAAGCCCTTAGCACAAGTCTGTTCTACGGCAATCTAGAAAATGTCTATCGACAGTTATTTGGCGGCGTCGTCTATGAAATACCTCTTGCCGCGCAACAGTCGCTGAAGTTCGATCTACGTTATTCGAAAAGTACCGATGACGGTAACTTCCGCCCCCTCGATAACCGCGCCGCGAACGGACTGGTTGCCTACACTCTGGGCGCCAACGTGTTCACCGCCGCCTATCAACGCATGAGCGGTGACGATCCCTTCCCGTACATTGCCAATAGCGACCCATACTTGGTCAACTTCGTCCAGATCAATGACTTTGCCAACACCCAAGAGCGCTCCTGGCAGCTGCGTTATGACTACAACTTCGCCGCGCTGGGCATTCCCGGGCTGACGTTCATGAGTCGTTATGTCCAGGGTGACAACGCGTTGGTCGGGGGCAGTAATACGGGCAAAGAGTGGGAGCGCGATACGGATATCGGTTACGTGGTCCAAAGCGGTTCGCTGAAAAACCTCGGGGTCAAACTCAGAAACGCTACGGTTCGTTCGAACTTCAGCAATGACCTGGATGAAACCCGCCTGATCGTCAGTTACACATTAGCGCTCTAAGAATCACCGCATCCCCTGTGGGAGCGAGCTTGCTCGCGATGGCGGCTGACCAGCCTGCATGGATGTTGGCTGACAGATCGCTATCGCGAGCAAGCTCGCTCCCACAGGGATCTGTGCTGATAGAATGCCCCGCTTATTCCCGTCCTCCGCAGCTCACGCCATGACCCCAACCGTCTGCCCCCATATCCCAAATGTCGCCATCATCGGCGGCGGCCCTGCCGGCCTGATGGCGGCCGAGGTGTTGAGCCAGGCCGGGATACAGGTCGACCTGTACGACGGCATGCCTTCGGTGGGCAGGAAATTCCTGCTGGCCGGTGTCGGTGGCATGAACATCACCCACTCGGAAGACTTCACGCCGTTCCTGTCCCGCTACGGCGAGCGCGCGCCCAATATCGCCCCGCTGCTGCGGGCATTCGGCGCCAACGAGTTATGCCAATGGATTCACGGATTGGGCATCGAGACCTTTGTCGGCAGTTCCGGGCGGGTATTTCCTACCGACATGAAAGCCGCCCCGCTGCTGCGCGCCTGGCTCAAACGCCTGCGCGATGCCGGCGTGATGATCCATACCCGCCATCGCTGGCTGGGCTGGAACCCCGACGGCAGCTTGCTAGTCGCCGCTGCGGACGGCGAAAAAACACTGCGCCCCACTGCGACATTGCTGGCGCTGGGCGGTGGCAGTTGGTCACGCCTGGGCTCCGATGGTGCCTGGATGCTGCCACTGGAACAGCGCGGTGTAGGCCTTGCGCCCTTGCAGCCGAGCAATTGCGGATTCGAAGTGCCGGCCTGGAGCGATCTGATGGTCAGCAAATTCGCCGGCGCCCCGCTGAAAAATATCGCCATCGGCCTGAATGACGATGTACCGCGCCTCGGTGAATGCGTGATCACCGCCACCGGCATCGAAGGCAGCCTGATCTATGCCCTGTCGGCGCCGATTCGCGAAGCCATCAACCAGCACGGTAGCGCGACGATCCATCTGGACCTGCTGCCGGGCCGGCCTGTGGATAAAATCCAGCAAGCCCTGAGCAAGCCACGCGGTTCACGCTCAATGGCCAAGCATCTGCACAGTCAATTGGGTATCGACGGGGTCAAGGCTGCGTTGCTGCGCGAGCAAACGCCTGCCGATTGTTTCGCCGACCCGGCGCGGCTGGCCCAGGCAATCAAGGCCTTGCCCATCACCCTGGTGAAACCCCGCCCGCTGGACGAAGCCATCAGCAGTGCCGGTGGCGTGACCTTCGAAGCCCTGGACGAACGCCTGATGCTCAAGCAGATGCCTGGCGTGTTCTGCGCCGGGGAAATGCTCGACTGGGAAGCACCGACCGGCGGCTATCTGCTCACGGCCTGCTTTGCCAGCGGCCGGGCGGCTGGGCTGGGAATGTTGGAGTGGTTACAGCGCAAGGTTTGAAAACCCAGGCGCGGCCATCGCGAGCAGGCTCGCTCCCACATTTGATTTGTGTACACCGTCAATGTGGGAGCGAGCCTGCTCGCGATGGCGGCCTGTCAAACGCTGCGGGTCATCAAGGCTTACGCTTGCGCGGCCCGGTATTGAACACCGGCACTTTACGCACTGGCTTGACCGAGGGCTCCACGGGCGAGGCGTCGCCGCTGTCGACCCACTTGCCCAGGTTGCGCTTGCCGCCACCGCCCGAGGCTTTCGGTTTCTTCGGTTTTTTCGGCTTCTTGATAACCTGGCCGCTGGCATCGGTCTCCGGCACCCGATGTTCAGGCTCGAAGTCCTGTTCCATCTGCCGTGGCAACGTCTGACGGGTCAGGGTTTCGATGGCTGACAGCAGATTCACTTCATCGGCGCAGACCAGGGAAATCGCTTCCCCGGTGGAACCCGCCCGGCCAGTACGACCGATACGGTGGATGTAATCCTCGGCGACAATCGGCAAATCGAAATTCACCACCAGCGGCAAGTCTTCGATATCCAGCCCACGAGCGGCGACGTCGGTGGCCACCAGGATCTGGATCTCACTGGCCTTGAAACGGTCCAGCGCGCGCTGGCGGGTGGCCTGGGGTTTATCGCCGTGGATGCCGTCGGCATTGACACTCATGCCCTGGAGTTTTTCCACCAGCGCATCGACACCGTTGCGGGTCTTGGCAAATACCAGCACCTGTTTCCACTTGTTCTTGCGCATCAGGTGCACAAACAACTCTGGCTTGCGCTTCTTGTCCACCGTCACCACCCATTGCTTGACGGTGTTGGCGGCCACGTTGCGCGGGCTCACTTCGATGCTCAACGGGTCGTTGAGCATTTGCCCGGCCAGCAAGCGGATCGCGTCGGAGAAGGTTGCCGAGAACAGCAGCGTCTGGCGCTTCTTCGGCAGCGCTTTGTAGATATTCGCCAGTTCCTCGGAGAAGCCCAGGTCGAGCATGCGGTCGGCTTCGTCCAGCACCAGGGTCTGCAGCTGATTGAACTTCAGCGCGTTCTGGCGGAACAGGTCGAGCAAGCGTCCCGGCGTGGCGACCAGCAGATCAACCCCTTTGCGCAGCTTCATCATCTGCGGGTTGATGCTGACACCGCCGTACACCGCATAGGTGCTCAATGGCAGGTTCTGCGCGTATTGGCGCACGCTTTCGTGGACCTGCTCGGCCAGTTCACGGGTCGGCACCAGAATCAGCGCCCGTACCGAGTTGGCGCTGACCTTCGGCCCCTCGGTGGTCAGCAACTGCAACAGCGGCACGGCGAAACCGGCGGTCTTGCCGGTGCCGGTCTGGGCCGCGGCCATCAGGTCGCGACCGGCCAACACCGCCGGCATGGCTTGGGCCTGCACCGGGGTTGGGGTCTGGTAGCCGAGCGTCTCGAGGGCGCGCAGCAAGGGTTCGATCAGGCCAAGGGTGGCGAAAGTCATGGAAGTACCGTAGGAAAATCAGCGCAAGGTGTGCAATGCGCGGCAGTTTACCCTAAATCAGGATTCGGCCGGCGCAGGCTTGGGTTTGCGCCACTGGGGCAATCCGATCAACACCACGGCACTGATGATCACCAACATCGCCAGGGCCTCTTCGATCCCGATGGTTTCACCGGCGAACACAATGCCCAGCAACACCGCCACCGCCGGGTTGACGTAGGCATAGCTGGTGGCCGCCGCCGGACGTACGTGCTTGAGCAGGTACATGTAGGCGTTGAAGGCAATGATCGAACCGAAGCAGGTCAGGTAAGCCAGTGCGATCCAGCCTTCCAGCGGCGGCATGCTGTCCAGGTGTTCGCCGCTGGCCACGCTGCCGATCAATAGCACCACACCGCCCACCAGCATTTCCACGGCACTGGCCATCGCCCCCGCCGGCACTGGCAAGTGTTTGCTCAGCACCGAACCGAAGGCCCAGGACGCCGCCGCGAACAGCAGCAAGGTCGCGCCCAGTGGACTCGATTGCAGGTTGGAACCGAGGTTGAGCATGGCAATGCCGATCAACCCCAGCACAATCCCCGCCCACTCCAGACGGGTATTACGGGCGCCCCAGAAATATCCGCAGAGCAAGGTAAACAACGGCACCGTCGCCACGGCCAGCGCCGCCACCCCGGACGCCACACCCGTGTGTTCGGCGACACTGACCGCGCCATTGCCGAAACTGAGCAACAACACGCCGATGACAGCCCCCGCCTTCCACTGCGCCCAAGTCGGTGCCGGCGCCCCGCGCCAGCGCAGGAAACCGTACATCAGCGAGCCGGCGATCACGAAGCGAATCCCGGCCAGCAGCAGCGGCGGCCAATGCTCCACACCGATGCGAATCACCAGGTAGGTCGACCCCCAGATGACGTACAAGGCAAAAAATGCAGCGATCAATGGCAAGGGGAAACGGCGTGGGCCAGACATGGTCAGCTCGAAGTCAGGACAATGAAAGACGCTATTCTAGAAAGGCGACAGGCGGAAAATAAGTTACAAAACCTGTTTATCCGAACCGTACACTTTTAAAAACACGGAGATCAGCGTTATAAACCGTACTTTCGAAAGTCAGCCCCTTGGGAGCCCGAACCGTGGATAAATACGACCGCATGCTGCTCAGCGCCCTGTTGGAAAACGGTCGTGCGTCCTATGCCGAACTGGCCCGCAAAGTGAACCTGTCGGCCCCGGCCGTGGCCGAGCGGGTCAGCAAGCTGGAAACCAGCGGCGTGATCACTGGCTACCAGGCGAAAGTCGACATGGCGAAAATCGGCTTGCCGGTGCAGTGCGTCATCGAACTGCGCATGAACCAGCACGGCAACCAGAAGACTTACGATGAACTGTGCAGGATCCCGCAACTGACCGAATGCCACCGGGTGACGGGCGACCCGTGCGTGATCATGCAGGCGGCGGTCGGCTCGATGCCGGAACTGGAAGAGCTGATCAACCGCATCGCCAAGTTCGGTTTCAGCAAGACCTCGATCGTGCTGTCCAGCGCGATTGAAAAGCGGGTGCCGTTGGGGCAGTTGGAAGGTAACGGGAAGTAATCGCGCCAACACACATCAGAACGGTGGGAGCGAGCCTGCTCGCGATGGCGGTGTATCAGTCAACTTAGTTGCCGACTGAACCGACGCTATCGCGAGCAGGCTCGCTCCCACAGTGGCTTGTTGGGGGGTGTTTTCAGAACCCGCGATGCCGCTTGAGGTGCTCGTTGATCTTCGCCGCCGGCACTTTCTGCAAACTGCACAGCAAATCGTGGGACAACTCCCGCAGCCCGTGCTGTTGCCGCAGTTGCGTCGCCAGGTGCGCGGTGAGGTTGGCGGCCATTTCGGCGTCGGCCATGGCCCGGTGAGCCTGGCCGGTGTGGGGCAGGCCGGCGAAGGTGTTGAGCGTGCCGAGCTTGTGGTTCGGCGCCGTCGGCATCAGGCGCCGGGCCAGCAGCAGTGAACAGGCAAAATTCTGCAAGCGGGTGCGTTTGATCCGGCCTAGCTCGAAATCCCAGAACTTCTGGTCGAATGCGGCGTTGTGGGCCAGCAGCGGCGTGATGCCGACGAACTCGTTGACCTCGTTCATCACCTTTTCCGCCGGCGGGGCGCTGCGCAGCATGGCGTTGCTGATGCCGGTCAGTTGCTCGATGAACGCAGGCACGCGCACACCGGCGTTCATCAGGCTCTGATAGCGATCCACAATCCGGCCCTGTTCGAGAATCACCACGGCGATTTCGGTGGCCCGGCAACTGCTGCTCGGCGTGATGCCGGTGGTTTCAAAGTCGATGACTGCGATGCGTTCCAAACCTGTCTGAACTCCGTAAAAATCAATTCTTGAGCAGCAACGCGCCTTCGATCGGCACGTAGCGGCTGGCGGCGCGAATCAGCGAGTTGGCCGTCAGCCCCGGTACGCCATAAGCCACCGCCTGGACCCCGTGTTTGCTGATGATGCGTTCGAGCAGCATGTCGAAATCGCCATCACCGGAGGCCAACACCACTTCGTCAACGTGATCAGCGGCGTCCATGATGTCCAGGGTGATGCCCACGTCCCAGTCACCCTTGGCCGAGCCGTCGCTGCGCTGGATGTAAGGCTTGAGCTTCACGACAAACCCCAGGTTGCGCAGGATCTGCTGGAATTGCTGCTGCTTGCTGTCGCCGCGATCGATCGCATACGCGTAGGCCTCGACGATCTGCCCCTGCTTGCTGACATCGGCCCACAAGGCCGCGTAGTTGAAATGGCAACCATAAGCCTGGCGCACGGTGTAGTAGAGGTTCTGGACATCGGCGAACACTGCGATTTTTTTCACCGCGTTTCCTCTTGAATGCACAAGCCGGCAGAGCGGGCCCGAAAAGTTGCCCAGTATGCCAGCCCAGAGGAATGTTCCGCGAATAATCGGTCCGAGGCACCTGGGCGCCCCGGACGAATGGCAGGTCAGACGAAGGAGTCGTCATCGCCGAAGAAGGATGAATCGTCGCTGTAGTCGGCGTCGGCGAAACCGCCCTGGTCGTTGCCATAGGCATCGTTACCAGCGACGTTTGAGTCATTGCCCCAGCCGCTGTCACTGCTTGCCGTGTCGTTGACCGGTTGGGCCGGCTCTGGCTCGATGACCTCGACGACTTCCTGAGGCTGCTGGGCACCGTGGAACAGACTGCTGATGCCCTGGGCGAGCATCACGCCCCCGGCCACACCAGCCGCGGTTTTCAGCGCGCCGCTCATGAAGCTGCCGGCCCCTGGAGCCTGCTGTTGCGCGGCGCCGTAGTTAGCGGGCGGCGCGGCGTAGTTCTGCTGGGGTGGCGCATTGAAGCCAGGTCGCGCCGGTTCGCGCCAGCCGCCACCGCTGGCGGGCGAAGCGCCTGGAGCGGACGTTGGCCGTGGGTCGCGCGAGCTGCCACCGAAAATACTCGAGAGAAAACCACCACCGCTGGGCGCTGGAGGCTGTTGCCGGGCCTGTTGCAGGTCCGCTTGCAACTGCTCGATCTGCTGGGTCAGTTGCCTGTTCTGCTCGTCGAGGCTTTTGAGCGCCGTCTCTTGCACCAGAATCGCCTGGGTCATGAAATAGCCCGCCGCGGGCTGGCGGGTCATATGTTCCTTGATCCGCGCCTCGGCCTGGACATCGCGCGGGGCTGCATCCTTTTCGGCCTGTTGCAGCCGTGAAAACAGTCCATCGATCAGGGTTTGTTCTTCGCTGTTCATGGCGACCTCATCAGATTGCCGGGTAGAAAAACCATGCCGGCCCTACAGGACCGGTGCCAGCCAGTAATGGGGCTGGGCACAGAGGTTTCAATGGTCTTTACCTGATGTTTACGTTTGCTTGTGCAGGCGCCTGATCGGTTAAAGTGTCGGACCGCTTTTTGACCTGCGATACCGACTCATGAATCCGTTTGACGTGCTGCGCGACTCTTTGTATTTCTTCAAACGCCATCTTGGCCGGATCGCCCAGCTGTGCCTGCCGCTGGTGATCCTCGAGGCCGTGCTGCAACAAGGCGTGGACAGCGTCGTGGGCCCCGAAGGTTTTTCCGGCTACAGCCTGATCGTCGGGCTGCTGATATACCCGCTCTACACCGCCGCGCTGATTCTGTTTCTCGACGCTCGCAGTCGCGGTGAATCGCCCCGTCCCCGTGACCTTCTCGCGACGGCCCTGACCCTGTGGCCACGCTTTGCCCTGCTGACCGCACTCAATACGTTGCTGATTCTGGTGGGCATTTCGTTGTACTTCCTGCCGGGCCTTTGGCTGATGGTGGTCCTGGCCTTTGGCGAATACCTGCTGGTGCTGCGCGGCCTGACTCCGCTGGCAGCAATGAAGGAAAGCCTGCGCCTGAGCCGCGGCAGTTTCTGGCGCATCCTGTTGTGCATTCTTTGCGTGATGGTCCCGCTCTGGCTGCTCAAGGGCGCCAGCCTGTCGGTGTACCCGCCGCCCCAGAACCCGTTGATCACCTTGCTGATCGACAGCGTTCACAGTTTCCTGCAGCTGTTCACCACCGTGGTGCTGTTCCGGATGTTCATGCTGGTCGCGGAAAAACCTGACAGCCGTTGACGACTGCTGCGCAGGTTACGGGCTTGGGCTCGGCAACTGCTCTCGGTTATGCTCAGGATCACTTTTGCGTATTGCCCATTTAAGTCGAGCCATGACCCGTCTATTGCGCTACACCTTGCTGGGCCTGTTGTTGATTCTCGGCCTGGCCGCCCTGTCGATCTATAGCCTGACCTGGCGCCCACAATCCCGGGAAGCACTGCCGGTCAGTTGCCCCGCCAACACCGCAACGCTCGTGCCTGGCCAGGCCTTGAAGGTGATGACCTGGAACGTCCAGTTCCTGGCCGGCAAGCGCTACGTGTTCTGGCACGACCTGGCCCAAGGTGACGATGAAAGCCCGACCCTCGAAGACATGGCCTTCAGCCTCGACGAAGTGGCAAGGGTCATTCGCGACGAGCAACCGGACGTCGTGTTGCTCCAGGAACTGGACGACGGCGCCAAGGCCAGCGACTACCAGAACCAGCTCAAGTTGTTGCAGGAACGATTGACCGACCTGTATCCGTGCAGCACCAGCGCCTTTGACTGGAAAGCCGATTTCATCCCCGACCCGCATATCTTCGGCAGCGTCGGCCGGCAGTTGGCGACGTTGAGCCGTTACCGCATTGATCAAGCGGAACGGGTGCAGTTGCCGGTGGCCGGGGCCAATTTCATCAGCCGTCAGTTCCAGCCGAAAAACGCTTTGTTGGTCAGTCACCTGCCGCTGAGCAGTGGTGGCCACCTGGTCGTGCTCAACACCCACCTGGAACGGGCCACGCAGCCGGATGAAACCCTGCCGAACCAGGTCAAGGCCGTGAGCAAGGTACTGGACAAACTTGAATCGCGAGGCAAACCCTGGCTGATCGGTGGCGACTTCAATCTGCTACCCCTGGGCCAATACCGGCGCCTGCCAGCCGCGCAGCGCACGCCCTACTCCGCCGACAGCCCTCTGCACCTGCTGTGGGACAAATACCCGATGATCCCCACCAACAACGAAGCTAGCGGCATCGATCGCAGCCACTGGCTGACCCACTACCCGAACGACCCCGGCCTCAACGGCCCTGACCGCACTGTCGACTACCTGTTCTACAGCCCTCGGATCAAGCGGGTCGAGGCTCGGGTGCGGCAAGACGATACCTTGCGTATCTCCGATCATTTGCCGGTGATTGCCCGATTCCTGTTGCCGGCCACGCCGTGATGCCAAGCCACATTCGCCGTCAGACGAGTGTGGCGCTGGTCCGCGTAACCCACGCTTGATCAGGGTCGAGTACCTGTCTCGGCTTCCTGAACCGTCCAGGGTTTGACTTGTTCGCTCAGCGTCAGTCCCAAACCGGGGCGAGTGGGCACCAGCATCCGACCGTCGCGGGTTTCCAGGCGCTCGTTGAACAGCGGCTCAAGCCATTCGAAATGCTCGACCCAGGGCTCGGTCGGATAAGCGGCTGCCAGGTGAACGTGCAGTTCCATGGCGAAATGGGGAGCCAGCATCAGGCCCGCCTGCTCGGCCATTGATGCGACCTTCAGGTAAGGGGTGATGCCGCCTACTCGTGGCGCGTCGGGCATCAGGAAATCAGCGCCGCGCTGTTTGATGAACTCGGCGTGTTCAGCAACGCTGGTGAGCATTTCACCCGTGGCAATCGGTGTATCGAACTGCTGCGCCAACGCGGCATGGCCTTCAGCGTCATAGCAGTCCAGCGGCTCTTCAATCCAGATCAGGTTGTACGCTTCAAACTGCCGACACATGCGCTGGGCCGTCGGGCGATCCCATTGCTGGTTGGCATCCACCATCAACGGGAAGTTGTCACCCAAGTGCTTGCGCACCGCACTGACCCGTTCAATGTCGATGGCGCAATCCGGTTGCCCGACCTTCAACTTGATGCCGCCAATTCCCTTTTCTCGCGAGAGGTCAGTGTTCTTCATCAACTGATCAAGCGGGGTGTGAAGGAAGCCACCGGAAGTGTTGTAGCAACGCACCGAGTCACGTTGAGCACCGAGCAAGCGCGCCAGCGACAGGTTGGCGCGCTTGGCCTTCAGATCCCACAACGCCACGTCGAACGCCCCGATGGCCTGGGTCGACATACCGCTGCGGCCCACCGACGCGCCAGCCCAACACAGCTTGGTCCAGAGTTTGGCAATGTCACTGGGGTTTTCCCCGATCAGCGCCGGGGCGATTTCCTTGGCATGAGCGAATTGTCCCGGCCCGCCGGCACGCTTGGAGTAACTGAAACCCAGGCCCTGATGCCCATCGACGGTCTCGATTTCGGCAAACAGGATGGCGATTTCAGTCATCGGCTTTTGCCGTCCGGTAAGGACCTTGGCATCACTGATGGGATTGGCCAGCGGCAGGATGACCGAAGCGACACGAACCCAGGCGATTCGGTCGTCATCGGAGGACTTGAGCGATTGTTGTACGAGCATGGGGCTCTCCTTGGACAGGCTCTGAAGGCGACGATGATTGCGCAATCATCACGAGACATAAAAAAGACCTTCGTCGATGCTTCAGAAGGTCTCTTGTCTCGATACTACACTGATTGCGCAATCATTCAATCCCGTAAATCCCCGGAAAATCCACTGCCAGGCTCAGGTACTGGCGCGGTCGATGAACGTGAAGCCGGTGTCAATCCGCACGGGTTTGAGATGGGCGCCGGGATTGTCGAATCGTTCAAGCAGTGCTTCAGCCACTTGCAGGCCAATCCTGCCGCCGTCGACGCTGACGGTCGACAGCGCCGGGTAAACCTGCGCCGCGCTGCTGAGATCCCCGAAGCCCATGACGGCCAGCTCAGCGGGCACCTTCAAGCCAAGGCTGGCGGCTTGCGCCAACACACCTTGAGCCACGGTATCGGAGCTGCACACCACGATGTCGGGGCGCACCGGCAGATCCAGCAGCCGCCGCAGCCCCTCGCGCCCCACCTCCAGCGTGGCGGGGGGCGCCAGGACTTCCATCGGCACCTCCTCAATGCCCCGGCGCTGCAGCTCAGCGATAAGACTGTTGCAGCGACGCAGGCCACGCGGGTCGCTGATGGTCACCACGGAAAAGCGCTGGTAACCCTTTTCAAGCAAATGTCGCGCGGTCTCTTGCCCGACTTTTTCATGGGAGAAGCCAACCAGCATGTCCAAAGGGTCTTCACTCAGATCCCAGGCCTCGACCACGGGAATTCCCGCCTGGGCGAGGCGCAAGCGGCTTGATTCGGTATGAAGCGTACCGGTCAATACGATGCCGTCCGGACGACGACCGAGTACGGCTTCAAGCAGTTTCTCTTCCTGCTCCGCGCTGTAGCCGGTCAGACCGAGCAGGGTTTGATAGCCCGCTTGGGTCAGGCGGTCCATCAGCGATTGCACGGTGTCTGCAAAAATGGAGTTAGCGATGGTTGGAAGGAAAATCGCCACCAGACGACTTTTGTTGCTCGCCAGGCTACCCGCCAGCATGTTCGGCACATAGCCCGATTGGCGCACCGCTTCGCGGACCTTCTCCCGCGTGTTCTCGCTCACCAGTTCCGGGCGATGCAAAGCCCTGGAAACGGTCATTGGCGAGACGCCTGCAATCTTTGCCACATCGATCAACGTCAGGCTCGAACCCCTGGTGGTCAAGGTCATCGGTGCCTGGGAGGTGGGCGCTGCTGGTTTCTTTGCCATGAACTGTTCCGAATCTGAAGCCAAGTAACCGGGACTGCGTATAAAGCAGTTGATGGGTCAGTGAATCTACCATTTGCGCCCCCGTGCTGGCGGGCCAAACCGGCGGTTTATCACTTGCGGGGTTTGATCCGGGCCGTGGCTTCGGCCACCAGCGGATCGTCCGGCCAGTAATGCTTGGGATAACGTCCCTTGAGGTCTTTCTTCACTTCGGCATAGGTGCTGCGCCAGAAATTCGCCAGATCCTGGGTCACCTGCACCGGTCGCCGCGCCGGTGACAACAGGTGCAGTTTGACGACCTGTCGGCCGCCGGCAATGCGTGGGGTGTCGGCCAGGCCGAACAGTTCCTGCAAGCGTACCGCGAGAATCGGCGGGTGTTCGCTGTAGTCCAGGCGAATCGACGAGCCCGAGGGCACGCTCAGATGATGGGGCGCCCATTCATCCAGCCGTTGCGGCAAGGGCCAGGGCAGCAGGTTGTGGACGATACTCGACAGGTCCAGGTTGGCGAAATGGCTGAGGCGTGACACGCGCCCCAGGTACGGCATCAACCATTGCTCAAGCGTGTTCAGTAGCGCCCCGTCGCTGACATCTGGCCAATCACTCTCGCTCTTGGCCTCCAGATCGAGCCGGCGCAACAGTGCCACCCGCGCCTGCCATTGCCGCAGCTCCGGCGTCCAGGGCAACAACTCCAGACCCTTGCGCCGTACCAGATTCACCAGCGCCTGGCTGCGCGCCGACTCATCCAGGCCGGTCAGTGGCTCACGGCTGAGCACCAGTTCGCCGACCTTGCGCTGGCGCTCGGCCCGCAGCACGCCTTCACGCTCGTCCCAATCCAGTTGATCCACCGTGCGCACCTGTTCGGCCAGCACCGAATCAAACAGCGCCGGCTCGAAGTCCGTCGCCAGGTAGATCCGTTCTTCCCGCTGCCCCTGACGGCTGCCCAGGTCGGCGATCACCAGCCACGGCTGTTTCATCAGGCTGTCCGCTTCGGCAAACAACGCTGCACGGCCGTTGGCCAGGCGATACTCCGCCCCGCCGGGCCGCCGCTGTTGAGCGACGCGATCCGGGTAGGCCAACGCCAGTAAAGCGCCCAGCCAGCGCGGATGTTCGGGGTCGGCGACGGCGTCTTCGGCCTTGCCCCGCAGGTAACCGCGATATTGCCGGGCCAGTTGCCGCGCCCGCTGCACCCCGCCCTGGGCGCCACGGGCCGCCCGCTCTTCACCGGACAGCAACGCCAGGCGCGTGTGCAGGTCCGCCCCGGCGCCGCGCAGAATGTCTCGCTCACCCAACAGCGCCGCGACGTTGCACGCCATGTCCGCCAGCCCCAGCGACTGCCCGCGCAGCAGCAAATGCGCGATGCGCGGGTGAGCCGGCAGTTCGGCCATGGCTTGGCCATGACGGGTCAGTTGCTCGCCGTCCAGCGCGCCCAGGCGTTGCAGCAGCTCCTGCGCCTGGGCATAAGCGGCGGTGGGCGGGATGTCGAGCCAGACCAATTGCTGCGGCGTCACGCCCCAACGCCCCAATTGCAAAGCCAGCCCGGCCAGGTCCGCCGAAAGAATCTCTGCGCTGCCATAAGCGGCCAGTTGTTCGTGCTGGTCTTCGGACCACAACCGATAGCACACCCCCGGTTCCAGACGCCCGGCCCGCCCGGCCCGCTGAGTGGCGCTGGCCCGGGAAATCCGCTGGGTGTCGAGGCGAGTCATACCGCTGCCCGGATCGAAACGCGGCACTCGCGCCAATCCGGCATCGATCACCACCCGCACGCCATTGATGGTCAGGCTGGTTTCGGCGATGTTGGTGGCCAGCACCACTTTGCGCTGGCCGGGCGGCGCCGGGTCTATGGCCGCGCGTTGGGCGGCGAGGTCCAGCTCGCCATGCAACGGACAGAGCAGCACATTGCCGCCTTCACCCAAGGCATCGGCCAGTTGCTGATGAACCCGGCGGATCTCCGCTTGCCCGGGCAAGAACACCAGTACGCTGCCGGTTTCATCGTGCAGCGCTTCCAGCACGGTCTGCACCAGGCGCGGCTCGATGAACTCGCCGGGCTGGAACGGCCGGCCCCAGCGCACCGTCACCGGGAACATGCGCCCCTCACTGCGCAGGATCGGCGCGTCGTCCAACAACCCGGCCAGGCGCTCGCCTTCCAGCGTCGCGGACATCAGCAGGATTTTCAGCGGCTGGTCGTCGCGAAACAGCTCGCGGCCATTGAGACTCAAGGCCAGGGCCAGGTCGGCGTCGAGACTGCGTTCGTGGAACTCATCAAAAATCAGCAGCCCCACGCCCTCCAGCGCCGGGTCGTCCTGCAAGCGGCGGGTGAGGATGCCTTCGGTGACCACTTCAATGCGGGTCTTGGGGCCCACCTTGCTGTCGAGACGAATTCGGTAGCCGACGGTTTCACCGACCTTTTCCCCCAGCTCGCTGGCCAGTCGCTCGGCCGCCGCCCGTGCCGCCAGGCGCCGGGGCTCAAGCATCAGAATCGTCTGCCCGGCCAGCCAGGACTCATTCAACAGGGCCAAGGGGACGCGGGTGGTTTTACCAGCGCCGGGCGGCGCTTCGAGCACGGCTTCGTGACGCGACGCCAAGGCTTGACGCAGGGCAGGTAAAACTTCATCAATCGGCAAAGAAATCATGCTGGCTCCAAAACAGAGGGCCGAGTATAACGGCGAACTGTTTAGCGTGGTCTGGACTCCAACCAGCAACGCCTTTACCTGCTCAGGAGATTGCTATGCATATTCCCTTTCGCGTGATCGGCGGCGTTCTGGTCGCCTCCCTGCTGACCCAGATCAGCGCCTGCGGCTCGATCTTCTACCCCGACCGTCGCGGCCAGATCGATGGCAAGATCGACCCGGCGATTGCCGCGCTGGACGCCGTCGGCCTGCTGTTCTACATCATCCCCGGCCTGATCGCGTTCGCCGTGGACTTCGCCACCGGGGCGATTTATTTCGAGCCCGGCAGAAGCGTCCAGATCGAGCCAGAAAAACTCAAGCCGGCGATCAACGCCGACGGCAGCGTCAACAACCAAAAGCTGCAAGCGATTTTGGAGAGCGAACTGGGCCGCAGTTTCCCCCTGGACGACCCACGTTTGATCCAAAGCAAGGGCAACGCCCAGCAACTGGCCGCCCTCGGGATTAAACCGGCCGCGTGATGGGTGCTATTGAAGGAACGACCGCGCCATGACCACCAGCACCGAACATGCCCGTCTGCTGCGCCTGGCCACCCGTGCTTCGGTGGCCGTGGCGCTTATTCTGGTCGTTGCCAAGGCACTGGCCTGGTGGCTGAGCGGCTCGGTGAGCATGCTCGCCGGCCTGACCGACTCGGCGCTGGACGGCGTCACGTCGCTGCTCAACCTGCTGGCGGTGCATTACGCATTGCGCCCCGCCGACGAGGACCATCGTTACGGCCACGGCAAAGCCGAGTCCCTGGCCGGCATGGCCCAGGCATTGTTCATCGGCGGCAGTGCCGTGTTGATTGCGCTACAGGCGTTTGAGCGTCTGAAAAACCCGGTCCCGGTGGAAGCGGCCTGGCTCAGTGTCGGCGTGATCGTATTCTCCCTGGGGCTGACCCTGGCCTTGTTGGCGCTGCAACATCGGGTCGTCCGCGCCACCGGCTCCAACGCCGTGCGCGCTGACTCGCTGCACTATCGCTCGGATCTGTTGCTCAACGGCAGCATCTTGGTCGCCCTGGTGCTGGCCGGGTTGGGCTGGCATCAACTGGATGCCTGGTTCGGCCTGGGCATCGCCGTCTACATCCTGTGGAGCGCGATCCAGATCGCCCGGGAAAGCTTCGCGGTATTGATGGATGAGGAACTGCCGCCCGACGTCAGCCAGCGCATGCTGGAACTGGCCTGCGCGGTGCCCGGGGTACTGGGTGCCCACGATCTGCGCACGCGGATCTCAGGTAACCATTGGTTCGTGCAACTGCATCTGGAACTGCCGGGAGAACTGACCCTGTCAGTAGCCCACGGCATCAGCGACCAGGCCGCCGATGCCATACACCGCGCCTATCCGAAGGCGGAAGTGTTGGTGCATGCCGATCCGTCGGAAGTGGTGAAGCGCACCAGCGCCTGACGCCGAACACAGAACCCCGTGGCGAGGGAGCTTGCTCCCGCTGGCCTGCGCAGCAGGCCCAAGATTTTACGGTCGCTGCGCAACCGAGCGGGAGCAAGCTCCCTCGCCACAGGGGAGTGTTTTTCTTTCGAGTGATCAGTACGTCACCTGATACCCACGACTGCTCAAGCAACTCCCTTGGGCCTGACGATAGGTCTGTACCACTTGCGGCGCGGGCGGGTAGGTGTAGTTGCGCGGATCGAAACCGCTCTGCTGCACCGCCCAGCGATAGCATTCGTAGCCATCCTGATTGACCTGCTCGGGAGACTGGCCGTTGGCTGGATAAGCCACCACATCGTAGCTGTTGCCTTGGGGCTGGGGCTGCGGGTTGCTCACCGGCGCGTCAACGACGACGTAGTCCCGGGTGTTGGCTTCGTAGATGTAATAGGCACCGGCGGCGAGGAAAAACAGCGAGCCGCCGATCCAGACTTCCCGGGCATAATCGGGCAGATAACGGGTACGGATTCCGCGCGGCGGCTCAATCACGATATAGCGCGGCCCTTGGGGGCGATACCAGTAACCGCCCGAATAAAAATAGTCATGGCCACGGTAAGGCACGCGGTAGTGACGATCCGGAAAACGATCGATTACATACCCAGGACGATATTGCGGCCCCGGCCCCCAGCCGTTGCCATGACCGTCCGGCCGACCGGACCAGTGCTGATCAGGGCGAGAGTCATGGCTGGGGCGTGGCCCACCGCTCGGATAACCATCACTGCGGCGCGGAATATCGCGGTAGTAACCCGGCCTCGGCTCCTGGGTCTGGGTCACGCTGTCGGGGCGGCCCTGGATCGGCAGGCTGTTACCCGGTGGCTGCGGCGGACGACCATTGGGGTCTTGCGGCGGGCGGTTGTAGGGCTGGCCGCCTTGAGCGTGAGGCTGGACCTCAAACTGGCGGCTGTTGTCGCCGCGAATGATCTCGTTGCTCTGTGGCCGGGGTTGGCCTGAATAACCCTGGCCATTGCCACCTCGCCCGTCCGGGCCGCCACGATTTTGCTGATCGTCGGCCACTCCCTGCGCACTGACACTTGCCCACAACAGACCAACACCTGCCAAACGCCAGATGCGCGACTTCATGAAATTCCTCACAACGGTTCAGGGCCTGATGAATGAGACTGGAAAAGCCTAGGCCGGTTCTGCGACAGATTATCAGTCGCCGCCATTATTTCGCAGGCATAAAAAAGGGAGGCCCGTCGGCCTCCCCTTGAGAACTTCGTCCGTGCGCGACGCTTTTGACGTCGGCTCACCTCACGCCGTCTTCTGGACAGTGTGCAGCTCGGGGGTCTGCCAGACACCGGTGGGTGCTGCGACCGCGGCCGGCCGGATTAGGCGGGCCGCACTGGACTGTTTGTCCGAGCAGTGATCTTGGTGATAAGAATAGGCTCGGAGCACTGACGAATGATTGCGAAGATTGCGTAAATAAACATCACTTGCGCAATTTTTTACCCGCGATAGATAATATCCAGCAATTATCCAGACAAAGGCCCGACCAATGAGCAAACTCGACCGTTACGACCTGAGCATTCTGGCGGAATTGCAGCGCGACGCGCGCATCTCCAATCAGGAGCTGGCCGAACGCATCGGCCTGTCGCCGTCCCCCTGCTCGCGGCGGGTCAAGCAATTGGAAGACGACGGCTACATTACCCGTCAGGTCGCCCTGCTCGACCGCAAAATGCTCGGCCTGAGCCTGACGGCCTACGTGCTCATCGGCATGGACCGCCACACCCCTGAACGTTTCGAGAACTTCGAAGCCGCCATCCGCAATTTGCCCCAGGTGTTGGAATGCAGCCTGGTGACCGGCATGGATGCGGATTACCAGCTCAAGGTCGTGGTGCCGGACATGGACCATTATCAGAAACTGCTGCTGGGGCACCTGACCCGGATTGACGGGGTCACCAGTGTGCGGTCCAGCTTCGTGTTGAACCAGGTGCTCAACAGCACCGAACTGCCGCTGACTCATCTGCGCGGCTGACGACAAACGAGCGCCGCTTCACAGCCGCTCACCGACGTACGCGCGCATCGGCCAGCCCCCGAACCCAAACCACACTCGCCTTGAAGCCACGAATCAGCCTTTGAATTCCCGCAAGGCGTATTCGGCGAGCTTGCCCTGGATGAAGTCCAGAAAGCACTGGATCCTCAGGGCCAGTTGGGAGTTGCGGTAATACACCGCGTTGATCGGTTGGCGATATCCGCTGTTGGCATCGGCCAGCAGCACCTTGAGCTGGCCAGCACGGATGTCTTCACGGGTCATGAAGTCCGACAGGCACGCTATGCCCTGCCCTTGCAGCGCCAAGTGACGCACGGTTTCGCCACTGGACGCGCTGATGGCAGGCTGGATCGGCCAACGATCACCGTGCTCGTGGCGCAGCGGCCACTGATTGAGGCCCTCATTCTGGGCAAACCCCAACAGTGCATGCCGGGCCAGTTCGGCGACAGTGGCAGGTGTACCGTGCTGCTTCAGATAGGCCGGGCTGGCCAGGATATGCAGCGGACTGCACCCCAGGGATCGGGCATGTAGCGTCGAGTCGCTGAGGGTGCCGATGCGGATCGCTATGTCGGTACTTTGCTCGAGCAAATCGATGATCAGGTCGTTGCTGTTGAGTTCGAGCTGGATATCCGGGTAGAGCCCGCGGAACTCTTCGATATGCGGCACGATAGCGTGCAACATGAAAGGCGAAGCCGCATTGATCCGCAACCGCCCCGCCGGGTTTTTCTGGCGAGACGACAGGCGCTCCTCCAGCTCATCCATCTGGTCGAGAATGCCCTTGGCCTGCTCGAAGAAATACTTGCCCTCTTCGGTCAGGTCCATGCGCCGCGTGGTGCGGTTGATCAGCGTGGTATCGAGCTTGGCTTCCAGGCGCGACAAGGTACGACTGACCGCAGACGGCGTCTGCCCGACCTGCTCGGCGGCGGCGGATATCGACCCGCACTCGATCACGCAGACGAAAATCTGCAATTCGTCGGATCTGGCTTTCACGTATCCCCCTGTCGACTGCGCTCTCTTGTGGCGAGGGAATCTATCCCCGCCGGGCCGCAAAGCGGACCCGAGCCCCAGGATAGTATCGGGATACGTGACAAAAGAAAGGTCACGCCTTCAGGCCGAACACCTCAATCAAGTGCTGCTCATAACGCGCCACATCGGCCTCGATATTCGGGCGTTTCATCACGTCCACAGACAGGAAGGTTGGCAATCCGCTCATGCCCAGGAACTGGTTGGCCTTGTGGAACGGAAAGTACACAGCGTCCACACCCTTGGCTTCAAAGAAGTCGGTCGGGTCATCGAAGGCTTGCTGCGGGGCGTTCCAGGTCAGCGACAACATGTATTGCTTGCCCTGCAACAAACCACCGCTGCCGTATTTCTGCGAAGCATCGGAGCGGGTGCGGCCGTCGCTGGCATAGAGGCTGCCATGGCCTTCGGTGAAGACCTCATCGACGTATTTCTTGACGGTCCACGGCGCGCCCATCCACCAGCCTGGCATCTGGTAAATGATCACGTCGGCCCAGAGGAATTTGGCAACTTCTTCCTTGATGTCGTAACCACCGTCGATGAACGTGGTTTTCACATCGAACCCGCCACGGTCCAACACGCTGACCGCCGCATCATGGAGGGTGGCGTTATAGCGACCGTCGGAGTGAGCGAATTGTTTACCACCGTTGAGCAGCAGGACTTTTTTCATGGAGAGCCTCATCGGATTCCAGGGGACACGGTTGAACGGTCACCCAATGGAAAGATTGAAAATGATGGCGGCAGAGTACCGATGAGCTTGCGGCGGAGTAAGCACTGCAACGGCAAAACTGATTTGACCTATACGCACGAATAGGTAGCCAATTCTTGCCGTAGCATTCGCATACTTTTATTCAGGAGCCTCTCCGATGAGCGAATTGCACGGTTTCATCCTGCACGCCAAGACCCGTCCGGAAAAAGCCGAAGCCTTCGAAACGCTGTTTCGTGCCTACGTGGAACCGAGCCGTGCCGAACCCGGTTGCATCGAATATCACATGCTGCGAGACCGGCAAGACCCGACCCTGTTTATCTTCTATGAAATCTGGCAATCCCAGGCTCATCTGGACGTGCATTCGAACCTGCCGCACATGAAGCAGTTTTTTGAGCAGCGCATGGAATACCTGGAGCGCGATTTCGAGATCCGCCGCGTCGACATGCTCAGCCCGTCCTCGGCTAGCCGCTGATCAGCAAATGGCCGCCGAGCACAGCGAGGCCAATGAAAAACACCCGCCTGAACAGCACGGCGCTGATGCGCTGACGCAGCCATTGCCCCAGCCACATCCCCAACAGCGCTGGCGCCAGGGCCAGCACCGAAGCACTTAATTCGCCACCGCCCAAGGCGCCGCGCCACAGCAGGCCGGCCGCCAGGGCCAGTGTCGAAACCGTGAATGACAACCCCAACGCCTGCACCAGTTCGTCCTTGCTCAAGCCCAACGCTTGCAGGTACGGCACCGCCGGGATGACGAACACACCCGTCGCACAAGTGATGAGGCCAGTGAGCAGACCGCACAACGGCGCTGCCCACGGCTCAACACTGGCAGCGACCCGCAATGTCGGCAGCAACAGCCCGCTCAGCGCGTACAGCAATAACGCGCCACCCAATGCTCGCACCGCCCAAGGTCCCCCCACCGTATCGAACCACAACGTGCCCAGAGCGGTGCCGATGCAAATCGCCAGCAACAGTGGCCACAAGCGCCTGATCAGGGTTTGCAGATGACCGCCAAAGGTCAGTTGCCAGATATTGGTCAGCGTGGCCGGGATGACGAGCAACGCCGCAGCCTGTGTCGGAGCCATAGCCAGGCCGAGCAGGCCCATGGAAATGGTCGGCAGGCCGAGGCCGATCACACCCTTGATGGTGCCGGCCAGCAGGAAAGTGCCTATGACCAGCAAAGAAAGGGCAGGGCCAAGATTTTGATAGAAAGCCATGAGTGTGTTCATGGGGCTATCGTGGGCCCTGGCGGTCGGGTTTTGAATCTGCCATATACTGAGATAGCCTCTGGCCGAGCAAGAGGCTGAAGAATTTGCTGAGGCTGTAGACGCCATCGCGAGCAGGCTCGCTCCCACCTTGGATCCTGCATTGTTCTCGTGGGAGCGAGCCTGCTCGCGATGACAATGTTCCAGACACCCCAGAACCCGGCACAGGATCACATCCCCCATGCACTTCGACCTCACCGACCTGCGCCTCTACCTGCACATCCTCGACACCGGCAACATCACTGCCGGCGCTGCCCGCAGCCATCTGTCCCTGGCAGCGGCCAGTGCCCGGGTCCGGGCCATGGAGGCCTCCCTGGGGATTGAATTGCTCGAACGCGGGCGGCGCGGTGTAACACCCACATCGGCCGGCCAGGCACTGGCGCAACATGCCCGGGTGTTGCTGCAACATGCCGAACACCTGCAACAGGACCTCGGCGAATACGCCCGCGGCGTCAAAGGCCGGGTGCGGTTGTTGTGCAACACCAGCGCCATGACCGAATACCTGCCGGAATTGCTGGCCGACTTTCTCAAGGCCCATTCCAACCTCGACATCGATCTGCAGGAATTGCCCAGTTCACGGATCACCCATGCGCTGCGTCAGGGTGCGGCGGACCTGGGTATCATCTCCGACGCGGTGGACATCGCCGGCCTTGAAACCCGGCCCTTCCGCGATGATCCGCTGGTATTGATCCTGCCCTCGGAACATCCCCTGGCTGACGGTCGTCCGCTGAACTTCAATGAGACCCTCGGCCATGATTATGTAGGCCTGAACGCTTCCAGTGCGCTGGCGATTTACCTCGAAGAACAGGCGCTGCACACCGGACGACGCATGCACATTCGCATTCGCGCCGACGGTTTTGATGGCGTGATTCGCATGGTCGCTCATGGTGCGGGCATTGCCATCGTGCCAAAGGCCGCGATCGCGCGGCGCCCGCCCGAACCTTCCTGGCAATGGGTCTCGCTGCAAGAGGCCTGGGCTCAACGCTCACTGCGGCTGTGCGCCCGCCGCTTCGACAACTTGCCCGCCTACGCCAAAGCCCTTGCCACGCACCTGACCGCTCGCTGATGCGCGCTTCTGGATAGGCCGGTGTCGAGCACAGGCATCTGCCCGATCATGTCGCGCGTTAGGGTGCCTGCTCTCTTCTGTCCCTTTCGGAGTTCACATGACCGCCCCCATCACCGTCCTGCGCGATACCCATCCGCTGCCCGTACTCGATGCCTGCAAATGGGAAAAACTCGAAGGCGATCCGCACACCGTCAACCTCAACGCCTACACCAGCGAAGACGGCAGCAAGATCATGGGCACCTGGATCTGTACACCGGGCAAGTGGCGCGTCGACTATGTGAAGTGGGAGTACTGCCATTTCCAGGAAGGCTACTGCATCATCACCCCCGATGGCATGGAGCCGATCCATCTGCGGGCCGGTGACATCTTCGTCATCGAGCCTGGCATGAAAGGCACGTGGGAAGTGGTCGAGACCGTGCGTAAATACTTCGTCTTCGCCTGAAACAAAAAACCGAGAGACCACCCGACATGGTCTCTCGGAAAACAGCTTTCCAAATTGCACAGGCTCTGTGGCGTCGGTGCCCCAGCTCTTATTGCGGCTTGCGATAGCTGTTAACAATCGCCGAAAAATCCTTGCCGCCCTCGCCCCGCTGACTCATCGCCTGGTACAACTGCTGCGCAACCGCGCCTAGCACCACCGGCTGATGAACCTGCCGCGCCGCTTCGGTAGCCAGGCCCAGGTCCTTGAGCATCAGCTCGGCACCAAAGCCCCCGGTGTAGCCACGGGACGCCGGTGCTGTTTCGATCACGCCAGGCCACGGGTTGTAGGTGTCCGAACTCCAGCAACGGCCTGTTGAGCTGTTGATGATCCCGGCCAGTACCTGCGTATCGATCCCCAGGGCATCGCCCAGGGCCATGGCTTCGCTGACGCCTACCATGGAAATCCCCAACAGCAGGTTGTTGCAGATCTTGGCGATCTGCCCGGTGCCGACGTCTCCGCAATGCACGATATTACGGCCCATCTGCGCCAGCACCGGTTGCAGGGTGGCGAACAATTCAGCGGTGGCACCCACCATGAAGGTCAACGTGCCGGCCGCTGCGCCGCCGGTGCCGCCGGAGACTGGCGCGTCGGCCATTGCTACGCCTTGTTTGGCGGCTGCGGCGGCAACATCGCGAGCGGTCTGCGGGTCGATGGTGCTGCAATCCACCGCGGGCGTACCGGCGGCGATGCCGGCCAGTACACCGTCGTCACCCAGCCAGACACTGCGTACATGAGCAGCAGCCGGCAACATGGTGATCACCAGGGCCACGCCCTGGGCCGCATCGCGAGGTGAGGCGCTGATGGTGCCGCCCAATGTGGCCAGTTCAGCCAGCACCGTCTGGTTCAGGTCGAACAGGTTCAGCGAGTGGCCGGCCTTGAGCAGATTGCGCGCCATGGGGGCGCCCATGTTGCCCAGACCGATAAATGCGATCTTCATGTCCGGCTCCTTAACGCAGATTGATGGTGGTGTTCACACCGTCATTGACGCTGTCATCATCGAACCAGCGTGCGGTAACGGTCTTGGTCTGAGTGTAGAACTGCACCACTTGTTTGCCGTATGGGCCCAGGTCGCCAAGCTTCGAACCACGGGAGCCGGTGAAGCTGAAAAACGGCACAGGTACCGGAATCGGGATGTTGATCCCCACCTGGCCGACGTCGATTTCGCTCTGGAATTTACGCGCCGCCGCCCCGCTTTGCGTGAACAGGCCGGTGCCGTTGCCAAACGGGTTGGCATTGACCAGGGCGATTGCCTGATCAAGGGTGTCGACTTCCAGCACCACCAACACCGGGCCGAAGATTTCTTCGGTGTAAATACGCATCCTGGTAGTCACGCCGGAAAACAGGGTCGGGCCGACGAAGTTGCCTTGCTCGAAACCCGGCACGCTGATGTCACGGCCATCAAGTTCCAGCTTGGCCCCTTCCTGTACGCCACTCTCGATCAATTCAAGAATCCGCGCCTTGGCCCGCTTGGAAATGACCGGGCCGACATCCGTGCCCGGCTCACTGCCGGCGTTGACCTTGAGCTTCTGCGCCAGAGCCTTGAGCTCGGGCAGCCATTGTTTGGCCGCGCCCACCATGACCACCACCGAAGTGGCCATGCAACGCTGGCCCGCCGCCCCGAAACCGGCGCCGACCAAAGCATTGAGGGTCTGTTCGCGATTGGCATCAGGCAACACCACCGCATGGTTCTTGGCGCCCATCATCGATTGCACGCGCTTGCCATGCCGACCCGCCAGGTCATACACGTGAGTGCCGACCGCCGTTGAGCCGACAAAGGAAACCGCCTTGATGTCCTTGTGGGTGCAGAGGGCATCCACCACATCCTTGCCGCCATGCACCACGTTGAGCACGCCCGCCGGCACGCCAGCCTCGATGGCCAGCTCCACCAGCAGCATGGTCGACAGCGGGTCCTGCTCCGACGGTTTGAGCACGAAGGTGTTACCGCAGGCGATGGCCATCGGGAACATCCACAGCGGAATCATCGCCGGGAAATTGAACGGGGTAATGCCCGCGCACACACCAATCGGTTGGCGCAACGTGTAGGTATCGACGCCGCCGGCAACGTTCTCGGCAAACTCGCCCATTTGCAGGGTGCCGATGGAACAGGCGTGTTCGACCACTTCCAGGCCACGGAAAATATCGCCCTCGGCATCAGCGATAGTCTTGCCCTGCTCGGCGCTCAGTACGGCGGCGATGCGTTTGGAGTGCTCGCGAATCAGCGCCTGGAGCTTGAGCATGATGCGCATCCGCGCACCGATGGGGGTCAGCTTCCAGGTCTGGAAAGCACGCTGGGCGGCGGCAATGGCGGCATCGACTTCCGACGCCGTGGCGAACGGGACTTTCGCCAGTACCTGCTGGGTGGCCGGGTTGACGATGTCGTGCCATTCGCTGGACTGGGATTCAACCCACTCGCCGTCGATCAACAATTTTACGGTTTGCAGGGCAGTGTCGCTGGGCGTAAGGGAAACGTTCATGCTGGCCTCCGGGACTTGTTCTTATAGAGAGCGCTGGTTCAGCACAGATCAAGGTGCATAGACAGACACCTTGGTGATGAGACGGTTTTTGGAGTATAGATGTGCAAACTTCTAATAAGAACGCACATAAAAACCGGTCCATCATGCAAAAAAACATCACCTCCCTGGGGTCGCTGAATTGGGACGACCTCAAGTTTTTCCTCGAAGTGGCCCGCACCCGCAAGGCCAGCACGGCGGCCAAGCGCCTGGCCGTCGACTACACCACGGTGTCGCGACGCATCAGCTCGCTGGAAACGTCATTGGGGACGCTGCTGTTCGAAAAATCCCGGACCAACGGTTTTGTCCTGACCGCCGAAGGCCAGCGTCTGCTGGGTTACGCCGAATCGATCGAAAGCACCCTGCACATGGCCTGCGAACAGGTGTCAGGCTCTGGGGTGGCGTTGTCCGGCCACGTGCGCATGGGCTGTACCGAGGGCTTCGGCAGCTTCTTCATCACGCCGCAACTGAGTCATTTCGTCGATGCCTACCCGGCCATTTCCGTGGACATCCTGCCGCTGCCGCACTTCATCAGCCTTTCCAAGCGCGAAGCCGACATCGTCATCGCCCTCGAACGCCCCGAACATGGCCCGTATGTGTGCTGCAAACTGTGCGACTACCGACTGCAGCTCTACGCCACCCAGCCATACCTGGACAGCCATCCTCCCATCCACCGACCGGCGGACCTGAGCAAGCATTCGTTCATCAGCTACGTGGATGATCTGGCGTTCAGTTCCGAGCTGCTCTACTTGGCGAATGTATTGCCAGGCGCCCATGCTCACCTGCGCAGCACCAGCGTGATTGCGCAGTTCGTGGCAGCGCAGCAAGGACGATCATTGGCGATCCTGCCGTGCTTCCTCGCCGCCCAGGATCCGCGCCTGCTGCCGGTGCTGCCGGAGGAAATCACCGTCACCCGGCAGTTCTGGATGTACTGCCGGGAGGATTTGAGGAAGCTCAAACGCATCACGCTGTTGTGGGATTACATCCGCGAAGTGACTGAGCAGAATCAGCCATTGTTGATGGGCGAAAGCCGAGAGATGGTATTCGCCGACTAGTCGGCGATGACCACGATGGCGACGCGACGGTTTTCGGTGCGCCCCTCGACCGTGTCGTTGGAGGCGACTGGCCTGCTACTGCCCAGCCCCCGTGTTTGAACGTTTTCTTCGCGCATGCCCACGCCAATCAATACCTTGCTCACGCTGTAGGCCCGACGTATCGACAGTTGTTCGTTATAGGTTTGCGAGCCTGATGCGTCGGTATGACCATCGATCCGCACCCGCTCGATTCCGGCCCCCAGCAGAGCCTTGCCGATTCGCTCGACAATCTCGGTACTGGCCGGGTTGAGGGTTTCCACATCGCTGCCAAACAGTACTTTGCCGGACAGGCCGAAAGCCCATCCCTCATCGGTCAATTCGAACCCTTGTTGTTTGAGCACGGCGACTTGCGCCGGGGTAAGACCTTTTTGGGGTGTCGTCTGGCAGCCGGACAGGGCCAGAACGGTGATGAACAAAAGCGCGGCGAAGCGCTGCAGGGAGAGTTGAGGATATAGGCGCACGAGTCAGCTCCTGGCTTGAAGATCAGCAACCGGGTGCTCCGACCCAGCCGTGTGTTGACCGCCTCTGGCGAGGCGTTTGGCCTGATACATCGCCGCATCGGCGGCGTTGAGCAAGGCGCCTGGTGTAGCGCCATGATCAGGATAAACGGCGATGCCGACACTCAGAGAGGTCAGCACCGAGGCATTGCCGGGCAATTGAATGGGCATTTCCATGCTGGCTATGATTTTCTCGGCAATCCGTTCGGCATCCTCGGTCCGGTGCAAGGGTGCAAGCAGCACGGCAAATTCGTCCCCGCCCAGGCGCGCCACCAAGTCACCTTCACGCAACTGCGCCCGGACCCGTGTCGCCACCGCCGTCAGCACCGCATCACCGGCAGCATGGCCGAAGTTATCGTTGATACCCTTGAACCGGTCACTGTCCAGATAGAGCACGGCGACCTGCTCGTCGAGTTTGTTGGCATTGCGCAGTGCACGGATCAGCCGGCCTTCGAAAAATGCCCGATTCGGCAATCCGGTCAGGCTGTCGTGACTGGCCTGGTGAGCCAGGGTTTCGTTCTCGCTTTGCAGGTGGGTTTGCCAGGACTCCAGCTCATCAAGCAGCGCGTTGAAGTCATTGCCCAGGTTATCCAGTTCGGCGATAGCGGCCGGCGGTACGCGTCGGTCGAGGGCGCGTTCGCTGCGCGCGGCATGGGCCACCTCGGCGAGGCTGCGCAGCGGCCCGGTGATTGCGCGTAACTGGCGCCGCGCCAGATACAACGCCACCCAGGCGCTCACCGCCGTGCACAGGACAATTCCCGCCAGGCCGCTAAGCAAAAACCGCAAAAGGCTGCCGCCATGTCCCGACAGTAGAACTGCGCCTATATTCTGTCCCTGATGGATGATTGGCAGGCTGATGGGCTTTTCCAGGAAGGTTTTGGCGATGTGCCTTTCCAATTCCGACAACAAGCCGGTTTCCGGTCGCTGCCAGCGAGCCAGCAGACGCCCATGCTCGTTGAACACCTCGGCATCGGCGACCTCTTCGGTGGAGGCAATCACAGCCAGCGCCTCGGTCGCCGCCACTGAGTCATCGAACACCACGGCCGCTTCAACGGTATAGCTGATCGAGCGGGCGATCAGGTGCAGGTTGTGATCGGCATAGACTCGCAGCGCCAGTACACCAAGCAACGTCAGGGAGACACTGGCCATGGTGATCGCCACCAACGCGACAATCAGGTGACCGCGACCAATGACCGAGCCCAGTGTGGGACGGATCCGTGCCGTGGGCAGATTCATGGGGCTGCTGGCCTGCGACGTGAAAGCTGTAAAACGCTGGGGTGAATGCGCACGCCACTGCGCGCCACCGAATCCAGGTTGACCTCGAACGAGACCTGTTCGTCAGCGACCCGCAGACAGAACAGGCTACCGACGGTGCACTGATCGCCACCTTCACTGATGCTCAACACAGGTTTACCGATCAAGGACGCGAACAGCCGGGTGCGCTCGTCATGGGTCAATCTGCCGATGTAGATCGCGTTGCAATCAGTGGCAATACTGGGGTGGTCGGCCAGCACCCGCTGCACAGTCACAGGCCGGCCAGTGGCCTGAGTCGTACCCTTGACCAAATCGTCTGTGTATTGAGTCGGCCCGACAATGCACAGCTGCAATTGCGCTGGTTCCACGGGCCAGCGGGCGTAGCTGAGAATTCCCAACACAACCTGGGTGACGGATTCGGCCCGCTGTTCAGCCCGGGTCGTGGTGGCCTGATCCTGGGCGATAACCACAGGCGCCAGTAAGCACAGCAGGCCGGCAAGCAAATATTGCCTCCAGCCCTTGCGGCGCACTGTCTCCTGAACAGCCACACTCATGGAAAGTCTCTTGGTCGATGCAATAAGTGCCGGAAAGATAGCACAGTGCCAAAAAGCCAGCGAGGCAGCGTCCTACGGCGCTTACGACACAAGCGTGCAGAACAGCCGCCCTGGACACTGAATCGCGAAAGTCGATCGCTCAGACAGCTCCTTCCAGCGCCAGCATCAACCCGCTCAAGCGCTTGACCTTGCGCTGAACCGCCTCTTCAAAGACGCCCGCTCGCGGCTCTATCAGACTGAACCACTGCTTGCCCCGAGTAATGGCGGTGTACACCAATTCTTTCGTCAGCACCGGGTTCAGCGCATCCGGAAGAATCAAAGCCGTATGGGCGAACTCCGAACCTTGGGATTTGTGCACCGTCATGGCAAAGACAGTTTCTACATCGTTCAGGCGGCTGGGCAGGACGAAACGCACACCGCCCTGGCCATCGTTACGAGGGAACGCCACCCGCAGAACCTGCTTGCCGGCGTCTGGCCCCTCACGCTCGGGCAGCTTGAGCGCAATACCGATATCGCCATTCATCAGGCCCAACCCGTAGTCGTTGCGGGTCATCAGAACCGGGCGCCCTTCGTACCATTGATGATCGCTGTCGATAAGCTGGGCCTTGAGCAGTGCGGCGGTGATGCGCTGGTTCAACCCCGCGACGCCCCACGGGCCTTTGCGTACGGCACAAAGCAGCTGGAACTCGTCGAAAGCCGACAGCACTTCCCGAGCCCAATCGGTCCAGCAGCTGTCCTCAAGCGGTCGGGAAATGGCCGGGCGGCGCTGACGCAACAGGCTCAAGTAATGCCGATAACCCTTCGGCCCTTCTGCCTTGCCGTCGAGTAACAAGCGCTCCAGCGCCCCATCGTGTTCGCCCCTCAGCGCCAGGGAAAACAGGTCGGTGAATTCGCCTTCGAGCATCAGTTGACGGGCCTGTTCCGGTTGTTGCTGGTTGACCCGACGCGCCAGTTGACCGATCCCACTGCCCTCACCGAAGCGCCGCGAATGCCTGAGCATGACCACTTGCTGGGCCAAGGCATGAGTGCCATCGAGGTCTTGCCGCAGATCACTGGCCGCCAGGTTTTCACCACTGACCGACTCCAGCCAGGCCAGGGTCCGGGGGCTGTACCAACCCTCCTCGGCGTCCCGACACAGGTCCCCCAGTACCGCACCGGCCTCAACAGAAGCCAGTTGGTCCTTATCACCCAGTAATACCAGTCGCGCATGAGTCGGCAGCGCATCCAGCAGATTGGCCATCATTTCCAGATCGATCATGGAAGCTTCATCGATCACCAACACATCCAGTGGCAAGCGATTGCCCCCATGATGGCGAAAATGTCGGGTACCAGGCCGACTGCCCAACAAACGATGGACCGTGGTGACATCACAGGGAATACGCTCGCGCACGGCGTCAACCACATCGAGGGTGCGGACCTGCTGGCTGATGGACTCGGTCAGACGCGCCGCCGCCTTGCCTGTGGGCGCGGCCAGGCGGATCCGCAGCGGTTTGCCTGCCTCGACAGCGGGCGCCTGAAGCAAGGCGAGCAAGCGCACAACCGTGGTGGTCTTGCCGGTACCCGGGCCGCCAGTGATGATACTGAAGGCTCCACGGGTCGCCAGCGCACAGGCCAGTTTTTGCCAATCGATCGGGCCAGCGGCGTTGGCCGGCCCGAACAACCCGTTCAAACGCTCGCGAAGATCATCAGGTGCCGCTTCATGTTCGGCAAGCCGTTGTCGCAACGCCTCATCGATCCGCCGCTCATAAGCCCAATAACGACGCAGATAAAGCCGCTTACCTGATAACACCAAAGGGCGCTGCCGCGCTTCTTCATGCTCATCGACGGCCAAGGCCACCAGAGCACTGGAAGCCAGGACCTTGCACCAGTGAGCCCCATCGAGGGTCCGTAGTATTTGCGAGGGCAACAACTCTACCCCCGTTTGCGAGTCGCCTTCAGGCGGCAGTGACAGGGCGAAATCCGGCTCCTTGAGCGTTTCGAACAGATCCAGGCAGACATGCCCGTGACCCAACTGATGGCTGGTGAGCGCCGCAGCAAGCAGCACCAACGGATCATCTTCAGGCGCGAGCTCATGGAGGAAGGCGACGAATGCCTTGTCCAGGGCGCGCAACCATCCTCGTTCGACCCAGCGGGTGAGCAACAGCAGCAAGTCATCCGCGCGGCTCAGCGGAGCCAGATCCATCAGGCTCTCGTCATCAGACGATTTGGGTAACAGATCGGCAAAAGAACGTTTCATAGCAGCTCCCCCTGTTCCCATGCCGGTTCAGCCTTTGGCTCGCAAACCCCTTGGAACATGCGGTCCAGTTGCTCGATCAGCGCCCGTGGAGGCTTGGTGAAGTAAACGCCCTGACTGGCTGAGCGGGTACCGCGCAGGAACAGATACAACGCGCCACCGACATGCCGGTCGTAGTCATAGCCGGGCAGGCGCGCCTTGAGCTGACGGTGCAGGGCCAACAGGTACAACACGTATTGCAGGTCGTAGCGATTGTCGAGGATCGACTGTTCCATGGCCTGCTCGGTGTAGGCCATGTCATCGACACCCAGCCAGTTGGACTTGTAATCGGCCACGTAATACCGGCCCTCGTGCTCGAACGTCAAATCGATGAAGCCCTTGAACATCCCGTTGAGCAACACCGGCTCAGCGGCCACGCGAGCGACACCGCCATGGGTGAATTGGCAAACCAGTTGGTCGAGCTTGAGCACATCGACCTTGTGGCTGGCAAACCAGAACTCCATCTCGACCTGAAACCGGGACAGGTTCTCGAGCACCACCGGCGCCTGGTCACCACCTATGTGCATAGGCAGTTTGATCAGGTGTTGCAGCCAGTCACCCAGGGTAGCGATCCAGCCTTTCCAACCTCGACGATTGCAGCGCCGGGCTATGGCATCCTCGATGGCGGTTGGCGTAGCTTCAAATCCTTCGCCAGCGGCCCACTCCAGCAGGCCATGAAGGAATGTGCCGGGACCAGGGCCGCGAGGGAAGCGGTGAATATCGCCACCCACGGCAACAATTTCCCTTGGGGCATCGGGGTCAAGCCGCTCATCGTCGAACAGCTTCTGAGCCTGCGGGTTCTCCGGCGCATCATTGCTGCCCGCACTCAGGCTTTCCCCAATACGCAAGGCGCTGTAGGAGGCGATCCACCAGTTTTCGCTGGCTTTGCGTACGGGTATCAAAGGTTCAAGCAATACCGCTTCGTTGCGTGGCGGCCGGTAATGCTCGTCGGTGGCCTGGGGCATCTCCTGATAGCTGACCACTGCGCTGCCTTGTTGCAGGTCCTCCAGCCAGCGCTTCAACTCCACCGATTCGACTAACGGCACACCACCGCCCAACAGATAGCCCAATGCGGACAGGTGCAGGATCGAGCTGTTGTTATTGCCCCGTTTGAGATCAGCCACACCCAGCCAGCAAGCATGTTGTGCGCGGGTCAGGGCCACGTAGAGAAGCCGCAGATCCTCGGCCAGGCGCTCGTCATCGGCCTTGGCGATCAACTCGGCGGTAGGCTTGAGGCTGATCTGTGCCTTGCAGGCTTCATCGTGGTAATGCAAAGGCAACCGACTGCCATCCACCGGTTTCGTCGAACAGATGAAGGGCAAAAACACCAGTGGATATTCAAGTCCCTTGGACTTGTGAATCGTGACCACCTTGACCAGTTGCTCATCGCTTTCCAGGCGCAGGATCTGTTCTTCGCCAGCCTGCCCGGACAGCGCCAGGTGCTCGGACAGATGCCGAATCAAAGCTTGCTCGCCATCCAGCTCACCGGCGGCCTGTTGCAACAGCTCGCAAAGATGCAGCAAATTGGTCAGCACCCGCTCGCCGTCGCTGCGCGTCATCAAGGCCTGGGGCAGCTCGAAATCATGTAGCAGGCGACGCAGCATGGGCAATACGCCCTGGGTACGCCAGACCGTACGATAGCCTCGGAACTGCATGACCCGACGCTCCCAGGCCAGCTCATCCTGATTGAGACGTTCCAGCTCCGTCAGCGCAAGATTCAGCGTGATGCTGGCCAGTGCTGCCCGCAGTGGCCGCTCGACATCCGGCTCGGCGCAGGCCCTGAGCCAGATCAGCAGGTCCCGCGCTTCCTGTGAAGCGAAGACCGAGTCTTTGTCGGACAGATAGACACTGCGCACTCCCCGCGCGGACAGCTCGTCGCGCACGGCCTGAGCTTCTTTGCCGTCACGCACCAGGATGGCGATATCCGCCGGGCGTAATCCCTGGAGCGTCTTTTCATCGACCGTAAAGCCATCGCGCCCCGATTGGCCGCCATTGAGCAACGCGGTGATCTCACTGGCACAAGCCGCCGCCATGTGCTTCCGATACACCGCCCCGGAAAGCGGCTGATCAGAAGACAGGTGCCAGATATTCATTGCGGCAACGGGTAGCCCGTTGACTTGCAAGGACTCCTTGCGCCCTTGGGACTCAACGGGCTGGAACGGCACCGGGTTCTTGCCCGACGGTTCACGAAACAGAAAAGCACCGCGCCCTTCAGGGCGAGATTCGGCATTCTGGAAAATATGGTTCACCGCACTGACCATGGCGTGGCTGGAACGGAAGTTTGTTCCCAGCGTATGCAGCCTGCCGGCGGTGGCTTCGCGGGCGCGCAGGTAGGTATAGATGTCAGCGCCGCGAAAAGCGTAAATGGCCTGCTTCGGGTCACCAATCAGGAACAGCCCGGTGTCGGGGTTGCTTTCTGCGATGTGGTAGATGCTTTCGAAGATGCGATATTGAATCGGGTCGGTGTCCTGGAACTCATCGATCAGCGCCACCGGAAACTGTTCGCGGATCAAGCTCGCCAGCCGCGCTCCACCTTCGGCTCGAAGGGCGGCGTCCAGACGCAGCAGCATATCGTCGAAGCCCATCTCCGCGCGGCGCCGTTTCTCCGCCTCGAAACGTGCCCCCACCCATTGCGCGGCATGTTGCAGCACCGCGGCATCGGGAGTGGGCAAGGCTTCCAGGCTGGCCTTGAGACCGGACATGGCGTCCAGCCCGGGATGACTGGGCACTTCGCCTTTCCAGGCCTCGGCCATGCCCTCGGGGGTCAGGCGTGTGAATCCGCTGCCGATGTCCAACAGCTCAAGGCTTTCGTCCTCCACCCAGGCATTGATTTTCTGGAACCACGGTTCGAAGTACCGGGCCTGCATCTTGCGCCCGTCGACGCTTTTGTTGGCGACGCCTTGCTGGCAGATCTCCAGCAACTCCACGGCCCATTGCCGCCACGGCGCCTTGAGATCGAGCAAGGCGGCACTGCGCTCCTGAAGCGATGCGACGATCAGTTCGGCCGGTTCAAGCCCCTCAGCAGCATCGCGTTCGCTAGAAAACAGGCCTCTGACTCGCGGCAGCAGCGCAGCGGGCCCGCCCCAATGTGTCCGCACCCAATTCAGCGCCTCACCTTGCATCGAGTAGCAGAACAGCCGCCAATAGTCGCGAAGCACTTCGCCAAGCAAGTCGCTGTGATCGGTTTCCAGGGTCTGGGTAAACAGGCTACCGCTGTCAAAAGCATGTTCACGCAGCATGCGCTGACACCAGCTATGGATGGTCGACACTGCTGCTTCATCCATCCATTGCGCAGCGATGTCCAACCGGTTCGCACAGCCAGGCCACTGCGTTGCATCGAACTCATCCCGCAACTCGGCGATCAGCGAATCCGGGGCGGCAATTTCATCACGAAAGAAGCGCGCCGCCTGGGCCAGACGCATGCGGATACGTTCACGCAATTCCTTGGTGGCAGCGTCCGTAAAGGTCACCACCAGGATCTGCGGAGGAAGCAGTTCGCGACCAAAGCCGGTAGCCGGGCCGCCATGCCCCAGTACCAGACGCAGGTACAACGCCGAAATGGTAAAGGTCTTGCCGGTACCGGCGCTGGCCTCGATCAATTGACTGCCACGTAGCGGGAAGGCCAGGGCGAGTGGAGGCTGGCGAGTCATGAGCTTACCTCCTCGCCGGCCAATGAACGCCATGGCGCTTCGAGCAGTGGCCGGTAAAGAGCATCGCACCAGTCGGAGAATGTCTCGTCGGCCGTCAAGGCATCGAAGTCAGCAAACTGCCGGGCCAACGCCGGACTTTCCCGCCGCTCACCTTCAGAGTTCTGCCCGTCGCCTTCGTAGGCTTTTCGAGCAGCCGCATCGGCTTTGGCTGGATCGCTCTGGCCGAGCCAGGCGAAGGCGGTCTTCACCGCGACGGGAAGCGGCTGACGCATACCCGCCTGCCAGGCTTGCAATAGATCGCCGAGCAACCGTCGTGCCACGGGCTCTTCAAAAGGAGCCAGCAGCAAGCTGTCATCACTGGCCACCAGTGCCGTCGTCATCGAAAAGCCGTTAGCGCACGCAACAAGATGATTGACCCAAGGACGAATCAGACGATGCCATTTACGGGTCTTGGGGGAGCCAATACCGTTGGGTATCGCGCTGATGGTGAGAACCGCTCCATCAGCACGCTGGTGCAGGCCACTCAGCCAACCCTCGACGCTCACGCCATGCAATTGCAAGCTGACAGGCAAGGCACTGGTCAACGGCGTGGGCCATAACGCCAGAAGCTGCTGGTAACTCTGGAGCAAATCAGGCAAGGGTTCGATCAATTCACGTTGCATGCATTCACCGAAACCGGCCATCGGTAACAGGCCGCTGTTCTGCAGTCTTTTGGCATGAGTGGCCAGTGCCAGATCCGGTTGATCGAGGCGAACCAGGGCGGCCTCCAGCAAGCTGTCGCTCAGGCTGTAGCGTTGCAGCGCATCGAGAACGAAGGGTTCGTCATCTGCCAAAGGGGCCTCGATGGCCTCGAAGAATATTTTGAGTCGTTGACTGAAGAAGTGCCGGACGGGATTGCGCAGAAAGTCCTGCAGTTGCCCAAGGCCCAAGGGCTCTTCCTGAACATAGGGTTCCAGCACCTGGCTTTGGGCGGCGTGTTCGTGGGCACCGTGGAGCATTCGCCATTCACTGGCGTAACTGAACAATGCACTGCCTTGATGAAAATAACGAGCACTGAACGGTTGCAGCGGATGTTCCTGGGTCAACGCCTCAAGAAGGTCCCCGCGGTCATCCGCCAACCGCCAACCGCTGGCGAGATGATCCCGCAGTTGGCCGACCAATACTGAAGCAGGACGGTCGCTGTTGTCGCGGATGCTGCGTCCGACCCAACTGATATAGAGCTTTTCCCGGGCTGAAAGCAGCGCCTCCAATAACAGATATCGATCATCTTCGCGTCGGGAACGATCCCCGGGGCGATAGTCGCTGCCCATGAGATCGAAATCCAGGGGCGGTTGTGCTCGCGGGTAATCACCGTCGTTCATACCCAGTAGACACACCAGTTTGAAAGGAATCGCGCGCATCGGCATCAGGGTGCAGAAGTTGACCGCTCCAGCCAGGAAACGCTGGGACAGTCGGCCCTGATCCAACCCTGCCAACCAGGCCTCACGGACAACAGTCAGGGGCAACTCATCCTGCAGGGCAACCGACTCACAGGTCTCCAGCCAGGTTTCACGCAAGTCTTCGAGTTGGGCCAGCAGATAGTCGTCATGTTCGTTGCTCGCCTGGAAAAACAGTTGCGTCAGATCATGCAGGCGCGAGCCCCATTCTTGCGGTGATGCGGGCCGGGTGAGTTCCTGATGAGCGACTTGCAAAGCATCCAGCAACGCAACCAGAGGACCGATCAACGCCGCATCAAGGCCACCAATTTCATCATAGGGTTCGATGCCGTCATAAGCGCCCGCGCTGCCGACGGCATACCCCAGCAGCATGCGCCGAAGACCGAAACGCCAGCTGTTCTGCTCAAGCTCCGCGGGTAATCCCAGTCCGGCACGATGTTCGGCACTCATGCCCCAGCGGATACCGGCACCCTCGATCCAGCGGTGCAGCGTAGGCAAGTCAGCTTCATCGATACCGAACCGCTCACGCAACGCCGGAACATCGAGCAGATCGAGGATTTCGCTGACCGGAAAGCGGCTATCCGGCAGCTTGAGCAAGTGTTCGACAGCGATCAATAACGGATCACGTCCACGCTGGCCCTGATCAGTGAGGGTGAAAGGAATGAAACGGGGATCAGTTCTTTCAAGCTGACCGAACACAGCGCGTATATGCGGTGCGTAGCTGTCGATGTCCGGGACCATGACAATGATATCCCGGGGGCGCAGGCTCGGATCCGCACTAAAGCGGGCCAGCAGCTGATCGTGGAGGATTTCAACCTCGCGCTGAGCACTGTGGGCTACATGGAAACGGATAGACCCGTCCTGCTCCGTATCCACCGCTGGCCAGTGTTCCCGGGTTTCGTTCAGGGGGCGCAGCTCGAGAATGTCATCCTGCAGTTGGCCGAGAAGGGTCGTGGGACTCCCCTCGCTGAACAGGTCGATCCGTCCATCGCGAAATACCGAGCGATAACTGTTGGGATCGTCGTAGCTGTCGAGCAGGTTGATATAGTCACGCCCCTGCTTGCCCCACGCAGCCAATAATGGATGAGCATGCTGGTGCAAGGTCTGCGGGTCGAGGACAACGGGCATTCCGGCCTTGCGGGCCTGGCGTTTGTATTGGTGGCGTAGCAGGTCCTTGTCGGCGACGATGTCCGCCCAATGGTGGCGACATGGGTTATGAACGCACAGCAGAACCTGGCTAAACCGTGACAGACCGGCAAGTGCTTCAAGGACTTGGGCCGGCAGAGAAGAAATGCCGAACACTATCACCCGCGCGGGCAGGTTCCTGGGAGCCACTTCCAAACTGTTGATACGCTCGATGTACCGTTGATGAACCCCAGCACGGCTTTGGGCCATGCCTTGCTCCCCTACATCCATCAAAAGGGCCCGCCACAGTTCGGCCTGCCAACAGTTTTCTGGCGCGAGCGGCTTGATTTCGCCCCGGACATTTCTTGTCTGGTGCCGACCTTCCGCCCAGTCCTCCAGCCAATCCGCCCGGTACACCTGGTATTGGTCAAACAGATCGGCAAGACGCTCGGACAACTGATAACGCTTGCGCAAGTCGGTGTCGTGGGTAAGGAAACGCCGCAGGGGCTCGAAATGGGGCTGCTCGATCAACTGTGGCAGAAGGCGCATCAGCCGCCATGTAAGTGGAGCCTTATCAAGCAACGACTTGGCCGGAATTTCGTCACGTCCCAGGACCGTTCGATAGAGTTGCCACATGAAACTGCCGGGCAACTGCACATCAATGGCGGCGGCGATACCGCAGCCACCGGTATCGTCATCTTCCGGATCCTCAGCCAATGCCAGCTTCAACCATTGGGCGATGCCATTGCTTTGAACCAGCGCGATTTCATTTTCAAGAGGCCCCAGCGGATAGCGCCGCATCAAGCTGATCACCAGGCTGCGCAACTCATCCAGGCGATTCCCGTGGACCACCATGAAAGCAGGGCTTAAGGACGTCGCGTCCGGCATAAAGGCATCCTTGAAAATGCAAAAGCTAGGGCCGAACCTTAGCACTGTCGGGGGGCTGTGACAGCCGGGAGGTGTCCGTGCTTGTCGTAAGAACTTTCCTGCGGGCAAAACAAAACCCCTACCTGCGTCAGCAGATAGGGGTTTCGGAATTTAATCTTGACGATGACCTA
>NZ_JAXUDQ010000003.1:0-1102 GCF_034555295.1 Pseudomonas sp. N-137
GAGTGGCGTCGATGTCCAGTTTTTCGTAGTTGCCGCCCTGAGCATCGTCGATCTTCACGCTCAGGTTGTCGCCGCCAACAAGGGCGTCGTTCTGGGTAACGAAGTTGACCGAACCGGAGCTGGAGCCGACTGGAATGGTGATGCTCTGACCATTCGACAGGGTGATCACCAGCGGAGCGCCGGTCACCGGGGCGTTAACCGAAGCGGTGTAAACCACGGTGCCGCCTTCAGCCACGGAGGAAGTCGCGGTCAGGCTGACAGTCGAAGTATCAATGGTGTCAGTGACATCGGTGACGGCTGGAGTGGTGCTCGGCACCAGGTTCTCGAAGTTGCCGCCCGTGGCGTTGTCGATGCTGACTTCGACCTTGCCGGCGTCTTTGTAGACGTCGTCTTTTGGAGCATCGACGGTGACGGTGCCAGTTGTGGCGCCGGCAGCGATGTTGATTACAGCGCCGTTGCTCAAGGTCACCGTCACTGGCGAGCCAGCGGCATTGGTCAATGTCGCTGTGTAAACAATCGAACCGCCTTCAGCAACAGTGTCAGTGGCCGAGAGCGTCAGGCCAGTCGTGTCCTGAACGTCGGTAACGGTGGTGTCAGCCGGAGTGGCGTCGATGTCCAGTTTTTCGTAGTTGCCGCCTTGAGCATCATCAATCTTGACGCTCAGGTTATCGCCGCCGGCAAGAGCGTCGTTCTGCGTAACGAAGTTCACCGAACCGCTGCTGGAGCCAACCGGGATGGTGATGCTTTGGCCGTTGCTCAACGTCACGACCAACGGAGCGCCGGTGACTGGCGCGTTGACGGAAGCGGTGTAAACCACGGTGCCGCCTTCGGCCACATTTGCGGTCGCGGTGAGCGAAACCGTGCTGGTGTCGATGGTGTCGGTCACGTCGGTGACGGCTGGAGTGGTGCTTGGCACCAGGTTCTCGAAGTTGCCGCCGGTGGCGTTGTCGATGCTGACTTCGACTTTGCCAGCGTCTTTGTAGACATCGTCAGTCGGCGCGTCGACGGTCACAGTGCCGGTAGTAGCGCCGGCAGCGATGTTGATCACTGCGCCATTGCTCAAGGTCACGGTGACCGGCGAGCCAGCGGCGTTGGTTAGGGT
>NZ_JAXUDQ010000004.1:0-223116 GCF_034555295.1 Pseudomonas sp. N-137
AGATCGATCCCGATCAGCGCTGACTCGCTCATAATGATGGCCTCCGAAAACAAAACACCCTGCGAAAGCGTAGCCCTTGCAGGGTGTGGGGGTGACCATCTCATTAATGCCCCGTATCGATGGATACGGGGCATTGGTTTTTTACCGGTGGGCCCACTCGTGGCAGGCCGCGGCAACTCAGGCCAAGGCTTCGCTGCGCTTGCCCAGCAGACGATCACACACCAACGCAACCGCCAGGGTCATCACCGACGGCACGAGCCAGGCCAGGCCCTGCTCGCTCAATGGCAGGTGGGCCATTTGCGTCGGCATCCAATCCGCCAGTCCGGCGCCTTTAAGCGCATCGATCAGGCCGAACAGGAACGACACCAGCATGACCGGGCCGACAATACGCCCCTGCTCATGCCAGAAGTCCTTGCAGAAGCTCAGGGCCACCAAGGCAATGCACGGTGGGTAAATCGCGGTCAGGACCGGGATCGAGAAAGCGATCAGCTTGGTCAGTCCGAGGTTCGACACCAGCAGCGAAAACGCCGCCAGGATGACCACCAATGTTTTGTACGACAGCGGCAAGACACGGCTGAAGTACTCGGCACAGGCGCACGTCAGGCCAACTGCAGTGACCAGGCACGCCAGGGAAATCAGCACCGCCAGGAAACCGCTGCCCAGGCTGCCGAACGTGTGTTGCACATAGGCATGCAGCACAGCCGCGCCGTTTGTCGCGCCCGCAGCCACTTCATGGCTGCCAGACCCCAGGCGGAACAGGCTGACATAGACCAGCGCCAGCCCGACCCCGGCGATCAGCCCGGCGATGATGGCGTAGCGGGTGATCAAGGCAGGCGATTCAACGCCCCGGGAACGGATCGCATTGACGATGACGATGCCAAACACCAATGCGCCCAGAGTATCCATGGTCAGGTAACCGTTGATGAACCCTTGGGAGAATGGCGCGGCCACGTATTGCGGTGTCGCCACGCCGATATCGCCGGCGGGCAAGGCAAACGCGGCAATGCCCAGCACGGCCAGGGCGATGATTTTCAGCGGGGCAAGGAATCGCCCGACGGTGTCCAGCAAGCGACCGGGATAGAGCGAGATGAAGAACACCAGCAGGAAATACACCGCACTGTAGAGAAACAGCGCCAGCGGGCTTTCGCCGGTCAACGGCGCCAGCCCGACTTCGAAGGAGACTGTGGCGGTGCGCGGAGTGGCGAACAGCGGCCCGACGGCCAGGTAGCACACAGCCGCCAGCAGGCCACCGGCCACCTTGCCGATAGGACTGCTCAAGGCATCCATCGCCCCACCGACCTTGGCCAGCGCAACGACGGTGATGACCGGTAGCCCGACCGCCGTGACCAGAAAGCCCAGCGCCGCCATCCAGACATGGGGCCCGGACTGCAAACCGACAATCGGCGGGAAGATGATGTTGCCAGCCCCGACGAACAGGGCAAAGGTCATGAAACCAAGCGCCAGGATGTCCTGGCCTTTCAACACTTTCATTTTAAGGAAACCACACTGCTGAATCGGAATTTAGAGAGGGACTTCCCTTGAGGGTGGAGGGAAATGCTGCCGATCCGTATAAGACCAACCCGTTTAGCGCACCGCGTCCTTGTGAGCCACAGTCGCAAAAATGGCGGCTAGCCTAACGAATTAGTGCGAATAACGCACTGTTACAGGGCGAACTATCCGATACACGACATTTCCGTGTCGCGTTTTTGCATCTAAATGGGTTGCTGATTGCAATTCCCTCATCCGAAAACGACAAAGGCCACCCGAAGGTGGCCTTTGTTGCTGGAACAAAAAAGTCAGCCGAAGCTTACTTCTTCATTTCCCAGCCAGTCAGCTCGGCCAGGGCCTTGCCGATGTCTGCCAGCGAACGCACGGTTTTCACGCCTGCGTCTTGCAGAGCGGCGAATTTCTCGTCCGCAGTGCCTTTGCCGCCAGAGATGATTGCACCAGCATGGCCCATGCGCTTGCCCGGAGGAGCAGTCACACCCGCGATGTAGGAAACAACCGGCTTGGTCACGTTAGCCTTGATGTAGGCAGCCGCTTCTTCTTCAGCCGAACCGCCGATCTCACCGATCATGACGATCGCTTCGGTCTTCGGGTCTTCCTGGAACAGCTTCAGGATGTCGATGAAGTTGGAGCCCGGGATCGGGTCACCGCCGATGCCGACGCAAGTCGACTGACCGAAACCGGCGTCAGTGGTCTGCTTGACGGCTTCGTAAGTCAGGGTGCCGGAACGGGAAACGATACCGACCTTGCCTGGCAAGTGAATGTGACCTGGCATGATGCCGATCTTGCATTCGCCTGGAGTGATCACGCCTGGGCAGTTAGGACCGATCAGGGTGATACCCAGCTCGTCGCACTTGACCTTGGCTTCCAGCATGTCGATGGTCGGGATGCCTTCGGTGATGCAGACGATCAGCTTGATGCCGCCGAACGCTGCTTCAAGGATGGAATCCTTGCAGAAAGGAGCTGGAACGTAGATCACGCTGGCGGTGGCGCCAGTGGCAGCAACAGCGTCTTTGACGGTGTTGAAGACAGGCAGGCCCAGGTGTTCGGTGCCGCCTTTGCCCGGCGTTACGCCACCAACCATCTTGGTGCCGTATTCCAGAGCTTGCTGGGTGTGGAAACTACCTTGCGAACCGGTAATACCCTGGCAGATAACCTTGGTGTCTTTATTGATCAGGACGCTCATTATTTGCCCTCCGCAGCTTTAACGACTTGTTGAGCAGCGTCGGTCAGGCTGGTAGCAGCGATGATGTTCAAACCGCTTTCTGCCAGTACTTTAGCGCCCAGCTCAGCGTTGTTGCCTTCGAGGCGAACAACAACCGGGATTTTCACGCCGACTTCTTTCACGGCGCCGATGATGCCTTCGGCAATCATGTCGCAACGAACGATGCCGCCGAAGATGTTGACCAGTACTGCAGCGACGTTAGTGTCGGACAGGATGATCTTGAACGCTTCGGTTACGCGTTCCTTGGTAGCACCACCGCCCACGTCGAGGAAGTTGGCTGGCTTGCCGCCATGCAGGTTGACGATGTCCATGGTACCCATGGCCAGGCCAGCACCGTTGACCATGCAGCCGATGTTGCCTTCCAGGGCCACGTAGTTCAGTTCGAACTTGGCAGCGTGCGCTTCGCGCGGATCGTCTTGCGACGGATCGTGGAAAGTCTTCAGCTTAGGCTGACGGTACATGGCGTTGGCGTCGATGTTGATCTTGGCATCGAGGCAGTGCAGATCGCCGTCGGCCTTGATCACCAGCGGGTTCACTTCCAGCAGCGCCAGGTCGTGGTCCTGGAACAGCTTGGCCAGGCCTACGAAGATCTTGGCGAACTGAGTGACCTGCTTGCCTTCCAGGCCCAGCTGGAATGCCAGCTCGCGACCCTGGAATGGCTGGGCGCCAACCAGTGGATCGATGGTGGCCTTGAGGATTTTCTCAGGGGTATCGTGAGCGATTTTCTCGATGTCCACGCCACCTTCGGTGGAAGCCATGAACACGATACGGCGGCTCGAACGGTCAACGACAGCGCCCAGGTACAGCTCTTTAGCGATATCAGTGCACGATTCAACCAGGATCTTGGTGACTGGCTGACCGTTGGCGTCAGTCTGGTAGGTCACCAGACGCTTGCCCAGCCACTGCTGTGCGAAGGCTTTGGCGTCTTCTTTGCTGCGAACCAGCTTGACGCCGCCCGCTTTACCGCGACCACCGGCGTGAACCTGGGCTTTGACAACCCATTCGCTGCCGCCGATTTTGTCGCAAGCTTCTGCTGCCGCTTCCGGGGTGTCTACCGCGTAGCCGGTGGATACTGGCAGGCCGTACTCAGCGAACAGCTGCTTACCCTGATACTCGTGAAGATTCATGCTTATTACCGTCTTCGTTAGGTACTGCGCATTCGGTGCTGCACCGTTATGGTGCCGCACCACCTGTGACTGCTGCTTGCGTAGCGTTCCGGTTGACCGGTGCCGCTACGCAAGGCTGCGTCCAGCGGATATTCCGCGGTGAGTCTTGCTCGCAAGGCTCACGACGGGCCATACCGCCGTGGTTTCTTATTGTCTATTAACGCTTTTTGCGGTTGGCCACGTGGATGGCACCGCCATTTACGGCCAGGGCCGCTTCGTGCAAGGCTTCGGACAGGGTCGGATGGGAGAAGACCATCATGCCCAGATCTTCAGCGCTGGTGCCGAATTCCATGCCGATCGCGCCTTGCTGTACCAGCTCGGCAGCGCTTGGGCCAATCACGTGAACGCCCAATACGCGATCCGTCTTGGCATCAGCGATGACTTTCACGAAACCACCGGTATCGTTGGCTGCCATGGCACGGCCGGAGGCTGCGAACGGGAAGGTGCCGACGTTAACTTCAACACCTTCGTTTTTCAAGGTTTGCTCGGTCTTGCCGACCCATGCGATTTCCGGGTGGGTGTAGATAACCGACGGGATCAGGTCGTAGTTGATCTGGGCTTTGTGGCCCTTGATGCGCTCGACCACCATGATGCCTTCCTCGGACGCTTTGTGCGCCAGCATCATGCCGCGTACCACGTCACCGATGGCGTAGACACCCGGAACGTCGGTTGCGCATTGCTCGTCAACCGCGATGAAGCCGCGCTCATCGAGGGTCACGCCGCAATCGGCGGACAGCAGGTCAGTGGTCACTGGGCGACGGCCAACCGCAACGATCAGTTTGTCGAAAGTGATGGTCTGTTCGCCGTTGGCGTCGGTGTAGTTCACCACGACTTCTTCGCCGTTGACCTTGGAGCCGGTCACGCGAGCGCCCAGCTTGATGTCCAGGCCTTGCTTGGTCAGGGTTTTCAGCGCTTCCTTGGAAACCGCGGTGTCGGCGGCCATCAGGAAGGTGTCCAGTGCTTCGAGGACGGTTACTTGCGCGCCCAGGCGCGACCAGACCGAACCCAGCTCCAGACCGATAACACCCGCGCCGATCACGCCCAGGCGTTTTGGTACGGATTGGAACTCCAGAGCGCCGGTCGAATCGACGATCACGTTCTGGTCCACCGGAGCCGGCGGAATGTCGATCGGACGCGAGCCCGGTGCCAGGATGACGTTCTCGGCTTCGATCACTTCAACCGAGCCGTCTGGCTTGGTCACTTCGACCTTCTTGCCCATCAGCAGCTTGCCGTGGCCCTGGATCGAGGTCACGCCATTGGCCTTGAACAGGGTGGCAACGCCAGAGGTCAGGCCTTTGACGATGTTGGCCTTGCGGCCAACCATGGCAGGTACGTCAATGGTGACGTTTTCGCGGTTGACACCGCCAATGCCGTGGATGGCCAAGCCATCCTGCGCTTCATGGAACTTCCAGGAGCTGTCCAGCAGCGCCTTGGACGGAATGCAACCGACGTTCAGGCAAGTACCGCCGAGGGCCAGTTTGCCCTCCTTGTCGGTGTATTTCTCGATGCAGGCAGTGGTGAGGCCCAGTTGCGCAGCCTTGATGGCCGCTACGTAGCCGCCAGGGCCCGCACCAATCACTACCACGTCGAATTTCTGAGTCATGAGTCATTCCTTCTCGAATCAAACCGGACGGTCACTTGTGGAGACCGTCGTGGGACGAAACCGGTTATTTCAGCAAGAGGCCGGTCAACCGACCGGCCCTTGCGGCGAATCAGATATCCAGCAGCAGACGAGCCGGATCTTCAAGCAGGTTCTTGATGGTTACCAGGAAAGTCACGGCTTCTTTACCGTCGATCAGACGGTGATCGTAGGACAATGCCAGGTACATCATCGGACGAATCACGACCTGACCATTGATCGCCATCGGGCGTTGCAGGATGTTGTGCATGCCCAGGATCGCCGCTTGTGGCGGGTTGACGATCGGGGTCGACATCATCGAACCGAATGTACCACCGTTGGTGATGGTGAACGTACCGCCGGTCATCTCTTCGATGGACAGCTTGCCGTCACGGGCTTTCTTGCCGAAGGTGGCGATGCCGCCTTCGATTTCAGCCAGGCTCATCAGTTCGGCGTTACGCAGGACCGGAACCACCAGGCCACGGTCGCTGGAGACCGCAACACCGATGTCGGCGTAACCGTGGTAAACGATGTCGGAACCGTCGATCGACGCGTTGACGGCCGGGAAGCGCTTGAGTGCTTCAGTGGCAGCCTTGACGAAGAACGACATGAAGCCCAGGCGTACGCCGTTGTGGCTCTTCTCGAACAGGTCCTTGTACTTCGAACGCAGGGCCATGACTTCGGTCATGTCGACTTCGTTGAAGGTGGTCAGCATTGCCATGTTCGACTGGGCTTCAACCAGACGCTCGGCAACCTTGGCACGCAGGCGGGTCATCGGAACGCGTTTTTCAACGCGATCACCGGCAGCGAACACCGGAGCGGCAGCGGCAGGCGCGGCAGCCTTGGCTGGCGCAGCGGCCGGAGCGGCTTTCTTGGCGGCAACCGCGGCAACCACGTCTTCCTTGGTCACACGACCACCCTTGCCGGTGCCGGCAACGGAAGCGATGTTGATGCCATTCTCTTCAGCCAGCTTGCGAGCAGCGGGAGCGGCGACTGGATCGTCTTCGCCGCCAGCGGCAGGAGCAGCAGCCTGAGCGGCGGCCGGTGCGGCAGCAGCAGCCGGAGCAGCGGCAGCAGCGCCGCCCGCTTCGATGGAGCCCAGCACTTCGGCCGACAGAACGGTGTCGCCTTCGTTCTTGACGATGGCGCCCAGGACGCCGTCAGCTTCGGCCAACACTTCCAGGACAACTTTGTCGGTTTCGATGTCGACGATCAGTTCGTCGCGCTTGACCGCGTCGCCCGGTTTTTTGTGCCAGGTGGCAATCGTGCCATCGGCAACCGATTCCGGGAAAGTGGGGGCTTTGATCTCGATAGCCATTATCTGTGGTTCCTTAAATTCGGTTTCAGGTGCGCGAAGGCATTAAACGGTAAAGGCATCTTGCAGCAGTTGTTCCTGCTGCTCGGCGTGCATCGATGCATAACCACAAGCAGGTGCAGCAGAAGCGTCACGGCCGGCGTACTCAAGTACGAGCGACTTGTCGTGAGCGCTGATGATGCGGCGCATGTGATGTTGACTGCAGTACCACGCACCCTGGTTCATCGGCTCTTCCTGGCACCAGACGATGTGCTTCAGGTTTTTGTACGGAGCCAGGATTTCGACCAGGTCGTCCTCCGGGAACGGGTACAGCTGCTCGAGACGCACGATGGCGATATCGTCACGGCCTTCGGCACGGCGTTTTTCCAGCAAGTCGTAATAGACCTTGCCGCTGCACAGAACCACGCGACCGACGTTGGCCGGATCCTGAGCGTCGATTTCCGGGATAACGGTCTGGAACGAGCCTTCGGCCAGATCTTCCAGAGTCGAGATCGCCAGCTTGTGACGCAGCAATGACTTCGGTGTCAGCACTACAAGCGGCTTGCGCAGCGGGCGAATCACCTGACGGCGCAGCAAGTGGTAGATCTGAGCCGGGGTCGTCGGTACGCACACCTGGATGTTGTGCTCGGCGCACAGCTGCAGGTAACGCTCCAGACGTGCCGAAGAGTGCTCCGGCCCCTGCCCTTCATAACCGTGTGGCAACAGCATGGTCAGACCGCAGAGACGGCCCCACTTGTGCTCGCCGCTGGTGATGAACTGGTCGACAACCACCTGGGCACCGTTGGCGAAGTCGCCGAACTGGGCTTCCCAGATCACCAGCGCATTCGGCTCGGTGGTGGAGTAGCCATATTCGAACGCCAGGACGGCTTCCTCGGACAGCAGCGAGTCGTACAGGTCGAAACGTGGCTGGCCTTTGTACAGGTGTTGCAGCGGGATGTAGGTGCTGGCGTCTTTCTGGTTGTGCAACGCCGCGTGACGGTGCGAGAAAGTGCCGCGGCCTACGTCCTGGCCGGTGATGCGCACAGGGTGACCTTCGAACGCCAGGGTCGCGTATGCCATGGTTTCGGCATAACCCCAGTTGATCGGCAGGCCGCCGGCTTGCATCTTCTGCCGGTCTTCGTAGATTTTCGCGACCTGACGCTGGACCACGAAGCCTTCCGGAATTTCCAGCAGCTTGGCGGACAGTTCCTGCAAGGTCTTGAGATCAAAACGAGTGTCGTGACGAGCGGTCCAGGCATGACCCAGATACGGGCGCCAGTCCACGAACAGCTCTTTGTTCGGCTCTTTGACCAGGCTTTTTACAACATGCAGGCCATTGTCCAGGGCATTGCGATATTCATCGACTTTTTCCTGGACGCGCTCAGCGTCCAGCACACCGCTCTGGGTCAGGCGCTCGGCATACAGCTCACGGGTGGTGCGCTGCTTGGCGATCTGCTGGTACATCAGAGGCTGGGTGCCGCTTGGCTCGTCGGCCTCGTTGTGGCCGCGACGACGGTAGCAGACCAGGTCGATCACCACGTCACGCTTGTACTGCATGCGGTAGTCAATGGCCAACTGGGTCACGAACAGCACGGCTTCCGGGTCATCGCCATTCACATGGAGAATCGGTGCCTGGATCATCTTCGCAACGTCGGTGCAGTACTCGGTGGAACGCGAGTCTTCCGGGTTGCTGATGGTGAAGCCGACCTGGTTGTTGATCACCAGGTGAATGGTACCGCCGGTCTTGAAGCCGCGAGTCTGCGACATCTGGAAGGTTTCCATGACCACGCCCTGACCTGCGAATGCAGCGTCACCGTGGATGGAAATCGGCAGGACTTTTTCGCCAGTCGGGTCGTTGCGACGATCCTGACGGGCACGGACCGAACCCTCGACCACCGGAGAAACGATTTCCAGGTGGGACGGGTTGAAGGCCATCGCCAGGTGAACTTCGCCACCGGTGGTCATCACGTTGGACGAGAAACCCTGGTGATACTTGACGTCACCGGAGCCCAGCTCGACCTTCTTCTTGCCTTCGAACTCGTCGAACAGCTCGCGCGGGTTCTTGCCGAAGGTGTTGACCAGCACGTTCAGACGGCCGCGGTGGGCCATGCCGATGACGACTTCCTTGGTGCCGTAGGAACCGGAGCGCTGGATCAGTTCGTCCAGCAGCGGGATCAGGCTTTCGCCACCTTCCAGGCCGAAACGCTTGGTGCCCGGGTATTTGGTGCCCAGGTACTTTTCCAGGCCTTCGGCGGCAGTGACGCGCTCGAGCAAGTGGCTCTTGACGTCAGCGGAGAAGGTCGGACGGCCACGAACGCTTTCCAGACGCTGCTGGAACCACTGGCGCTGCTCGGAATCGACGATGTGCGTAAATTCGGCACCGATGGTGCGGCAATATGTCTGCTGCAACGCTTCGTGAATTTCGCGTAGGCTCGCTTCCTCTTTGCCGATGAACAGGTCGCCGGCACGGAAGGTCGTATCAAGATCGGCATTGGTCAAGCCGTAATGAGTGATCGACAGGTCTGCAGGTGCAGGACGCTGCCACAGCCCCAGCGGGTCCAGCTGGGCTGCCTGGTGGCCGCGCATCCGGTAGGCCTGGATCAGTCGCAGCACTTCAACTTGCTTCTTCTCGTGCTCACTGCTCACGCTGCCGGCAGACACCGGTTGAGCGCGGCGCTGGTTCTTTGCCAGCAGCACGAAATGATCGCGAATTGTCGAGTGCGAAACATCAGTGGCAGAGTTACCGTCAGCCGGCAACTTCTGAAAGTAGGTGCGCCACTCTTCTGGCACAGCGTTAGGGTCGTGCAGGTAGAGCTCGTAGAGCTCTTCCACATAGGCAGCGTTACCACCGGAGAGGTGGGCACTGTTCCACATGCGCTGCATCACGCTTTCTTGCATGCTTGGTCACCCTCGATTTGGGGAACACCATCGGCGAAAACACCGAGCAAACTTGCAGAAGTCCGAATGCAGCGACCAAAACAAGCCACTTAGGATCACGCTGATAGTCCGGGTACCAGCCCGGATGCCCCTGCTTGTCTCATTTCTTCAAAATAAGAACTGCCGCTTTGTGAGCGGCGGTTCTGGTTATAGCCAGGACGCGGGTTGAAGCCCACGCCCCGACCTGTACGGGTACAGCGGTTCTACGGGTACAGCAGCTGAATCACACGCCGCTTTGCAGCAGCATGTTACGTACGTGACCGATGGCCTTAGTCGGGTTCAGGCCTTTCGGGCAGACGTTGACGCAGTTCATGATCCCGCGGCAGCGGAATACGCTGAACGGGTCATCCAGTGCAGCCAGACGCTCGGACGTCTTGGTGTCGCGGCTGTCTGCCAGGAAGCGATACGCTTGCAGCAGAGCGGCCGGGCCCAGGAATTTGTCCGGGTTCCACCAGAAGGATGGGCACGAGGTCGAGCAGCAGGCGCACAGGATGCACTCGTACAGACCGTCGAGCTTTTCACGCTCTTCCGGGGACTGCAGACGTTCGATGGCCGGAGCCGGCGAATCGTTCTGCAGGAATGGCTTCACCTTCTCGTATTGCTTGTAGAAGATGCTCATATCGACGACCAGGTCACGAATAACCGGCAAACCTGGCAGCGGACGAACGATCAGCTTGTTGCCCTTGACCACGGCGGACAGCGGCGTGATGCACGCCAGGCCGTTCTTGCCGTTGATGTTCATGCCGTCGGAGCCGCAAACGCCCTCGCGGCAGGAACGACGGTAGGAAAAACCTTCGTCCTGCTCTTTGATCAGGGCCAGCACGTCCAGCACCATCAGGTCTTTACCACCGGTATCGACCTGGAAATCCTGCATGAACGGCGCGGCGTCCTGATCAGGGTTGTAGCGATAAACACTGACTTGCAACATGGCGGCCACCCTTAGTAAGTCCGGATCTTGGGTTCAAACGTCGGAACGGTCTTCGGCGAGAAGTTCACCGCACGCTTGGCGACACGTTTTTCACCCGGGAAGAACAAGGTGTGGCACAACCAGTTTTCGTCATCACGGTCTTCAAAGTCTTCGCGGGCATGGGCACCACGGGACTCTTTGCGCACTTCTGCCGCGATGGCGGTGGCTTCGGCCACTTCCAGCAGGTTCTGCAGTTCCAGCGCTTCGATACGTGCAGTGTTAAACGCCTGCGACTTATCGTTGATCTTCACGTTGGCGATTCGTTCACGCAATTGAGCCAGCTGAGCGATACCCTTCTGCATGTACTCGCCGGTACGGAACACACCGAAGTAGTTCTGCATGCAGTTTTGCAGCTCGCGACGCAGTGTCGCCACGTCTTCGCCTTCGGTACGCTCATTCAGAGCGGACAGACGCGCCAGGGCGGCTTCGATGTTGGCGTCGGTGGCATCGTCATACTCGATACCCTCGGTCAGCGCTTTTTCCAGGTGCAGGCCGGCAGCGCGACCGAATACCACCAGGTCGAGCAGCGAGTTGCCGCCCAGACGGTTGGCACCGTGAACCGATACGCAAGCCACTTCACCCACTGCGAACAGGCCAGGGATGATTTCGTCCACGCCTTCGGCGTTCTGGGTGATCGCCTGGCCGTGAATGTTGGTGGCAACGCCGCCCATCATATAGTGGCAGGTTGGAACTACTGGAACCGGCGCAACGACAGGGTCGACGTGAGCGAAGGTCTTCGACAGTTCGCAAATGCCTGGCAGACGGCTGTGCAGCACTTCCTCGCCCAGGTGGTCGAGCTTGAGCATCACGTGGTCGCCATTCGGACCGCAACCGTTGCCGGCGATGATTTCTTTCACCATCGAACGGGCAACTACGTCGCGACCGGCAAGGTCTTTGGCGTTCGGAGCATAACGCTCCATGAAACGCTCGCCGTGCTTGTTGATCAGGTAACCGCCTTCACCGCGGCAACCTTCGGTGACCAGTACACCGGCGCCGGCGATGCCGGTCGGGTGGAACTGCCACATTTCGATGTCTTGTACCGGCACGCCAGCACGCAGCGCCATGCCGACACCGTCACCGGTGTTGATCAGGGCGTTGGTGGTGGACGCGTAGATACGGCCGGCACCGCCAGTCGCCAACACGGTAGCCTTGGCGCGGATGTAGGTGGTTTCGCCGGTTTCGATGCAGATCGCGATCACCCCGACGAAAGCGCCATCCTGGTTTTTCACCAGGTCAACGGCGTAGTACTCGTTCAGGAACGTGGTACCGGCTTTCAGGTTGCCCTGATAAAGGGTGTGCAGCAGTGCGTGACCGGTACGGTCGGACGCCGCGCAAGTACGCGCAGCCTGGCCGCCCTTGCCGTAGTCCTTGGACTGACCGCCGAACGGACGCTGGTAGATACGGCCGGTTTCGGTACGCGAGAACGGCAGGCCCATGTGGTCCAGTTCGAAAACCGCAGCCGGACCTTCCTGACACATGTATTCGATAGCGTCCTGGTCACCGATGTAGTCGGAACCCTTGACGGTATCGTACATGTGCCAGCGCCAGTCATCGTTCGGGTCAGCCGAAGCGATGGCACAGGTGATGCCGCCCTGGGCGGAAACAGTGTGCGAACGGGTCGGGAAAACCTTGGTGATCACGGCAGTCTTGTGACCGCCCTGTGCCAGTTGCAGCGCAGCGCGCATGCCGGCACCGCCGCCACCAATAATGATGGCGTCGAAAGAAATCGTAGGAATGTTAGCCATGAATCAGATACCCCAAAGAATCTGCACACCCCAGACGAAGTACGCAAACATCGCGACGCCGCATACTGCCTGGAAGAGGAAACGTACGGCAGTCGCCGACTTGCCGAACGCCATCGGCGTCAGGTAGTCGGTCGCGATGGTCCACATGCCGACCCAGGCGTGAGCGCCCAGTGCGACAAGCGACAGCAGACTGAAGATACGCATCCAGTTGTTTGCGAACAGTTCGTGCCATTGGGCATAGCCAAGGCCAGGGTTTGCTACGACATATCCGATCAGGAAAATGAAGTAAGCCGCGAGAACGACCGCAGACACACGCTGCGCCATCCAGTCATAGAGGCCCGAACGGGAAAGGTTCGTGACGTTGGTTACCATATCCAGACTCCTGCCAGAACGATTACCACCACGGAAACGGCGATAACGATTTTCGAGCCCAGCTTGCCGCCTTCCAGCGTCTCACCGATGCCCATGTCCATGATCAAGTGGCGCACACCGGCAACCAAGTGATACAGCAAGGCGGACAGGATGCCCCAAATCACTAGCTTGGCTAGCGGACTGGTCAGACACGCTTTCACCTGACCGAAGCCTTCTTCCGAGTCGAGCGACTTGTCCAATGCATAAAGCATGATGGCCAGGCTGACGAAGAGAATGACACCGGAGATACGGTGAAGAATGGACGTGTAAGCAGTGACTGGGAGTTTGATGGTCCTTAGGTCTAGGTTTACAGGTCGTTGGCTTTTCACGGCTTTTTTTCACACTGAAGAGCCCCTAACAATCAGGGCAAAGTTGTTGGGGCGCGCACTGGTCAGGTACTCACCACCCAGGGAGTGACGACCCCCAAGAAAGCAGGCCCAAAAGCCCCTGGCGGTCGGTGGCCGAGTATAGACAGTTAGGCTACTAATGACAACGCGTTCACCTTCCCCTAATAGCGCATTGCACATATGAAGCAAAAGGCGTAAACGGCAGGCAATTTCGCGGAAAAAGTCCGGTTAAAGCCTTCTGGAGCAAGACTTTAGGCAAATTGACATTCGAATTTATCTCACTATAGTGGTGCGGGCCCTGCGTGGGGGGTCTGTCTGATGATTCCAAGCATTAATAGGAGGCCACATGGCTGACAAAAAAGCGCAGTTGATCATCGAGGGCGCAGCCCCCGTCGAGCTGCCCATTTTAACCGGCACCGTTGGTCCCGATGTAATCGACGTACGGGGCCTGACGGCCACGGGCCGTTTCACCTTTGACCCGGGTTTCATGTCGACCGCTTCGTGCGAGTCGAAAATCACCTATATCGACGGCGACAACGGCATCCTGCTGCACCGCGGCTACCCGATCGAACAACTGGCTGAAAAGTCGGACTACCTGGAAACCTGCTACCTGCTGCTCAACGGCGAGCTGCCAACCGCAGAGCAAAAGGCCCAGTTCGTCAGCACCGTGAAGAACCACACCATGGTTCACGAACAGTTGAAGACCTTCTTCAACGGCTTCCGTCGCGATGCCCACCCGATGGCCGTCATGTGCGGCGTTGTCGGCGCCCTCTCGGCCTTCTACCACGACTCCCTGGACATCAATAACCCCCAGCATCGCGAAATCTCCGCGATCCGCCTGGTGGCAAAGATGCCGACCCTGGCAGCCATGGTCTACAAGTACTCCATGGGCCAGCCCATGATGTACCCGCGCAATGACCTGACTTATGCAGAAAACTTCCTGCATATGATGTTCAACACCCCGTGCGAGATCAAACCGATCAGCCCGGTGCTCGCCAAGGCCATGGACCGGATCTTCATCCTCCACGCCGACCACGAGCAGAACGCCTCCACGTCCACCGTGCGCCTGGCCGGCTCCTCGGGTGCCAACCCGTTCGCCTGTATCGCCGCCGGTATCGCCGCACTCTGGGGCCCAGCCCACGGCGGTGCCAACGAAGCGGTATTGACCATGCTCGATGAAATCGGCGATGTCTCGAACATCGACAAGTTCATCGCCAAGGCCAAGGACAAGAACGATCCGTTCAAGCTGATGGGCTTCGGTCACCGGGTCTACAAGAACCGCGACCCGCGCGCCACCGTCATGAAGCAGACCTGCGACGAAGTGCTCAAGGAACTGGGGATCAAGAACGATCCGCAACTCGAACTGGCCATGCGCCTGGAAGAGATCGCCCTGACCGACCCGTACTTCATCGAGCGCTCGCTGTACCCGAACGTCGACTTCTACTCGGGGATCATCCTCAAGGCGATCGGCATTCCAACCAGCATGTTCACCGTGATCTTCGCCCTGGCGCGGACCGTGGGCTGGATCTCCCACTGGAAAGAAATGCTCTCCAGCCCGTACAAGATCGGCCGCCCGCGCCAGTTGTACACCGGCTACGAGTCGCGTGACATCACCCAGCTGGAAGACCGCAAGTAAGACCTGCCTTGCAATGAGGTCTTGAGCTGCACCGAAACAGCCCCTGCTTCTTATATAAGAGCAGGGGCTGTTTTGTTTGTGCCTCTTTTCATCTGATCCAGAAGCGGCATTGACAGGTCCGACGTCATCGCGAGCAAGCTCGCTCCCACAGTTGACCTGTTGTGAACACAGAACCTGTACTCACTGAAAATCCCCTGTGGGAGCGAGCTTGCTCGCGATGACGGCAGCCCTGCCATCCTTAAACCCGGCACAAAAAAATACCCCAGCCTCTCGACCGGGGTATTTCTTCAAGCACTTCTCGCTACATCAATGGTTAACCGCCCCACTCGCCCCCAGACCAGTCTGCGAACGCACAAACTGCGGGAAGAACAGTGCACGCTCGTTCACGCCTTCAGCCGACTTGTCGGTGACGGAGAAGAACCAGATGCCGACGAAGGCAATGGCCATCGAGAACAGCGCAGGGTATTCATACGGGAAGATCGCCTTCTCGTGCCCCAGGATCTGCACCCAGATGGTCGGACCGAGCACCATCAGGCCCACCGCACTGACCAGGCCCAGCCAGCCGCCGATCATGGCGCCACGGGTGGTCAGTTTCTTCCAGTACATCGAGAGCAGCAGTACCGGGAAGTTGCAGCTCGCCGCGATGGAGAACGCCAGGCCCACCATGAACGCGATGTTCTGCTTCTCGAACAGGATGCCCAGGCCGATCGCCAGCACCGCCAGGGCGATGGTGGTGATCTTCGACACGCGGATCTCATCCTTCTCGTTGGCTTTGCCTTTCTTGACGACACTGGCATACAGGTCATGGGACACCGCCGAGGCACCAGCCAGGGTCAGACCCGCCACTACCGCCAGGATGGTGGCAAAGGCTACGGCCGAGATGAAGCCCAGGAAGATGCTGCCACCCACCGCGTCAGCCAGGTGCACCGCCGCCATGTTGTTGCCACCCAGCAAGGCACCTGCCGCGTCCTTGAAGGCCGGGTTGGTGCTGACCAGCAGGATCGCGCCGAAGCCGATGATGAAGGTCAGGATGTAGAAGTAACCGATGAAGCCAGTGGCGTACAGCACGCTCTTGCGAGCTTCCTTGGCGTCACTCACGGTGAAGAAGCGCATCAGAATGTGCGGCAGGCCAGCGGTACCGAACATCAGCGCCAGACCCAGGGAGAACGCCGAGATCGGATCCTTGACCAGGCCACCAGGGCTCATGATCGCTTCACCCTTGGCGTGAACCTTGACCGCCTCGGAGAACAGCATGTTGAAGTCGAAGTTGACGTGCTTCATGACCATCAGCGCCATGAACGAAGCGCCCGACAGCAACAGCACCGCCTTGATGATCTGTACCCAGGTAGTGGCCAGCATGCCGCCGAACAGCACGTAGAGGCACATCAGGATACCGACCAGAATCACCGCAACGTGATAATCCAGGCCGAACAGCAGCTGGATCAGCTTACCGGCACCCACCATCTGCGCGATCAGGTAGAAAGCCACCACGACCAGCGAGCCGCTGGCAGACAAGGTGCGGATCTGGGTTTGCCCCAGGCGGTAGGACGCCACGTCGGCAAAGGTGTATTTACCCAGGTTACGCAGGCGCTCGGCGATCAGGAACAGAATGATCGGCCAGCCGACCAAAAAGCCGATGGAGTAGATCAGACCGTCGTAGCCAGACGTGAACACCAGCGCGGAAATCCCCAGGAAGGACGCCGCCGACATGTAGTCACCGGCAATCGCCAGGCCGTTCTGGAAACCGGTGATCCGCCCGCCCGCAGCATAGTAGTCGGCTGCCGAGTTGTTGCGCTTGGACGCCCAGTAGGTAATGCACAAGGTCGCGCCAACGAAAGCCACGAACATGACAATGGCCGAAACGTTAAGCGGTTGTTTCTGCACGGCACCGGTCAGGGCTTCAGCCGCCCAGGCCCCCGGTGCGAAAGCTGCGATGCTCAACAGAGCCATTAGACGCCGGATCATTGCTGAGCCTCCTTGAGAATCGCATTGTTCAGATCGTCGAACTCACCGTTGGCGCGTCGCACGTAGATACCGGTCAGGATGAAGGCCGAGACGATCAGGCCGACACCTATGGGGATACCCCAGGTAATGGTGGACTCGGGCGAAATCTTGGCCCCGAGAACATGCGGCCCGTAGGCAATCAGAAGAATGAAGCCTGAATACAACCCAAGCATGATCGCCGAGAGAATCCAGGCGAACTTTTCTCTTTTTCTCACCAGCTCCTTGAAGCGCGGGCTGTTTTGAATCGAGAGGTAAATGCTGTCGTTCATTGTTTTTATCCTCGCAGCACAGATTTAATTGGAACAGCTCTACTCTATGCGGCTGAAGGCCAGGTTCCAGACGACCTTAGTATTAGAACGACATGACGGTGCTGCCGGTTTCCCGCACACTTTCACAATTGCCCTCCTGTGGGAGCGAGCTTGCTCGCGATGGAGGCGCTACATTCAATATGGATGCAAGCAGATGTACCGCTATCGCGAGCAAGCTCGCTCCCACAAGGGGATTGTGGGGAATCCAGGAATTTCGGGCACAAAAAAACCGCATGACACACAGTCATGCGGCTTTCGGAACAGTCAGACCAAGTCGATTACTTGATCCACTCCGCCACGCGCTCCGGGTGTTTGGCAACCCAATCCTTGGCAGCGACGTCCGGCTTGGCGCCTTCCTGAATCGCCAGCATGACCTCGCCGATTTCGTCTTTCGAGTTCCACTGGAACTTCTTCAGGAACGCGACCACTTCCGGCGCCTTGGTGTCCAGCTCCTTGCTGCCGATGCTGTTCACGGTTTCAGCCGCGCCGTAAACGCCTTTCGGGTCTTCCAGGAAGCGCAGTTTCCACTTGGCGAACATCCAGTGCGGCACCCAACCGGTGACGGCGATGGATTCTTTTTTCTTCTCGGCACGGGTCAGCTCGGCAATCATGCCGGCGCCGGAACTGGCCTTGAGTTGATACCCGGTCAGGTCGTAATCCTTGATGGCCTGCTCGGTCTTGATCATGACACCTGAACCGGCGTCGATACCGACAATGCGGTTCTTGAAGCTGTCATCGGTCTTGAGGTCGGCCACGGACTGGGCCTTGACGTACTCCGGCACGATCAGGCCGATTTTTGCATCCTTGAAGTTCGGACCGTAGTCGACCACCTGATCCTTGTTCTTGGTCCAGTAGTCGCCATGGGTCACCGGCAGCCAGGCCGAGAGCATCGCGTCGAGTTTGCCAGTGGCTACGCCTTGCCACATGATCCCGGTCGCAACCGCTTGCAGCTTCACGTCATAGCCCAGTTTCTGCTTGATGACTTCGGCCGCCACATGGGTGGTCGCGACGCTGTCGGACCAGCCATCGACATAACCGATGCTCAGGGTTTTGGTTTCGGCGCTGGCCAGTGTGGAGCTGATCGCCAGTACCAGTGCGGCACCTGCGCCCAAGAGTCGTCGCATTCTCATCGTTACTTCCCCGAAAGTGCTGCGCCCGACGGATGCCGAGCGGCGTCAACGTATTGTTATGGTGCACAGCGCCCCCATCACGCTCGCCTGCAAAACCGGTTCGAACGTCAGTGGAGTACTGACTCGTTGATCATCAACCTGCGCCGATCTGGAACCTGCTCTGCCTGCGACGTTGAAGCAACGAGAAACGACATCAGAACGCCAGCTACCTGCCTGCGCCATTCGGGCCAACAAAAATGCTCTCCTGCCGGTCACGCCCGAATTCGGCAAACCGCCAGATATCTAGCCGCTACCACGCGTGAACGTGTATCTTCGCGCTACTATCGCGCCCCGTTTGTGCCTGTTTTGTGCTTGTTTTATGCCAATCATGGCACTTGGCTTCACTTCGGCGGTCATAGCCTGCGAACTTCAATCGGCATCTTCCTTTAAGGGATCCAGTCATGCTCCATTCCTTGCGCTTCGCTGCCCTCGCCGGTGGCCTTATTCTGAGTGCGTCCGCGCTGGCGGTGGACATCGATGCCGCCAGCTATGGCTACCCCTTGACCAACCCGTTCGAGGCGACCATCGCCACTACGCCACCGGACCTGCGCCCGGAACTGCCCCCGATCGAAGATATCGACCAGGCGGACCACAGCCTGACCCTGCGCCCGGAACGCGAGTTCATCCTGCCAGACAATTTCTGGCCGGTGAAAAGCCTCACCTACCGCATGGCGACCCAGGACAAGCCCGCGCCGCTGATCTTCCTGATCGCCGGCACCGGCGCGCGATACGACAGCAGCCTCAACGAATACCTCAAGCGCCTCTATTACAAGGCCGGTTACCACGTGGTGCAGCTGTCGTCGCCCACCAGCTTTGACTTCATGAGTGCCGCTTCGCGCTTCGCCACACCCGGCATCACCAAGGAAGACGCCGAAGACATGTACCGGGTGATGCAGGCCGTGCGCGCGCAGAACCCCAAGTTGCCCGTGACCGAGTATTACCTCACCGGCTACAGCCTCGGCGCCCTGGACGCGGCTTTCGTCGCGCATCTGGATGAAACCCGACGCAGCTTCAACTTCAAGAAAGTGCTGCTGCTCAACCCGCCGGTCAACCTCTACACCTCGATCACCAACCTGGACAAACTGGTCCAGACCGAGGTCAAGGGCATCAACAACACCACCACTTTTTATGAATTGGTGCTCAACAAGCTGACTCGTTACTTTCAGCAAAAAGGCTACATCGATCTCAACGATGCCCTGCTCTATGACTTCCAGCAGTCCAAGCAGCACCTGACCAACGAGCAGATGGCGATGCTGATCGGCACTTCGTTCCGCTTCTCGGCGGCCGACATTGCATTCACCTCGGACCTGATCAACCGTCGCGGCCTGATCATCCCGCCCAAATTCCCGATTACCGAAAGCACCAGCCTGACGCCGTTCCTCAAGCGCGCGTTGCAATGCGATTTCGACTGCTATCTCACCGAGCAGGTGATTCCGATGTGGCGCGCGCGCACCGACGGCGGCAGCCTGTTGCAACTGATCGATCAGGTCAGCCTTTATGCGCTCAAGGATTACCTGCACGACAGTCCGAAGATTGCCGTCATGCACAACGCCGACGACGTCATCCTCGGCCCGGGCGATCTGGGCTTCTTGCGCAAGACCTTTGGCGACCGCCTGACGGTTTACCCATTGGGCGGCCACTGCGGCAACCTAAACTACCGCGTCAACAGCGACGCCATGCTGGAGTTCTTCCGTGGCTAAATATCTCCTGCTTATCGCCGCGTTAATGAGTGCTGGCATGGTCCACGCCGATAACAGCAAGGCCAACGCGCCTGTGGTGGTGGACTCCGACGGTTTCAAGGAACCGTTGAGCAAGCTCAAGTTCAACCCCGGGCTGGACCAGCGCGAGTTCGAACGCTCGACCCTCAACGCCCTGAACGTCTATGACCCGCTGGAGTCCTGGAACCGCCGCGTTTACCACTTCAATTATCGATTCGATCAGTGGGTCTTCCTGCCAGTCGTCGATGGTTACCGTTACATCACGCCAGGTTTCCTGCGCACCGGGGTGAGCAACTTCTTCAATAACCTGGGGGACGTGCCGAACCTGATGAACAGCCTGCTGCAATTCAAGGGCAAGCGTTCGATGGAAACCACGGCACGCCTGCTGCTCAACACCACCGTCGGCATCGCCGGCCTGTGGGACCCGGCCACCGCCATGGGCCTGCCGCGCCAGAGCGAAGACTTCGGTCAGACCCTGGGCTTCTATGGCGTGCCCGGCGGCGCGTATTTCGTACTGCCGATCTTCGGCCCTTCGAACCTTCGCGACACCTCGGGATTGCTGGTGGACTACACGGCTGAATCGGCGATCAACTTCCTCAACGTTTCAGAAGTCAGCGGCAACCACCCGGAACTGCTGCTCCTGCGCGCCGTGGACAAGCGCCACCAGACCAGCTTCCGCTATGGCCAACTGAACTCGCCATTCGAATATGAGAAGGTGCGTTACGTGTATACCGAGTCGCGCAAGTTGCAGATTGCCGAGTAACTCCCGGCCACCCCAAAACCCACTGCGGGAGCGAGCCTGCTCGCGATGAGGGCCTGCCATTCAACATGTATGTTGGCTGGTAGACCGCTATCGCGAGCAGGCTCGCTCCCACAGTTGTCATGTGTTGTCAGATTCAGCTTTTCAGCGCTTTCCAGACCTTGCCCACCACCATCACTCCCGCCAACACCAGCGCCCCCGCCACAATCCCGGCCACCGCATTAAGCAGCAACGGCACGATGAACCCGGCGCCGCCAGCACTGGCCGTCACACCTTCGATCCAGTGATGCACCACCGGCACGCCATGGGTCAGGATGCCGCCGCCCACCAGGAACATCGCCGCCGTGCCGATCACCGACAGGCCTTTCATCATGTAGGGCGCGGCGCGCAGGATGGCGCCACCGACGCTCTTGGACCATTGCCCCGGCTTCTGCGTCAGCCACAACCCCAGGTCATCGAGCTTGACGATCCCGGCCACCAAACCATAGACGCCGACGGTCATGACGATGGCGATACCCGACAGCACGATCACCTGCTGGGTCAGCGGTGCATCAGCGACGGTGCCGAGGGTGATGGCGATGATTTCCGCCGAGAGGATGAAGTCGGTGCGTATCGCACCTTTGATCTTGTCCTTTTCGAAGGCCACTAGATCGACCGCCGGATTGGCCACGGCCTCGACCAGTTGCGCATGCTCGGCCTGGTCTTGCGCCTTGCTGTGAAGGAACTTGTGGGCCAGTTTCTCGAACCCTTCGAAGCACAGGTAGGCGCCCCCCACCATCAGCAGTGGCGTCACCAGCCAGGGCACGAAAGCGCTGATGGCCAACGCCGACGGCACCAGGATCAGTTTGTTGATGAACGACCCCTTGGCCACCGCCCAGACCACCGGTATTTCCCGCTCGGCACGCACGCCTGACACCTGCTGGGCATTGAGCGCCAGGTCATCGCCGAGCACGCCGGCGGTTTTCTTGGCGGCCATCTTGGTCATCAATGCAACATCGTCGAGCACTGTGGCGATATCGTCGATCAGTAACAGCAAACTGCTTCCGGCCATGGAGGAACTCCTTGAACAATAATGCTGCGCAGCATAGCGCGCCCGACGTGGCCGCGGGGCATTCTTGAGCGCTTCGCGAGGCCGGTGCTACCATGCGCAACCGCCAGAACAGGCAAGGAACCCCTGGGTTTATGAGCACTATCCGCGAGCGCAACAAAGAACTGATCCTGCGTGCCGCCAGCGAAGAGTTTGCCGACAAGGGCTTCGCGGCGACCAAAACCAGCGATATCGCGGCCAAGGCGGGCCTGCCAAAACCCAACGTCTACTACTATTTCAAATCCAAGGAAAACCTCTACCGCGAGGTGCTGGAAAGTATCATCGAGCCAATCCTCCAGGCCTCGACCCCGTTCAACGCCGACGGCGTGCCCGGCGAAGTGCTGAGCCACTACATCCGCTCCAAGATCCGCATCTCCCGCGACCTGCCCTTCGCCTCAAAAGTCTTCGCCAGCGAAATCATGCACGGCGCCCCGCACCTGAGCGCCGACCTGGTGGAACAACTCAACGCCCAGGCCCGGCACAACATCGACTGCATCCAGACCTGGATCGACCGCGGCCAGATCGCCCCCATCGACCCCAACCACCTGATGTTCAGCATCTGGGCCGCCACCCAGACCTATGCCGATTTCGACTGGCAGATCAGCGCCGTGACCGGCAAGGCGAAGCTGGATGAGGCGGATTACGAAGCGGCGGCGCAGACGATTATTCGGTTGGTGTTGAAAGGGTGTGAGCCAGGCTGATAGATCGAGTTGCCTTTATCGCGAGCAAGCTCGCTCCCACAGGTTTTGTTGTGAATATAGGTTCTGCTAGCAAACCTGAATCCCTTGTGGGAGCGAGCTTGCTCGCGATTGAAGACAACTCGATTTCAAGTCAAAGCCAAATGGCATCCCACAGCGGATAATCGCCAAGCCGCTTCACCAGACCTGCCCGCAACGGGTTAGCGACGACATAGCGCGCCATTATGATCAACTCTTCTTCCCGCCGCAGTGCGCGGTCATGGTATCCCGGTTGCCAAAGGCGACCTCTCTGCCCTGTGGATATGTTCACCGCCCGAGCACTCAAGGACTTGGTTTTTTGCATCAACTCATTCAACGGGCTTTGCCGCAATTCAATCAACCAATGGAAATGATCAGGCATGACCACCCAAGCCAGTGACTTCGCCCATCCCTCATCCTGGGCACACCGAAACTGTTCAACGACCAACCTGCCTAAAGCGAAATCCTGAAAAATCGGCTTTCGCTCAGCCGTGTTAGAGGTCAATAAATAGATTCGATTCAACTCACCGTAGCGGCCAGTACGCAAGCGATGTGAAGCAGGTAAATCAGGCATTCCTTCGCCTCTCCAATGATCAGGTCATCAAAGGCTAGATCAGTGGATTTTGAATACCGGGCAGACTCTTGGCTGGATGTGTCTGGGAGGTCATCATCGCGAGCAAGCTCGCTCCCACACAGGGTTTGCGGTGTTCAGACATTATGTGTCCAACATCAAACCCTGTGGGAGCGAGCTTGCTCGCGATGACGCCAGTCCATTCACCACAAAATCAAGCAACCACCCCGACATCCGCCCTCAACTGCAGCGCCTCCACCGCCCTGACCGCCACCTGCTCATCCACATCCGAAACATCCCCACTGACACCAATCGCCCCCAGCACCCTCCCCTCCTGATCCCTGATCAACACCCCACCCGGGGCCGGTACGACGCTGCCCTGCCCCAACCCATTCAAAGCGGCAAAGAACGCCGGGCGTTGTTGGGCGTCCTGGGCGAGCAAGCGTGAGCCCTTGCCCAGGGCGATGGCGCCCCAGGCCTTGCCAATGGCGATCTGCGGGCGAAGCAGGCTCGCGCCGTCTTCGCGTTGCAAGGCAATCAGATGGCCGCCGCTGTCCAGGACCGCAATGGTCAGCGGTGCAGCGCTGATTTCACGGCCTGCGGCAAGGGCTTGCCCCGTCAGGTTGACGGCGACTTTCAAGGTTAAAGCGCTCATAGGTGCTGTCCTTTTTTTGTTGTGGGAAGCGTTCCTGGCATTGCCATCAGCAGTACCAGACGCAAACAATAGAACACAATGATAATATTTTTTGTATACAATAAATCCAACAACGTAACCTTATCGACGAAAAGCCACAGCATTTACGGCCTTCCGACGAATGAAACAGGTGCTTGAGGAAATGGATTGACCTGCGCCGTCCGCCGTGAATACACTCAGCGCAAAGCCACTTGTATACAATTACAAAACGTAAGAGGCACAAAATCATGAGCAAAATGAGAGCAATCGAAGCCGCCGTTCTGGTGATGCGCCGTGAAGGCGTGGACACCGCCTTCGGCATCCCGGGTGCCGCGATCAACCCGCTGTACTCTGCCCTGCAAAAGGTGGGTGGCATCGATCATGTCCTCGCTCGCCACGTTGAAGGCGCCTCCCACATGGCCGAGGGCTACACCCGCACCAAGGCCGGTAACATTGGCGTGTGCATCGGCACCTCGGGGCCGGCGGGGACCGACATGGTGACGGGGCTCTACAGCGCTTCGGCCGACTCGATCCCGATCCTGTGCATCACCGGCCAAGCGCCCCGCGCCCGCCTGCACAAGGAAGATTTCCAGGCTGTGGATATCACCAGCATCGTCAAACCGGTGACCAAGTGGGCCACCACCGTTCTGGAACCGGGCCAGGTGCCGTACGCTTTCCAGAAAGCCTTCTTTGAGATGCGCTCCGGTCGCCCGGGCCCGGTGTTGATCGACCTGCCGTTCGACGTGCAGATGGCCGAGATCGAATTCGACATCGACGCCTACCAACCGCTGCCCCTGGCCAAACCCGCCGCCAACCGCGTGCAGATCGAAAAGGCCCTGGCCATGCTCGATCAGGCCGAGCGCCCCTTGCTGGTGGCCGGCGGCGGGATCATCAACGCCGATGCCAGCGAGCTACTGGTGGAGTTCGCTGAACTGACCGGCATCCCAGTCATCCCTACCTTGATGGGCTGGGGCACCATCCCTGACGATCACCCGCTGATGGTCGGCATGGTCGGCCTGCAAACCTCCCACCGCTATGGCAATGCGACGCTGCTCAAATCGGACGTGGTGCTGGGTATCGGCAACCGCTGGGCTAACCGCCACACCGGTTCGGTGGATGTCTACACCGAAGGCCGCACCTTCATTCATGTGGACATCGAGCCGACCCAGATCGGCCGTGTGTTTACCCCCGACCTGGGCATCGTGTCCGACGCCGCTTCGGCACTGACGGCGTTCATCGAAGTCGCCCGCGAATGGCAAGCCGCCGGCAAACTGAAAAACCGCAGCGCCTGGCTGCAGGACTGCCAGCAGCGCAAGGCCAGCCTGCAGCGCAAGACCCACTTCGACAACGTGCCGGTCAAACCCCAGCGTGTGTACGAAGAAATGAACCAGGTCTTCGGCAAGGACACCTGCTACGTCAGCACCATCGGGCTGTCGCAGATCGCCGGGGCGCAGTTCCTGCACGTCTACAAACCGCGCCACTGGATCAACTGCGGCCAGGCCGGCCCGTTGGGCTGGACCATTCCGGCGGCACTGGGGGTGGTCAAGGCCGACCCGAGCCGCAAGGTCGTGGCGCTGTCGGGCGACTATGACTTCCAGTTCATGATCGAAGAGCTGGCGGTAGGCGCGCAGTTCAAGCTGCCGTACATCCACGTGGTGGTGAACAACTCCTACCTGGGGTTGATCCGCCAGGCCCAGCGCGGGTTCGACATGGACTATTGCGTGCAACTGTCCTTCGACAACCTCAACGCCCCGGAACTCAACGGTTATGGCGTGGACCACGTCGCCGTGGCCGAGGGCCTGGGTTGCAAGGCGCTGCGGGTGTTCGAACCGTCCGGCATCCAGCCGGCGCTGCGCAAGGCCCAGGAGTTGATCGAGGAGTTCAAGGTGCCGGTGATCGTCGAGATCATCCTGGAACGGGTGACCAACATTTCCATGGGCACCGAGATCAACGCAGTCAACGAATTCGAAGACCTGGCGCTGGTGGGCAACGATGCGCCGACAGCGATTTCGTTGCTCGATTGAATGCCGACGCACTCCTGTGGGAGCGAGCTTGCTCGCGATGACGGCGCTACATTCAACATGGATGCAAGCAGACACACCGCTATCGCGAGCAAGCTCGCTCCCACAGGGGGCCTGCCAACTATTTATAGGAGACCACCATGCCGCGTTTTGCAGCCAACCTGTCCATGCTGTTCACCGAGCAGGATTTCCTCGCCCGTTTCGAAGCGGCCGCCAAGGCCGGTTTCACGGGTGTCGAATACCTGTTCCCTTATGACTACAGCTCCGCCGAGCTCAAGGCGCTGCTCCAGGCCAATGGCCTGACCCAGGTGTTGTTCAACCTGCCGGCCGGCGACTGGGCCAAGGGCGAGCGCGGCATTGCCTGTCTGCCGGACCGGGTTGAAGAGTTCCGCTCGGGCGTTGACCTGGCGATCGCTTATGCCCAGGTGCTGGGCAACACCCAGGTCAACTGCCTGGCCGGCATTTGTCCGCAGAACTGCGACAAGGCCCTGGTGGAGAAAACCTTCGTCGCCAACCTGAAATACGCTGCCGAGAAGCTGCAGGCCAAAGGCATCAAGCTGGTGATGGAAGCCATCAACACCCGCGACATTCCCGGTTTCTACTTGAACAACACCGCCCAGGCCCTGTCGATCCGCGAGCAGGTGGGCAGCGCCAACCTGTTCCTGCAATACGACATCTACCACATGCAAATCATGGAAGGCGACCTGGCCCGGACCCTGTCGGCGCACCTGGGTCAGATCAACCATGTGCAACTGGCGGACAACCCGGGACGCAACGAGCCGGGAACCGGCGAGATCAACTACCGCTTCCTGTTCGAACACTTGGACCGCATCGGTTACCAGGGCTGGGTCGGCTGCGAATACAAGCCGCTGACCAGCACGGAAGCGGGTCTGGGGTGGCTGAAAAGCCATAACGCAGTCTGACCCAAAAAATCCCCTGTGGGAGCGAGCCTGCTCGCGATAGCTGTAGTCCAGCCAACCTATTCGTTGAATGTGAAACCGACATCGCGAGCAGGCTCGCTCCCACAGGAAAGCAGTCTCATTTGCTGAAGCAGTAATAAAAACAAGAGGATTTTCTCATGGCTAAAATCGGATTCATCGGCACCGGCATCATGGGCCACCCCATGGCAATGAACCTGCAAAAGGCCGGGCACAGTCTGTTCCTGAGCCAGCACCACGACCCGGCCCCCGCCGATCTGCTGGCCGGCGGCGCGGTGGCGCTGGCCAACCCGAAGGAAGTCGCCCAGGAAGCCGAGTTCATCATCGTCATGGTCCCGGACACCCCGCAGGTCGATGACGTGCTGTTTCGCGCCGATGGCGTCGCGGCGGGCGTGGGCACGGGCAAGGTGGTCATCGACATGAGCTCGATCTCCCCCACCGCCACCAAGGCGTTCGCGGCCAGGATCAATGAAAAAGGTGCGCAATACCTCGATGCCCCCGTGTCCGGTGGTGAAGTCGGCGCCAAGGCCGCCACACTGAGCATCATGGTCGGCGGCGACAGCGGCGCTTTCGAGCGCGCCCTGCCGCTGTTCCAGGCCATGGGCAAGAACATCACCCTGGTGGGTGGCAACGGCGACGGCCAGACCGCGAAAGTGGCGAACCAGATCATCGTCGCGCTGAACATCCAGGCCGTGGCCGAAGCCCTGCTGTTCGCCGCGAAAAACGGCGCCGATCCGGCCAAGGTTCGCGAAGCGTTGATGGGCGGTTTTGCCTCTTCGAAGATCCTGGAAGTACACGGCGAGCGCATGATCAAGGGCACCTTCGATCCGGGCTTCCGCATCAGCCTGCACCAGAAGGACCTGAACCTGGCCCTGCAAGGCGCCAAGGAGCTGAACATCAACCTGCCCAACACCGCCAACGCCCAGCAAGTTTTCAGCACCTGCGCGGCCATCGGCGGCAGCAACTGGGATCACTCGGCGTTGATCAAGGGGTTGGAGCACATGGCGAATTTCTCGATTCGCGACAAGTAAACCTGCACTAACCCCTGTGGGAGCGAGCCTGCTCGCGATAGCGGTCTTACATTCAACACATAAAGTGACTGGATTAACGCCATCGCGAGCAGGCTCGCTCCCACAGGGAATCGAGTCGCTTCATCCAATAATAAAAATCGGGAGTCCGCCATGTCGGTCGATCCGCAACAATTGCTGCGCGAGCTGTTTGCCACAGCCATCGATGCGGCCCATCCGCAGCATGTCCTTGAACAGTATCTGCCCAGCGATCGCAGCGGCCGGGTGATCGTCATCGGCGCCGGCAAGGCCGCCGCGGCGATGGCGCAGGTGGTCGAGCGCTGCTGGCAGGGCGACGTCACCGGTTTGGTGGTGACCCGCTACGGCCATGGCGCGCCTTGCCAGAAGATCGAAGTAGTGGAAGCCGCTCACCCGGTGCCTGATGCGGCGGGCCTGGCGGTGGCCCAACGGGTGCTGGAGCTGGTCAGCAACCTCAACGAAGACGACCGGGTGATTTTCCTGCTGTCCGGCGGCGGCTCGGCGTTGCTGGCGCTGCCGGCAGCTGGCATCACCCTGGCCGACAAGCAATCGATCAACAAGGCTTTGCTCAAGTCCGGTGCCACCATCGGCGAGATGAATTGCGTGCGCAAACATCTCTCGGCAATCAAGGGCGGGCGCCTGGGCAAGGCCTGCTGGCCGGCGACGGTCTACACCTACGCGATTTCCGATGTGCCCGGCGACCTCGCCACGGTCATCGCCTCCGGCCCCACCGTGGCCGACCCCAGTACGTCGGCCGAAGCCTTGGCGATCCTCAAGCGCTACAACATTGAAGTACCGGCCTCGGTGCGCAACTGGTTGCAAAGCCCGGAATCGGAAACCGTCAAACCCGGCGACCCGCGCCTGGCCCGCAGTCACTTCCAATTGATCGCCCGTCCCCAACAATCACTGGAAGCGGCGGCGGTGAAAGCCCGCCAGGCCGGTTTCAGCCCGTTGATCCTCGGCGACCTGGAAGGCGAATCCCGGGAAGTGGCCAAAGTCCACGCCGGTATCGCCCGGCAAATCGCCCTGCACGGCCAGCCTCTGGCGGCGCCATGCGTGATCCTCTCCGGCGGCGAAACCACAGTCACCGTGCACGGCAATGGCCGGGGCGGACGCAACGCAGAATTCCTGCTCAGCCTGACCGACAGCCTCAAGGGCCATCCCGGCATTTACGCACTGGCCGGTGACACGGACGGCATCGACGGTTCCGAAGACAACGCCGGCGCCATCATGACCCCGGACAGCTATCGCCGAGCCGCCGAACTGGGCCTGAGCGCCAGCGACGAGCTGGACAATAACAATGGCTACGGCTACTTCGCCGCGCTGGAGGCGTTGATCGTTACCGAGCCGACGCGCACCAACGTCAACGACTTTCGCGCCATCCTGATTCTTGAGAACCCCAAACATGACGCCTGATAAAAAGGTCAAGATCCTCGCGACCCTTGGCCCCGCAACCCGTGGGATCGATGACATCCGTGAACTGGTGCAAGCCGGCGTGAATATTTTCCGCCTGAACTTCAGCCACGGCGAGCATGCCGACCACGCCCAGCGCTACCAGTGGATTCGTGACGTCGAGCAGCAGCTCAACTACCCACTGGGCATTCTGATGGACTTGCAGGGCCCGAAACTTCGCGTGGGTACACTCGCCGACGGCAAAGTGCTGCTGCAACGCGGCCAGGCCCTGCGCCTGGATCTGGACGCCACGCCCGGCGATGAACAGCGGGTCAACCTGCCCCACCCACAGATCATCGCGGCCCTGGAGCCGGGCATGGACCTGCTGCTGGACGACGGCAAGCTGCGCCTGCGTGTGACCACCAAACACGCCGATGCCATCGACACCCAAGTGCTCAACGGCGGCGAACTGTCAGACCGCAAAGGCGTGAATGTGCCCCAGGCCGTGCTCGACATGAGCCCGCTGACCGCCAAGGACCGTCGCGACTTGAGCTTTGGCCTGGAGCTGGGCGTGGACTGGGTGGCGCTGTCGTTCGTGCAGCGCCCCGAGGACATCCGCGAGGCGCGTGCGTTGATTGGCGACAAGGCATTCCTGATGGCCAAGATCGAGAAACCGTCGGCGGTGACCCAGCTTCGGGAGATCGCCGAACTGAGCGACGCGATCATGGTTGCCCGGGGTGACTTGGGTGTCGAAGTGCCGGCCGAAAGCGTGCCGCAGATCCAGAAGAACATCATCGGCACCTGCCGCGCCCTTGGTAAACCGGTGGTGGTGGCCACGCAGATGCTCGAATCCATGCGTTTTTCTCCCGCACCCACCCGAGCCGAAGTCACCGACGTGGCCAACGCCGTGGCTGAAGGGGCCGATGCAGTGATGCTGTCGGCGGAAACCGCGTCGGGCGATTACTCCCTCGAAGCCGTGCAGATGATGAGCAAGATCATCCGCCAGGTGGAGAACGGCCCGGATTACCAGGCGCAGTTGGATGTCAGCCGGCCGAAGGCCGAAGCCACGGCGTCGGACGCCATCAGTTGCGCAATCCGGCGTATCAGCAATGTACTGCCGGTAGCGGTGCTGGTGAACTACAGCGAATCGGGCAGCTCCAGCCTGCGGGCGGCGCGGGAGCGGCCGACGGTGCCGATCCTCAACCTCACGCCCAACCTGCAAGCAGCCCGCCGTCTGACGGTGGCCTGGGGCGTGCATTCGGTGGTCAATGACCGGTTGAAGCAAGTGGATGAAGTTTGTTCCACCGCCCTGGAAATTGCCCAGGCCCAGGGCATGGCCCAGCGTGGCGACACCCTGCTGATCACAGCCGGCGTGCCGTTCGGGCAGCCGGGGTCGACCAATTCGTTGCGCATCGAGACGTTGATCTAGCGTTTGTACTGGCCTCATCGCGAGCAAGCTCGCTCCCACAGGGGTTTGTGATCGCCGCAAATCCAGTGTGGGAGCGAGCTTGCTCGCGATAAGGGCAACTCCGTCCCATCAGACATACCCACCATGCCCAACACCCACTGCCCCGACTGGGCCACCGCCCTGCTCAACGGCTTTAGCCAGATTTTCCTCCAGCGTCATCCGCTGTTCGGTCTGCTGTGCCTGCTGGCGATTCTCTTCACCGCACCCGCCTTGTTTGGCGGTGCGTTGCTCGGCGGCGTGGCCGGGTTGCTCACCGCCCAGCGACGCGGTTATGCCAAGGTTGATCGACAGGCCGGACTGTTCAGTTACAACGGCATCCTGCTGGGCTTGCTATTGAGCCTCGCGTTACCCTGGTCAGCCGTGTTGCCGCCATTGATTATTGCCAGCGGCGGCCTCAGCGCGATGTTGACCGAGCAATGGCTCAAGCGCAGCCGTGGCCCTCAGTGCCTGCCCGCCTACACCGCGCCGTTCGTGGCGCTGGGCTGGTTGCTGCTGAGTTTTGCCCCGGCACAGCCCTCACCCATTTCAGTTGAACTGACGATGGCCAATTTGCTGGCCGCTTGTTGGAGCGGACTCGGTCAGGTCATGTTTCTCGACCAGCCATTCGCCGGTGCGCTGATCGCTGTGGGATTGTTGATTGCCAATCCACGCGCCGCCGGGTGGGCGATGCTGGGTTCAGCCGCTGGCCTGGGGTTCTCCCTGCTGCATCACGACACGACCCAAGCCCTTTCGGGGCTCGGCGGTTATAACCCGGCCCTGGTGGCGCTGGCCCTCAGCCAACAACGCCGCCAGCGATGGTTGCCGCTGGCGGGTATTGTGCTGGCGCTCATACTCACACCGGGCTTTCTTGCCCTCGGTCTGGCGCCGCTGACCGCGCCCTTCATCCTGGCCTGCTGGCTGGTTCATGCCACCCACCGAGTGTGGCAACAGGCCAGTCGGGACACTGCGCCTTGCGCTTTGCGGGGCAATCACCCTAGGCTTCGCTGACTATTGGTTCAGGCGAAGGTTATGGATAGCAGCAACTGGCGTGAACGCCTCTACGTGATCATTTTCCAGACCGACACCGTGGCCGGCCGGCGCTTCGACAGCACACTGCTGTTGATCATCCTCGCCAGCCTGGTGATCGTGATGCTCGACAGCATCGACAGCGTGCACCAGAACTACGCCTCCCTGCTGGCCGCCATCGAATGGGGGTTCACCTTCATCTTCATCGTCGAATATGGCCTGCGCCTGTACTGCTCGCCCAAGCCCCTGCGTTATGCGTTCAGCTTCTACGGCCTGGTGGACTTGCTGGCGATCGTGCCCGGGATCCTGGCGCTGTACTACAGCGACGCCCAGTATCTGCTGATCGTTCGCATCATTCGCATGCTGCGGATATTCCGCGTGCTCAAGCTCAGCCCTTACCTCAAGCAAGCCAACTACCTACTGGCGGCGCTGCGGGGGAGCAAGCAGAAAATCATCGTGTTCCTGGTCAGCGTCTCGACCCTGGTGACCGTGTTCGGCACCTTGATGTACGTCATTGAAGGCCCCGAGAACGGTTTCACCAGCATTCCCAAGGGCATCTATTGGGCCATCGTCACACTGACCACCGTGGGCTTTGGCGATATCGTGCCCAAGACGGCATTGGGCCAGGTGGTTTCGTCGCTGGTGATGATCACCGGTTACTCGATCATCGCCGTGCCGACGGGCATTTTCACCGCTGAGCTGGCCACGGCCATGCGCGGTGACCAGCTCAAGCATGATTGTCCGGTCTGCAGCAAAAACAACCACGATCATGGAGCTGCGTTCTGCTCCCGTTGCGGCAATGCGCTGTTTAAGAAACTGGAATAAGCAAAGCACTTTTTAATGCTTGATGGCCTATTGGCTTGCCGCTAGTGTGCCGGCTAATTGCCCGGAACCCCTTTCAAATAAAAAGGAATTCGCAGTGAAGAACTTCTTTGGTGCCTCCCTTCTCGCCGCTGGCCTGACCTTTGGCAGCCTGGCCCACGCCGCCCCGCCCCTGCTCAACGTTTCCTACGACGTGATGCGTGATTTCTACAAGGACTACAACACGGCTTTCCAGAAACACTGGCAGGCCGAGCACAACGAAAACATCATCGTGCAGATGTCTTTCGGCGGTTCCAGCAAGCAGGCACGCTCGGTGATCGACGGGCTGCCAGCTGACGTCATCACCATGAATATGGCCACCGACATCAATGCCCTGGCGGATAACGGCAAACTGGTGCCCGAAAACTGGGTCACCCGCTTACCGAACAACAGTGCCCCGTTCACCTCAGCCACCGTATTCATCGTGCGCAAGGGCAACCCGAAAGCACTGAAGGATTGGCCCGACCTGCTCAAGGACGGCGTGCAGGTGATCGTGCCCAACCCGAAGACCTCCGGCAACGGTCGCTACACCTACCTGTCGGCCTGGGGGTATGTGCTCAAGAATGGCGGTGACGAGAACAAGGCCAAAGCCTTCGTCGGCAAACTGTTCAAGCAGGCGCCGGTACTGGATACCGGTGGCCGTGCCGCGACGACCACTTTCATGACCAACCAGATCGGCGACGTACTGGTGACCTTTGAAAACGAAGCCGAGATGATCGCCCGCGAATTTGGCCGCGACCAGTTCGAGGTGATCTACCCGAGCGTTTCTGCCGAAGCCGAGCCACCGGTGAGCGTGGTCGATAAAGTGGTTGAGAAGAAAGGTTCTCGCGAGGCCGCCGAGGCCTACCTCAAGTACCTGTGGTCGCCCGAAGGCCAGGAAATCGCCGCCGCCAACTACCTGCGCCCACGGGACCCGGCGGTACTGGCGAAATACACCGACCGTTTCCCGAAAGTGGACTTCCTGTCCGTGGAAAAAACCTTCGGCGACTGGCGCACAGTGCAGAAGACTCACTTCAATGACGGTGGGGTTTTCGATCAGATCTACAGCGGGCAATAACGTCCTATCCACATTTGATCGTTCCCAGGCTCCGCGTGGGAACGATCACGCCTGTTTCATCATCAATAGCAAGCATGTCCGATATCAGCCACAAAGCCTGTTCCAGAGCCCGCTAACTCTTTAGCCTCACGCCATCCTTTCAAGCTACTAATGAGATTGCCATGAGTGCCCATCCCTCCTCCGTGCCCGCCGGTACAAGTCTGACTCGCGGCATGGTCCTGCTCTTCGCCTTCTGCTGCGGCGCCATTGTCGCCAACATCTACTACGCCCAACCCATCATCGAACTGATTGCACCCGACGTCGGCCTGAGCAGCACCATGGCCAGCCTGATCGTCTCGCTGACTCAGATCGGTTATGCCCTGGGCCTGTTTTTCCTGGTGCCACTGGGGGACCTGCTGGAAAACCGTCGCCTGATGATCCTCACCACCGTTGTGGCGATTGCCAGTCTGTTGGCGGCAGCGTTCACCGACCAGCCGAACGTGTTCCTGCTGGTCTCGCTGCTGGTGGGGTTCAGTTCGGTGTCGGTGCAAGTCCTGATCCCGCTGGCCGCGCACTTGGCCCCGGAAGAGTCCAGAGGGCGGGTCGTGGGCGGGATCATGGGCGGCCTGCTGCTGGGGATCCTGCTGGCGCGGCCGATCTCAAGCGTGGTGGCCGATCACTTCGGCTGGCGGGCGATGTTCATGATCGCCGCCGCCTTGATGGCGGCGATCAGCATCGTCCTCGCATTGACCGTGCCCAGGCGCCAACCCGACCACAGCGCCTCTTATGGCCAACTGCTGGGCTCGCTCGGCACCCTGTTGCGCCAGCAGCCATTGTTGCGCCAACGAGCCTTTTACCAGGCCTGCATGTTCGCCACCTTCAGCCTGTTCTGGACCGCCGTGCCGCTGGAGCTGTCGCGCAATCATGGCCTGTCGCAAACTGAAATCGCCCTGTTCGCCCTGGTCGGTGCCATTGGCGCCATCGCCGCGCCCATTGCCGGTCGCCTGGCGGATGCCGGTCATACCCGCATCGCTTCGTTGCTGGCAATGCTGTTGGCCAGCCTGAGTTTTCTGCCAGCGTTCATCCATCCGCTCTACAGCGTCATCGGCTTGGCGGTTACGGGCGTGGTGCTGGATTTCTGTGTGCAGATGAACATGGTCCTGGGCCAGCGCACCATCTATGCCCTCGATGCCAAAAGCCGCAGTTGTCTCAATGCGCTGTACATGACCAGCATCTTCGTCGGCGGCGCGTTTGGTTCATCGATTGCCAGCGCGGTGTACGAGCACGGCGGCTGGTTATGGGTGGTGATCGTCGGCAGCGGCTTCCCGCTGCTGGCCTTGCTGAGTTTCCTGAAGACCTCGAAAAAACACGCACTGGCGACGGCCTGATACCGTCGCGACAGGGTCGCAATGCCCGGCGGCCGAGGCCTGCCGGGCAACATCAAAAAGCGGTCAGATCCGCACGTTGCCTCGCGGCCCGGCAATCGCCCAGATGATCAGGCCCAGCACCGGCAACAGAAGGATCAACAGCACCCACAGGACTTTTGCCCCCGTTCCCGCGCCACTCTTGAGCACATTGATGATCGCCCAGATATCGAGCGCCAGGATGATCAGGCCAATCAGGCCGTTGAAGGTGGAACCCATGGTGTCGCTCCCAGATGGTGATATGCCCACTTAGGATAGCGGGGGCCCGGCGAGGGTTCCGTTTTATTGCGTCAGACGTGGATCGCAACCTTCAACGCTTCCAGGGCCGGCGCGGCGGCGATGCCGACTTCGGCGCACAGCTCCAGCACGCGTGGCACGTCGTTGCCATACACCAGAACCATTTGCAGTTCATCGTCGAGCAACTGGCTGAAATTCATCAGCACATAACCGCCGTTTTCCTTGTTCAGACTGCTCATCTGGATCTGGATGCGATTGAGCGCCGTCAGGGCTTCGGTTTTCGCCAGTTGCTTGGGCTTGAGGTTGAAGGCCACACCGGGGCCGAACGAGGCAACGATCTGTTCGAACAGCTCTACATAAGTGTCGGCCTGAAACAATACGGTGTCCGGCAGACTCCCCACCACCACCCACTCGCCCAGTGGAATCGGGAAGCTATCGTCGTAGTTGATGTCCGGGTTGGCCGCCAGAAAAGCCGCCGGGTCGGCGTAGGCCTGGGCCGCTTCGTCAGCGATTTTCGCAACGTCCGCATCGCCCAGGCAGCCGGAGCTTATTTTGCTGATGAGTTCGACGAGTGCGGCTTTCATGGGGAAAATCCTGTGGCGATTGGGTTTTGAGGGCGCGCAGGATAGCGCATCACATTGATTGAGTCAGAAAGCTGTGGCCTGGGAGCTTTTGTGGCGAGGTGATTTATCCCCGCTGGGCTGCAAAGCAGCCCCAAAAGATAGGGATCAACCCAACAACTTCTCCAACTGCGCCGTGGTATCCACCGCGCCCATGGTCCTGGCTGCATCCAGCGCCGAGACGCCGTTTGCATCCTTGGCCTTGGGGTCGGCGCCTTTGCTGATCAGGTAATCGACGATCTCCACACGATTGAACATCGCCGCCATCATCAACGCGGTGCGACCATCGAAGGACGAGCCTTCCACCTGCGCCCCGCCGTCTACCAGCGCGGTGACCACGGCCAGGTCGCCCTTGAACGCCGCACCGGCAATCGGGCTCTGGCCATTGTCATTGCGGATTTCCGGATCAGCCTTGTTTTCCAGCAATACCTTCACCGTCTCCACATGCCCGTGGTAAGCGGCCAGCATCAGCAAGGTGTCACCCTTGTGATTGCGCAGGTTGGGGGGCAAACCTTTGCTCAGCAAGGCGGCCATCATGGCGGCGTCACCCTGGCGTGCGACATTGAACACCTGTTCGGCAAACTCCGCAGCCTCTTCCGGGGTCATCTGGCGGCTTGTATCGGACATGGGAAACTCCACTTAAGTCTTCGCAAAGCGGCTAGTTTCCCGAGGGACTCCAGGCCTGTCATCCCTTTTTTCTCTGCACCGTGCATAGTCAGAATCAATAACGGTACTGTCCCTGCTGAATCTGCGCCGCCAGTTGCCGGTCGACCCGCACGTAGGTCGCGGTGCCGGGCAGCCAGGCGTAGACCGGCTCATCGTCCGTGGCGCACGGGTCGAAGGCTTCGCTCTTGAGGCGGTTTTTCTGGTATTTGAAGGTGCCGGTGGTGTCCATTTTTACCTTGATGCGCAAGAACAACGGCACCGCATAGGCCGGCAACTTGCACTGCAAAAATTGCAACAGCTCAGTAAAATCCAGGGTAGCCAGGGATTCGGACGGAGTAATCGCCGCCATGCCGGCGCGGCCATTGGTGCCATTGATTTCGACGCCATAAGCCACCGCCTCGGCGATTTGCGCGTGCTGTAGCAATACGTTTTCAACTTCCGTGGTGGAGACGTTCTCGCCCTTCCAGCGATAGGTATCACCGAGGCGATCAACGAACTGCCCATGGCCGAAGCCGATGTTGCGCAGCAGGTCACCGGTATTGAAGTAACGGTCACCAGGAACGAAGACATCCTTGAAGATGGTTTTTTCGGTCTTGGCCGGATCGGTGTAACCGTCCAGCGGCGCCTTGTCGTCAATGCGCGCCATCAGCAGGCCCGGTTCTCCCTTGGGTACTTTCTGCATCCGGCCTTGCAGGTTGCGCAACGGCGCCCCGCTGTCATGGTCGTACTGCACCAGTTCCCAGCCCATCAGGGAAAATCCGACGGTGTTGTCGAAATTCAGCACATTGGTGAAGCCGATATTGCCGTCGCTGGCCGCGTACAGCTCGCAGATATGGTCGACACCAAAACGCGTCTTGAAGGCCGACCATGCCCCGGGGCGCAAGCCGTTGCCGATCATCTTCCGGACCTCGTGCCGCCGGTCCTCGGCACTGGCGGGCTGGTCGACCAGGTAGCGACACAATTCACCGACATAGCCCAGGGTGGTGGCCCGGTAACGGCGAACGTCACTCCAGAACTGGCTGGCGCTGAACTTGCGCCGGATCGCAAACCCCGAGGCGCCGCAGATCGCCGCTCCCCAGCACACGCACAGGCCCGTGGCGTGGTACAGCGGCAGCGTGCAATACAAGACATCCGCGGGCTGCATGTCCAGGGCGATCAGGCCGAAACTGGTGGAAGTGCGCATCCAGCGCCCGTGGCGAAACACCCCGGCCTTGGGCAGCCCGGTAGTGCCCGAGGTGTAGAGATAAAAACATGGGTCGTTGAAAAAAACCTGCTGACTGCTGGCCGGGTTGTCACCTGGATGGCTGGCGCTGCTACTTATCAGATCGACAAAACCGGAAGGAACGACGGCGCTGTCCTGGTCGGCGACCCACCAGGTTCGGTGGCCGGACAGTGAGGTGCGGGCTCGCACGTCGTTGAAGGCCGCGACCCGTTCTGCCCCGACCACCACCGCGACAGGCGTGACCAACGCCAGGCTGTGCACCAGCGCGTCCCCGGTCTGCGAGGTGTTGACCATGGCGCTGACCGCACCGACCTTCGCCACCGCCAGCACCGTCACCAGCATCTCTGGCCGATTCTCGATGAAAATCGCCACGCAGTCGCCCTTGCCGATGCCCTGTGCCAACAGGTAATGAGCGATGCGATTGGCCTGTTCGTTGGCCTGCGCGTAACTCAATACCGTGTCGCCACACAACAACGCCGGCCCTTGGGGATTGCGCTGGGTGGCCTGTTCGAAACACCAGCCCAGGCCGCAAGGCTGGGTCGGGTCCTGGACGTTGGCGAGCTTCATGCCTTTGACGATACGGGGAATGGCTCTGGCAATAGTGGGTAGCTTGCGCAGCATCTTGCCCCAGGTAATGGCGTCGCTGGATGTACGACTCATGGTCACTCCCGTTCGACCTCGTGGGTCTGGGTTCTTGTTGTCGGGCTGGAGCTCAATTGCGCTCGAAATTACGCCAGCGATTCCGGCGCTGTACATGCGGTTTTTGCAATGTTTTGTATCCACCGTTCCGGACAGGCGGAGCATGAGCGCCAGAAATCCATTTGGTTCAACAAAAGATCAGCCGACCACGCAAAATGCAGGATGCACGATGGCCATTCATGCAAGTTGCACGAAAGCAAAAATAGGAGGAATTGTTAACTGATTGTTTTATAACGTTTTTTAATCAAGCCCAACGCTGGCACAGACACTGCAACTACCTCTCCACGGTTTGCCACCACCATGGAGCAGTCAAATATGAACATGATTCAAGAAAAGTTTGCGTCCCTCTTCTCCAACTACGAAGTGACCACTCAGGCCCGCCCGGATGGCGGTATCCTGCTGACCTTGCGCAACAGCGAAGGCAAACTGTTTAAACGCACAATTTCCTACGCCCAGTTGCACGCCGGGGACCAACTGTCCTGGGCAATCAGCGCAATCCGTCGCGACCTGGCGGAACAGGCCAGCGAGTTGCCGCAGATCGCCATGCTGCAAAGCCAGCATCGTTTTGCGCTGCCGACCTACCACAGCGCCTGATCGTGTTGTGGGAGCGAGCTTGCTCGCTCCCACACTCCTCTATCAAAAACGCGCAGGATCGATCCGGGCAAAACTGTCCACCGTGACATGCCCTTGCAGCTCACCGCCCTCGCGCGCCACTCCGCACGTAGCCATGCCGGCATCACGGGCCGCATCCAGTTCCTGGACGATGTCCGACAGAAACAGAATCTCCTCCGGGGCTACGCCCACCGCCGCGCTGATGCGCTGGTAGGACTGGACTTCCCGCTTGGGTCCCGATGTGGTGTCGAAATAACCACTGAACAACGGCGACAGATCGCCAGCCTCGGAACAACCGAAAATCAGCTTCTGTGCCTGGATCGAGCCCGAGGAATAAACGAACAGCCGTAAACCTTGCTGATGCCAGCGCTGCAGTGACTGCACCGCGTCCGGGTAAACGTGCCCTTTCAACTGCCCCGCCTGATACCCCTGCTCCCAGACCATGCCCTGCAACGCCTTGAGCGGCGTGGCCTTGCGGTCTTCGGCGATCCACTCCAGCAGAATCGCGATGACGCGCTCGGTGTCAGCCCCCGGCTCACCATTGTCCTGCCGCACCGCTGCCAATTGCTCGGCGACGTCGGCGCGGTTGGCATGCTGACGAACGAAATCCGGAAGATGCCTGGCGGCATAGGGAAACAACACATCGAACACGAAACTCACCGCACTGGTGGTGCCCTCGATGTCAGTGAGAATGGCTTTGATCGACACAGGCTCAGTCCTCCAGGCGCGGGAAACGGCTGGCGATGTCGTCGCCAGTGAACTTCGCGACCCAACCTTCCGGGTTGTTGAACAGGCGAATGGCAACGAAATGTGGATGCTCGCCCATGTCGAACCAGTGCGGCGTGCCCGCAGGCACCGAGATCAGGTCATTCTTTTCGCACAGTACGGCGTAGACGTAATCGTCGATGTGCAGGGTAAACAGGCCACGACCGGCGACGAAAAATCGTACTTCGTCTTCAGCATGGCGATGTTCATCGAGGAATTTGGCCCGCAGTTCGGCTTTTTGCGGGTGATCGCTGTTGAGGCTGATGACGTCGACCGTGACGTAGCCGCGCTCGGTCATCAACCGGTCGATCTGGGTCTTGTAGGCGGCAATCACTTCGTCCTGGCCGGCGCCTGGCTGGATTTTCGTTGCCGCTTCCCAGCGGTCGAAGCGAACACCTTTATCGGCCAGGGTCGCGGCGATGTCTTCGAAATGGGTCAGCACCTTGTTCGGAATGTCGGGGCTTGAGACGTGATAGACGGACAGGCTGCTCATGGTTAGGGCTCCAGCAAATTAACGGTTCAGGAGTGCGCGGGTCTTGAGCTCACACTCAAACAGGAACTCGAACGCTTCGATCTGGCGCAGGGCATCGTTCATGCTCGGCCCCCAGGTATACAGGCCATGCCCGCGAATCAGGTAGCCGACGCAATCGGGGTGAGCCTCGAGCCACGGCTGCACCTGGCCGGCCAGGCGCGCGATGTCTTGGTCGTTGTCGAAAATCGGCACGCGGACACAGGATTCGTGGGTCGACACACCGCTGAAGGCTTTTTGCAGTTCGTAGTCTTCAAAGTCGATGAAAGCCTGGTGGGTCAGGCGCGACAACACCGTGGCATTCACCGAATGGGTATGCAGCACCGCGCCGATCTCCGGGCGCCAGCGATACAGCTGGGTGTGCAGCAGGGTTTCGGCGGAGGGTGTCTTGCCGCGCTCCAGGCTGTTGCCGTCCAGGTCGGTGGCGAGCACATCATCCAGGCCCAGTTGCCCCTTGTGCTTGCCGGACACGGTGAGCAAGGCCTGGTCAGGGGCAAGCCGGGTCGAATAATTGCTGCTGGTGGCCGGGGACCAGCCGCGGCCATACAAAAAACGCCCGGCGTCGATGATTTCCCGGGCGAGCTGTTCACGGGTAAGGCTCATGGCCTGTCCTCTTGCATACGTGTGGCAATGATAACGGCTGCAGCGAAGGCTGCGAGGCTGGCGATACTGAAAGTCCAACTGGCACCCAGGGCGTTCCAGCTGTAGCCGGAATACAACGCGCCCAACGCCCCGCCCATGCCAGCCAGGGCGGCGTACAACGCCTGGCCCTGGCCTTGCTGGCGTGGGCCGAAGCTACGTTGCACGAAATGGATGGCAGCGGCGTGAAAACTGCCGAAGGTCGCCGCGTGCAGCACCTGGGCAAACAACAGGACCCAGAGAAATTCGGCCAGTGAGCCCAGCAGCAGCCAACGCAACGCCGCCAGCAGGAAACTCACCAGCAGCACCCGACGCACGGAAAACCGCGCCAGGATCCGGCTCATCAGCAGGAAGATCAAGACTTCCGCGACCACGCCAATGGCCCAGAGCATACCGATCAACCCGCGGCTGTAGCCTAGGCCTTCCAGGTGCAGCGTCAGAAAGGTGTAATACGGCCCGTGGCTGACCTGCATCAGCCCCACGCACCCATAGAACGCCAGCACCCCAGGGTTGCGCAATTGCCGCAGAAAACCTTCCCCCGCGACTCGCGGCCCCTGTGTCGGCTGGGCATTGGGGACCCAGAAGCTGGCGAGCACGATGCCGCCCATGATCAGCACCAGCGCCACCGGGTAAATGTCCAGGCTCAACCATTCGAACAGCCGGCCAAGCGCAACCACGGTAATGATGAAGCCGATGGAGCCCCACAGGCGGATCTGGCTGTAGCGCGAAGTTTGCCCGCTCAAGTGGGCCAGGGTAATGACTTCGAACTGCGGCAACACCGCGTGCCAGAAGAACGCGTGCAGCGCCATGACCAGCGCCAGCCAGGCGTAGCTCTGGTCGATGAAGATCAGCGAGAACGTCAGCAGCGTGCAAATGGCGCCAAAACGCACGATCGCCAGGCGCTGACCGGTGTAATCCCCAAGCCAGCCCCAGATATTCGGTGCCACACAGCGCATCAGCATGGGGATCGCCACCAGCTCGCCGATGCGCGCCGCGTTGAACCCCAGGTGATCGAAATACAACGCCAAAAACGGCGCCGTCGAACCGAGCAGCGCGAAATAGAACAGATAGAAACTGGAGAGCCGCCAGTACGGCAGAGCCGCCATGGTCGTCAGGCCACGGCGGTCGGCAGGTCAGCCATCAAAGCTGGCCCAGCACCGGGGTGCTGACTCGCACATCGGCGTTCTGGCCACGATGACGCAGCAGGTGGTCCATCAGCACGATCGCCATCATCGCCTCGGCGATTGGCGTGGCGCGGATGCCGACGCACGGGTCATGACGGCCCTTGGTGATGACGTCCACCGGATTGCCATGGATGTCGATGGAGCGCCCCGGCGTGGTGATGCTGGAGGTTGGCTTCAATGCCAGGTGCGCCACGATCGGCTGGCCCGAGGAAATGCCACCGAGGATGCCGCCAGCATTGTTGCTGAGGAAACCTTGCGGGGTCAGTTCGTCGCGGTGCTCGGTGCCACGCTGGGCGACACAAGCGAAACCGGCGCCGATTTCCACACCCTTCACCGCGTTGATGCTCATCAGCGCGTGGGCCAGTTCGGCGTCGAGACGGTCGAAGATCGGCTCGCCCAGGCCCGGCATCACACCTTCGGCCACCACGGTGATCTTCGCGCCGACCGAATCCTGGTCGCGACGCAATTGGTCCATGTAGGCCTCAAGGGCCGGCACCTTGTCCGGGTCGGGGCAGAAGAAGGCATTCTGTTCCACCGACTCCCAGGTCTTGAACGGGATTTCGATGGGACCCAACTGGCTCATATAGCCACGAATCACGATGCCCTGGCTGGCCAGGTACTTCTTGGCAATCGCGCCGGCCGCCACGCGCATGGCGGTTTCCCGGGCCGAACTGCGGCCGCCGCCACGGTAGTCGCGCTCGCCGTATTTATGGTGGTAGGTGTAGTCGGCGTGGGCCGGGCGGAACAGATCCTTGATGGCCGAGTAGTCCTTGGACTTCTGGTCGGTGTTGCGGATCAGCAGGCCAATGGCGCAGCCGGTGGTGCGTCCTTCGAACACGCCGGAGAGGATCTCGACTTCATCGGCTTCCTGGCGCTGGGTGGTGTGGCGGCTGGTGCCCGGCTTGCGCCGGTCCAGGTCACGCTGCAGATCGTCCAGGGAAATCTCCAGGCCCGGCGGACAGCCGTCGACAATGGCGACCAACGCCGGGCCATGGCTTTCGCCCGCGGTGGTAACGGTGAACAGCTTGCCGTAGGTATTGCCGGACATGCAGGGTGCTCCGTGAAAAACGCTGAGAGACTCAACCTTGGATTCGTAGTGGGCGCCAGTATACGCAGGCTCCCCGACGAGTTCATCCTCGAACCTTATCGATGCCTGTCAGTCCAACCGGCACCTTCGTAACTAATGGCGTGATGATGTTAAAACTGCTTGCCTTGAGCCTTGCCCTGTTGACCGGCCTGCTTTCCAGCCTGGCCCAGGCCACCGTCCTGCAACGACCGATCAGCCTCGACACCGGCAACGGCGAGCTTTTCGGCTCGCTGCTGTTACCCAAATCCGACGCACCGGTGCCGGTTGTCCTGATCATTTCCGGGTCGGGTCCTACCGACCGTGACGGAAACAACCCCGACGGCGGGCGCAACGATAGCCTCAAGCGCCTGGCCTGGGTGCTGGCCAAGCACAACATCGCCAGCGTGCGCTATGACAAACGCGGGGTGGCCGCCAGCCTTGCGGCGACCCCGGACGAACGCAACCTGAGCGTCGAAGCCTACGTGGCCGACGCCGTGGCCTGGAGCCGCAAACTGGCTGCCGATCCGCGAATGGGTCCGTTGATCCTGTTGGGTCATAGCGAAGGCGCGTTGATCGCCAGTCTCGCCGCGCCCCAGGCCAATGCAGCTGCGGTCATCTCGCTGTCCGGCAGTGCCCGGCCGATCGACCAGGTGCTGCGTCAACAACTGAGCAGCCGCCTGCCTCCCCCCCTGATGGTGCGCGCCAATGAGCTGCTGGACAGCCTCAAGGCCGGTCGGCTCGACCCAAATGTGCCGCCGCAACTGCAGGTCATCTTTCGCCCTAGCGTGCAGCCCTACCTGATATCGCTGTTCCGCCAGACGCCGGCCCAGGCTTTCGCGGCGCTGAAGATGCCAGCGTTGATTATCCAGGGCAGCCATGACATTCAAGTCAGCGTCGATGACGCCAGGCAGTTGCAAGCCGCCAAACCCGACGCCGAGCTGGCGCTGATCAAGGGCATGAACCATGTCATGCGCATCGTCCCCAACGACATGGAGCGGCAATTGGCCTCCTACAAAAATCCAAACCTGCCCCTGGCGGCCGAACTGGGTACGCACATTCTGGGTTTTATTAGCTCATTACCCGCTCGATAAGCGGTTTTTCCCCTCCAGTCCTGGCAAAAACGGCCGATAGACCGGTGTCGGACAGCGCCATGGCTGCCGACGGGCCGGCCTGGACAGGATTTTGCCGTTATGACTGACACTCAAACTTCACCCGACACCCCCGCCGAAACGCCCGCCGCTCCAGTGGCGGAGCTGCCTTGGGCGGATGTGCAGGCCGAGCACCATAAAATGCTCCGGCTGGCACCGCTCAAGACCGACCGTGCCACGGGTGCGCGGCCGCTGCGGTTTGTCGAATTCAGCTATGCCGAGCGCCACAGCAAGGAGCGCAGTTTGCTGCGCATGAGCATCCAGTTGCCGGGCCAGCGGGTGCGCAAGGAACAGAATCACCTGGACGTCTGGGCCGACCACGTCGATAAACGCCTGTATTTTTCCCCGGACAGCTTGCAGGTCGAGCCGCTGAACCGTGGCATTGGCCGCTTCCTCGCCGCACAGGGCATTACCTGGGCCAAGAAGCGCTGGTCGAGCTACCGGGTCGATGGCAGCGACCTGAATAACAAGGACGCGCTGAACGAAGACACCCGCCTGCGCCGCGACCACTTCCTGAAAGCCCATGGTTTCGAAGTGGTCTACGCCGACGCCCAGCACCTCAAAGGCAGCGTCAAGCCAGCCGAGGTTGGCAATCTGCTGGGGGACTGGAACACCGAAAAACTGCAGTTCGTGGAAATTCTCGAAGCCGCGCAGATGCTCCAGCAAGCCGAGCAGAACCTGGCGGAGCAGGAAGTCAAACTCAAGCAGCAGGAAGAAAAGGTCGCCAAGTTCAAACGCGAAGACAACGGCCTGCGTTTCACCATCACCTGCCTGGTGGCATTTGCCATGTTCCAGGCCGGGTTGTTGATCTGGATTGCGACGCGTAGCTAAGACTGAACACCGCCTAACCCCTGTGGGAGCGAGCCTGCTCGCGATGGCGTCGTGTCAGCAGTCTTCAAACTGACTGACACCCCCTCATCGCGAGCAGGCTCGCTCCCACAGGTTTGCATCCTCGGTGACAGACCCGGGCGCGCCCGTCAGATCAATTGTCGTCAAACCCGCGAAGCAAACAACGCCTGATGCTGACGGCACTGTTCGGCACTGAGCATGAACACACCATGCCCGCCGCGTTCGAAGTCCAGCCAGGCAAAATCGACTTCCGGATACAACGCCTCGACGTGGACCTGGCTGTTGCCCACCTCGACAATCAACAAACCCTTCTCGGTCAGATGGTCGGCGGCCTCGGCCAGCATCCGGCGTACCAGGTTCAAGCCATCATCGCCACAGGCCAGGCCCAGCTCCGGCTCGTGCTGATACTCCTGGGGCATGTCGGCGAAATCTTCGGCATCGACATAGGGCGGGTTCGACACGATCAGGTCGAAACGCTGGCCCGGCAAGCCCTCGAAACCATCCCCCTGGACAGTGAACACGCGCTCGTCGACGCCGTGACGCTCGATGTTCTGGTTGGCCACTTCCAACGCTTCGAACGACAGGTCAGCCAGCACCACCTCCGCCTCCGGGAATTCGAAAGCACACGCGATGCCGATGCAGCCGGAACCGGTGCAGAGGTCGAGAATCCGTACCGGCTCCTGACCCAGCCAGGGCGCAAAACGGTTTTCGATCAGTTCACCAATGGGCGAGCGTGGAATGAGCACGCGCTCGTCGACGATGAAAGACATTCCGCAGAACCAGGCTTCACCCAGCAGGTAGGCCGCCGGGATGCGTTCGGCGATGCGTCGGCGCAGCAGGCGTTGCACATGGACCAGCTCTTCATCTTCGAGACGGCAGTCCAGGTAGCTATCGGCAATCTCCCACGGCAGATGCAACGCGCCCAACACCAGTTGCCGGGCTTCATCCCACGCATTGTCGGTGCCATGGCCGAAAAACAGATCCTCTCCATGGAAACGACTGACGGCCCAACGTATATGGTCGCGCAGGGTACGGAGACGGGAAGTGATCACGGCGGCAAACTCCAGAAAAAACGACTGGCGAGTCTACCAGCCAAACACTCCCCTCACCAAAGCACGCCTCAAACACACCTCAAACACGCACGAAAAAGGACGGGGCAGATGTAGGATTTATCCGTTTTTCGCGCTGACTATTGAACAAGACAGACATCTTGACAAGGCTGTAGGCCAGCAACGACGGCCCTTGCGATGGAAGCGATTCACAGAACCGCTCAGCCAGAGGAGAATGTCGCAAAAGCCCCACTCGAAGGAGCCCCAGAATGTCCGTTCCAAAAACGATGTTTCAACTCAGCGGTCGCGGTTACGCGGCGGCCAATCTGAGTCAAGCGACGCTGATCATCATCGATGCCCAGAAAGAATACCTCGCCGGCCCCCTGGCGTTGAGTGGCATGGATGCGGCGGTCGCGAACATCAAGCAATTGCTCGGCGCGGCCCGTGCTGCCGGCCGGCCGATCGTGCATGTGCGTCACCTGGGCACCCATGGCGGGCTATTCGACCCACAGGGCGAACGCGGGGAGTTCATTAGCGGCCTGGAACCCCAGGGCGACGAAACCGTGGTGGAAAAACTGCTGCCCAGCGCGTTTCACGGCACCGAACTGAAAAAGCGCCTGGAGGACCTCGGCCCCCTGGACCTGATCGTTTGTGGTTTCATGAGCCATTCCAGCGTCAGCACCACCGTGCGTGCCGCCAAGAACCTGGGCTTTCGTTGCACTCTGGTCGAAGACGCCTGCGCCACTCGCGATCTGCCGCACAAGGGCGGAGTCCTGAGCGCCGAACACGTGCACCAGACCGAAATGGCGATCATGGCGGACAACTTCGCCACCCTGGCCCTGACCCGCGATTTCATCTGACACCCCTTCGATAAGCGGCCCGTTGCGCCGCTTATCCGCAAAAGCCTCTCATTTGCCGCAATTGCCGTAGTGTCAGGAACAACCCGAACATCTTCCGGTCGAAGGGCCGATACCCATTGAGGAAGGTCGGAATGAAGTTATCCGATGGTTTTGACGCACGTCGCTTGCGGCCCAAAGGCCCGAGCAACTGGCGCTTGCGTTTCGGTGCCGCGCTCGCGGCGCTCCTGGCAACGCTCGGTGTACTGCTGTCGATGGCCGGCGCCGCCAGCCTGCTGGGTCGCCCGCCCGCCCTGGGCGAGTTGAACGCAACCCCGCTCGGCTCCACGATCATTCTGGTGATCGGCTTGCTGGTACTGCTGTTGGGCGTGTGGCTGTGGCGCCTTTGCCGCCGTCGGGCCCGCCAATCCCTGGAGCTGGCCATGGCTCCTCACTTGATGAAAAAGCACGACTGACCCGCCGCCCGACGTTTTGTCGCGCCGGATCCCGCAGGAGTTGGGTAAACTGGCCGGCCTTCGCGGAGGCTGATATGCAAGACGACGACTTTTCCCTGTTCAAAAGTGCGATCCAGGGTGTTAAACCGATCAAGCACGACCGTGCCGAAACCGGCAAACCCAAGGCGGATCGCGCACAAATCGCCAAGCTGCGCCAGGCCGCCACGGTGCGCACCGACGCCACCACCGTGGATGGCTTGTCCGACCAGTTCGTGATCGACGTAGGTCCTGAAGACGAGCTGATGTGGGCTCGCGACGGCGTTCAGGAAAGCCAGATGCGCAAGCTGAAGGTTGGCCAGATTCCCTTCGAAGGCAGCCTCGACCTGCACGGCATGACCGTGGAAAAAGCCCGGGAAACCCTCTGGGCCTTCCTGGCCGAAGCCACCAAATTCGAAATCCGCTGCGTGCGCGTCACCCACGGCAAGGCCGTGCGGCTGGACGGCAAGCGGCCGATGATCAAGAGCCACGTCAACACCTGGCTGCGCCAGCACCCGCAAGTGCTGGGCTTCACCTCCTGCCAGGCGAAACACGGTGGCGCCGGGGCGGTGTACGTGATGCTCAAGCGCACCATGATGGAAGGCCGCGACGAGTAGCACCCGATTGCCGAGCTTGCAGCGCCGTGTCCGCCACCGTACCCTTGCCCTTTGCGTAAAATCCCACAGGTAGTTTCATGTCTCTGGAACAGAATTACACCGCGATTCTCGGCCAACTGGGCGAGGACGTTTCCCGCGAGGGCCTGCTCGACACGCCCAAGCGCGCTGCCAAGGCCATGCAGTACCTCTGCCGCGGTTACGAACAGACCCTCGAAGAAGTCACCAACGGTGCCTTGTTCAGCTCCGACAACAGCGAAATGGTGCTGGTCAAGGACATCGAGTTGTACTCGCTGTGCGAGCACCATTTGCTGCCCTTCATCGGCAAGGCCCATGTGGCCTACATTCCGAGTGGCAAGGTGCTGGGGCTTTCGAAAGTCGCACGCATCGTCGACATGTACGCACGTCGCCTGCAGATCCAGGAAAACCTCAGCCGCCAGATCGCCGACGCGGTCCAACAGGTGACCGGTGCCCTGGGCGTGGCGGTGGTGATCGAAGCCAAGCACATGTGCATGATGATGCGCGGTGTGGAAAAGCAGAACTCCTCGATGATCACCTCGGTGATGCTTGGCGAGTTCCGCGAAAACGCCGCGACCCGCAGCGAGTTCCTCAGCCTGATCAAGTAACCCCCCCGCATGAAAAAAACCGGCATTGATCGCCGGTTTTTTTTCGCCCGTGAAAAATCAGGTAAGCTGCGCGCCCTCTTCTTCCCTGTCGTGAGGCTTAATACCGTGATCGTCAAAGCGCTGCGAGTTGGCCTGGGCCAGCTGATTATTTTCATCGACTTCATCACCCGCCCCGGCAAGAAGCAACGTCCGGCCGAAGCCCAGGCGCAAGTCAATCAGGCCGCCCGCAGCCTGACGCTCTATCAGTTCCACGCCTGCCCGTTCTGCGTGAAGACCCGCCGCACCCTGCACCGCCTCAACGTGCCGGTGGCCTTGCGGGATGCAAAAAACAACGAGCAGGATCGCCAGACGCTGCTGGAGCAAGGCGGGAAGATCAAAGTACCGTGCCTGCGCATCGAAGAGAACGGCGAGACCACCTGGATGTATGAGTCCAAGGTGATCATTGATTATCTGGATAAGCGGTTTGCGGCAGTCTGATAGTTTTATGGTGTATTTGCGGGCCCTATCGCGAGCAGGCTCGCTCCCACAATGGAACTGTGGATAACTGGGTTTTGTGATCGACTCTGAACCCTGTGGGAGCGAGCCTGCTCGCGATAGGGCCAGTCCAGTCACCACATAAGTCAGGCTGCTTTTACCGCCAAAGCCTCCCGCACCACCCCCGCCAACCGCTTAAGCCCCTCATCCAGCCGCGCCGGGTCAATGTGGCTGAAGTTCAACCGCAGGTGCCCCGGATGCTTGTCCGGCTCGGGAAAGAACGGCTCTCCCGGCATGAACGCGACGTCGGCAGCCAGCGCGGCGTCGAGCAAGGTGCGGGTGTCCAGCGGTTGCTTGAGGGTCAGCCAGAAAAACAGCCCGCCCTGAGGCACGTTCCAATGCGCGATATCGGAAAAATGTGTTTGCAGCGCCGCCTGGAACCGGTCCCGACGATCCCGGTAAAAATCCCTCAACTCGCTCAAATGGCTTTGGTACTGCTCGGTGCCGATCCATTGCAATGCCTGCCACTGACCGATGCGATTGGTGTGCAGGTCCGCCGACTGCTTGAGCCGCAGCAGGTGTGGGAACAGATCCGGGCTGGCGATCAGGTAACCCACACGTAGCCCGGGCAACAGGGTTTTCGACACAGTGCCGGTGTAGATCCAGCTGGCCTTCTTCAAGCGACTGACAATCGGCGTGGCGCTGCCGCCGTCGAAGGTCAGCTCGCGGTAGGGCTCGTCTTCCACCAAGGTCACGCCGAACTCATCCAGCAGCGCCGCCACGGCATCGCGCTTGGCCTCGCTGTAGCGCACCGCCGAAGGGTTCTGGAAGGTGGGAATCAGGTAGATGAACGCGGGGCGATGCTGTTCCAACCGGGCTCGCAACTGTTTCAGATCAGGCCCATCGGCCTCCAGGGGCACCGTGATGCAGTCGGCGCCAAACAGCTGGAAAATCTGCAACGCGGCCAGGTAGGTCGGCGCTTCCAGCATGACTTGAGTGCCGACATCGATGTGCAGCTTGGCCGCCAGGTCGAGGGTTTGTTGGGAGCCGCTGACCACCAGCACCTGACTGGCTTCACACGCCAGGCCCAATGACCGCGCCTGTGCCGCCAGGGCTTCGCGCAAGGCCGGTTCACCTTCGCTCATGCCGTATTGGCCCATGGACACCGGCATGGCCGCCCATTCGACTTTCGGCAGCATGGCTTCGGCCGGCAGGCCACCGGCGAACGACATCACTTCAGGACGCTGCGCGGCGGCGAGGATTTCTCGAATCAAAGAACTTTTGAGGCGCGAGACACGTTCGGAAAAAGCCATGGGGGTCACCTGTAGCGGGTCACTGGAAAAATGAGTCAAACTGGTTGACCGAAATTACTCCGACCTCTCTGGATACGTCAACATGCTTGACCTTAAAAACCCGGCCTCCCAGCAAATGGCCATGGAAGCGTTCTTCTTCGGTTACCAGGCGTTTACCGCCAAGGCCGATGAAATGCTTGAGCGTCGCGGGCTGAGCCGGGTGCATCAGCGCATCGTTTTTTTTATCGCCCGCTACCCATCCCTGAGCGTGAAGGAATTGCTGACGCTGCTTGGCGTGAGCAAACAGGCGTTGAACATGCCGTTGCGGCAGTTGATGGAAATGCACCTGGTGAACAGCGTCGCCTCCGAGACGGACAAGCGTAAGCGGCTGCTGGAACTGACGGCCGAGGGCGAGCGCTTCGAACAGGCGTTGCGTCGCGAGCAGGTGAAATTGCTCGAGCGGGTATTTGCCGAGGCTGGGGAGGAAGCGGTGAATGGGTGGTTGGCGGTGAACCTGGGATTGGGCAAGGGTTCGGCGAGCTGAGGGATTTGTAGCGTCAGAACCGGCGCCATCGCGAGCAGGCTCGCTCCCACAATGGATCCCCCATGCGCACAAATTTTGTGAACGACGCAGCTCCCCTGTGGGAGCGAGCCTGCTCGCGATGGCGTCCTCACAGTCGATATATCCCTACCTCCCAGACTTTTCGTCGACAACATAGAAAACATTATTTGCTTTATTTGTATACAAAAGCATAATTCGCTTCGTGCGAGTTCTTGACCATAAGGTCAAAAAACCTCGCCGGCCTTACCTGCCTCAAAGCAACGCCGCCACCCTCAGGGGGCGGGCGTGCTGGAAATAACAATAAAACTCTTGAGGAGTACTCGCTGTGGAAAGCCGCAAACCCGAAGCCCGGACGCTGGACCTCTCGCCGCCACTACGCACTGGCTGGCTGGAGCGCATCTTCAAACTCAGCTTGCATGGCACCACGGTGAAGACCGAGCTGATTGCCGGTCTGACGACCTTCATCACCATGGCCTACATCATTTTCGTCAACCCCAACATCATGGCCGACGCCGGCATCGATCACGGCGCCGCATTCGTCGCGACCTGCATCGCCGCCGCCCTGGGTTGCCTGTTGATGGGCCTGTACGCCAACTGGCCGGTGGGCCTGGCACCGGGCATGGGCCTGAACGCGTTTTTCACCTACACCGTGGTCGGCACCATGGGCTACAACTGGGAAACCGCATTGGGCGCGGTGTTTGTTTCCGGGGTGCTGTTCATGTTCCTGACCCTGTCGCGGGTGCGTGAGTGGCTGCTCAACAGCATTCCGGTGAGCCTGCGTTATGCCATGGGTGCGGGAGTCGGGTTGTTCCTCGGACTGATCGGCCTGAAGACCGCCGGCATCGTCGTGGACAGCCCCGCTACCCTGATCAAGCTCGGCTCCCTGCACGAGCCCGGCCCGTTACTGGCTGCGGTGTGTTTCCTGATGATCGCCGTGCTCAGCTATCACCGCGTGTTCGGCGCGATCCTGATCAGCATCATCGCCGTGACCCTGGCCGGTTGGGGCCTGGGACTGGTGCAATACAACGGGGTCATGTCGACGCCTCCGAGCCTGGCGCCCACCTGGATGGCGATGGATGTGGTCGGCGTATTCAACGTCAGCATGATCAGCGTAGTGCTGGCCTTCCTGTTCGTGCACATGTTCGACACCGCCGGCACCCTGATGGGCGTTGCCCAGCGTGCCGGGTTGGTCAAACCTGATGGCAAGATCGAGAACCTGTCCAAGGCGTTGAAAGCCGACAGCGCCTCCAGCGTGTTCGGCGCCATGGTCGGCGTGCCGCCGGTAACCAGCTACGTGGAAAGCGCCGCCGGTGTCGCGGCGGGTGGCCGTACAGGGCTTACCGCCGTGACGGTTGGTGTGCTATTTATTGCCGCGATGTTCTTCGCACCCTTGGCCGGGATGATCCCCGCCTACGCTACCGCGGGGGCCTTGATCTATGTCGCCATGCTGATGATGGGGGGCATGGCCCACATCGAATGGGACGAAGCGACCGACAGCATCCCGGCCATCGTCACGGCCATCATGATGCCCCTGACCTTTTCGGTCGCCGACGGTATTGCGCTGGGCTTCATCACCTATGTGGTGCTTAAGGCCGGCACGGGTAAACACAAGGAAATTTCTGTCAGTCTGTGGGTGCTCTGCGCGATCTTCATCGCCAAGTTCATCTTCTTGTAGGCGGGATTATTCATCAGCCTCACCCCGTCGGGTGAGGCGTTCTTGCATCAGGAGCAAAGCAATGAATCTGGAAACCTGGCTGTTGTTCAGCGGCGCCGCTCTGGTGGTGATCCTCATCCCCGGCCCACTGTCGTTGCTGATGATCGGCAACAGCCTGAACTATGGCCTGCGCCGTTCGTATCCGGCGTTTCTGGGTGGCGTGATCGCCTCGATTTGCCTGCTGAGCGCATCGGCGCTGGGCCTCGGCGCACTGTTGTTGGCGTCAGAGCAACTGTTCAGCGCCCTGAAGATGGTCGGCGCGTTGTATCTGTTTTACCTGGCCTGGCAGAGCTGGCAGCAATCGCGCCAGCCGTCCCAGGGTGCCGAAGTGCCCCAGGCCGCAGCCATCCCGCGCTTTCGCGCCCTGTTCGGCCGGGCATTCGTGCTGGGTGCCAGCAATCCCAAGGACATTCTGTTCTTCGCCGCTTTCCTGCCGCAGTTCTTGAGCGCCGAACAACCGTTCCTGCCGCAACTGCTGATCATGATCGCCACCTGGACCGTTCTTGACCTGCTCTGCAAGCTGGCTTACGGCCTCGGCGCCCACGGCGCGGCGCGGTATCTGCGAACGGGTAAAGGCCAGAGTTGGTTCAACCGCATCAGCGCAGGCCTCTTTGGCGGTGCGGGCGCGGCCTCTTTGATGTCGACTCACTGAGTCCCTGACTTTGCGAAACAGCCTCATCTTTTACTCGAGGCTTTCGCAAAACGTAGAAACAACCCATCGATATACACCCCGCCAGGAAGCATCTTACATATAGGGCCACTCAATCATCGTTGAACAAGGACGTTCACAATGGCCCAGATTTTCCAGCCCGGCCCGGTGCCCGAGGACTATGCCGTAGTCATTACCGACTTAGGCGTGCCTACAAATAAGCACACCATCGAAACACTCGATTTCAAGACTGCCGATGGGACGCAGCTGAGTCCGGAGCACGAACATAGACAAGCCCAACTCGAAATCGTCGATAGACTTTACGGCCCGCTGCACATCGGTTCCGTGACTGTCACCCGTTCAGCCCTGGATGCGTTAGGCGCAACCACCGATGGACAGCCGCTGAACGGCGACAATACTTTTTTCCGCAGCCCCAATCGTTTTTTCGTGAACTCGTTACAGTTCAACGCAAACAATATTGAAACACGGCTCAAACTGACCGCCGACGCAAACGACTATCGGCTGCCCACGTTGCTGTTTGAAATGGCGAGCCAGCGCTCACCCGCCGCGCCCCCATTATTGAGGCAAACGCCTGAAACACAGGCCGAACCCGCCAGCCATCGGAGCACGCTGGAAAAACTCCTGAAATCGGCCCAAAGGCTCGATATACAAGGGCTTAGCCATGGAGCATTCAGTTGGGCAAATACAACCAAGAGCAATATCCTCATCCCTACAGGACTTGGACTTCAGGCCTTCGGAATCTATAGCGGTCTGCGCGGCCTGCAAGACGCCATCCGTAACAAGGACTCCTACCAGACCATTTTCAATGGGACCAGCGTGGCCGCCGAAGTCGCTTCAATCGGTGTCGAAGCTGCGGTGACCAGACAAGCCTCTCAGATGATCAGGGCCGGCCAACGCTCCCTCGAGGGCTTTGCCAAAACGACCTTTGCCACGCGCCTCGCCCGTGGAAGTGGGCTGATTGCCAGCGTCCTGACACTTCCTTTCGATATCATTGCTGCGGTTGATTCTTTCAAGGCGGCTGCCCACGCCACTGGCAAAGAAGCCACCGACCACTATGTCAGCGCAGCCTTGAGCGTCACCAGCGCCGCGATGACCTTAACCATTGGCATAGCGGCGCTGGCGGGATTTGGTTCAGCCGGTCCAGTGGGCCTTGCCGCCGGACTTATCCTGGTGGTTGGCTCACAAATCTGGGGCGCGGTTCGTCAAGTCGATGACATCGACGACTATATAGAACTCACCGTGCACGAGCGTCTGCGCACCGGTTGGTTGGCCTTCTGGGCAATGGGCCCTGATAAAGATATCCAGGATCGCTACACCATCGCCAAGGCTACCGCCGAACATACAAAGCTGCTGCAGGCCAATGCCTCGCACTTGCTCAAAGGCCCACTGAAAGACAGCACTGAGGCAATCGTAAACGGTACATTCAGCGTGGAACTCGAACCGGTGCCTTACAACACCTGGAACTGGTGGACCGGTGCCAGGTACCGGGCGACGACAGTCCGTCCGAAGATCAAAGACAACGACGACCGGATCGATGCGCGTAAAGGCGTTACGGCTCAGACGCCCGGCGCAGTCATTGAAACGTCGGCCGAACATAAAGCTATCCATTGGTACATCGGCGGCGGCAACGACATCGTTGAAGGCGTCGAAAACAAGCCAAACGTCTTTCACTACGGGGCGGGCGTTAAAAAACTGACCGGGGGCACAAAAGACGACGTGTTTATCTTTGAAGGCTCCACGGAAACCCTCAGTGAAACGTCAGCAAATAACCTGGTGGGTGGCTTGGGCAACGACACCGTGGTGTTGTCGGGCCGTAGCAGCAGTCATCAGGAGCCGCGTCTGGGTTACCAGGTCGACCTGGACGCCGGGCAAGTGTCCATCATCACTCAAAAAAGTCATGACACGCAGAGCAAGCCTCATCGCCATGCGGACCTTGAAAGCATTGAAAACGTAGAAATTCCCGAGGGTGGTGCCAACATCATCAAGGGGACAGCCGGCCCAAACATCATCAGGTCCCGCGGCAACGATTCAATCGACGCCGGCGCGGGAGATGACCGAATTTTCATTCTCAATGGAAATAACCGCAACGCAGACGGCGGACCGGGTGAGGATATCTATGCCATCGCTCATAAACCCGGCCACGTTTCCATCACCGAAAATGGTGTGGACAATAGCGTCATCGCACTGGACTGGAGAGCTGACCTGATTGAAAGCTGGCGAATTGAAGACGGTCATCTGGTCATTACTTCATGCTTTGATGCAAGCGACCGGGAGTTTCGCAAAGTCACCATCAGGGAAGTCTATGAAGACTCTGCTTTTCCAAGAGCCTTACAAAACAACAGACTGACGTTCATCACCCAGGATGGCTACCATTTGGTACCCGACCTGCCCGATACGATCGAATCCAGCAGCCCGCTCGACATTGAAACAGTTGTGGTGCAGCCAGGCACACCCCGCAACCCGGCTATCCTGCCTGATCGAAGCGAGCAGCCGATCAGCCATGACAAAGACACCAGCTACTATGTTTCACATCTCAATGAACTGACCACACTCAAGGTCAAACAAAAAAGCGAATTTTCCACCACCCTTCATCTTAACTACGCCAACGCCGAGCTGACCCGTATCGAGGCCTACTACAAGGCTCATGTCACTCAGAAAGATGAAGGGGACAGCATCAAATATGGCGAATGTGGCCTGACCTTGCACTTTGGTGTTCGCCAAGTCGTATTGAAAAATCTGGCAAGTTCCGATGAGCGCTATAGCGCGCAAAACGCGAAGACCGGTCGGCGTGCATTTTCCGCCCTCGGTTCGCATCATACTTTTATCCTCACCCTGAACGACGGCTCGTCGTACCGTATGGTCCAACCCTCGCCCGACTATGGCCTGTTGCTGGACGAAACATTCATAGGGAAAGATCCGGTGGAATGGAAAACAGACGTTCCATTGCCATTGACGCCTACCAAAAAGAAGTACGCCTATCTACAACCCTTGGACAAAAAACCTTATTACATGCGCAGTTGGGCAACCTGCGCCCTGCTGACATCGCCCACGGAACAAACGGGTATCGAAGTCCTGATTGGCGAAGGCGCCACCTACCTGGTTCACCTGAGCCCGAACATGACGTTACGCCTGTCCACGCCAGGTGCATTGGCCGGCGCCAATCCTCGGTTACCCCGTGCCTCCCTATGGGAGTTGGATGCCACGCGCCTGGGCCAAGTCGAGATAAAACTGTCCTCCAACCTGCTGCAAATAGGTGGAACCACCATCCATCTTCCCGTCTATGAAGCTGATGACCTTGTCGACCCGATACGAGTCATCACTGCACAAGGCGTTGTTCATGCTGTCGACAGCCTGTTTGAGCGGGTTTATGTAGAAGCGCTTGATGGCCGGTATTTTGCCCCGCTCACTGACCCCAACATCCCATTGCCCAGCGAACTGTCGAGCCTGACATCCGAAGAACTGAAGGTTCTTCACGTTGCTGTCAAAGATGGGTCTCCCGGCACACTGAGCTACAACCTCAGAACCCGTAAATGGATCCTTGACACCGATAAGTCCCGAGTCATTGAGGCGGCGAACCTGAGAAAAACAGACCTGTGTGACCACGCCCTCAAGATCTATCAGGATCTGGCCCGCGAGGGGCTCAATCAGACACCGCCCCTGGGTGATGACACACTTCGTCTGTTGCGGGAAAAATGCGTGGAGCTGATAGAAGGCTTCACTTTGGACAACTCAGTGATGTTTGCGCGGGCGTTAGCGCTGAGCGCAGTCTTCGGCATAAGGCTCTCGCAATTGAGCTGGTTCCTCTCATTGGCTGAGGCGTCTCCCGAACCTACCTGACCTTGAAGAACGTCTTCGACGGTTTCTTTCACACGCCATACATATGTAGTGCACCTGTCTGCTGGTTTTCCACGAACATCCTGGAACCCAGGGCCTGTCAGCCTCCGGCTCTACGACAGGCCATTAGCTTGATACCTACTTGAATCATCAATATTCAAACTCAAGAGCAGACATTTTCAATGAGTCCAAGACGAAACACCCGACCCACGCTTACAAAGTCGTCCCCTGATACGCCTCACTCCAGTCGCGATACGTCACTGGACACAATGCTCGGCAATCCCCTGAGAGGCGCAGAAACCGATCAGGCGTCCGGCTCGCCAACCGGACGACAAACTGAAGCGACTGAATCGCAGCGCCCGACCGTTCAGGTATCCGAAATCGCATCCGCGACAGCCATCAGTGATGGCTCCCTGTCGGTATCGCTGGACAATTATTACCTTTCCCCTGAGCTGGTCCCCCTGTTATCGGAGCCAGACGCAACCTCTGGGATCCGCACGTTCAAGACACGCACCTACGTTGAGCTTGCAGAGGGAGGGACGGTGCTGCTTGGTCGCGACTCCGAACAGAACTACAGAGCCCGATCAGGCACTGAACTTGTTGCCTCCGGACCACGCCTGGAACAAGTGGAGGGCAGCCTTCTATGGCGTCCAACTGCGCACCGCGACGTGACGCACCACAGTGATTCCAATCTCCCGCCTACACGGGCATTCAGGAAAAACTGGGGGGTTGACCCAAGATTCACGCTGTCCGAATTGATCACCATAAACAATGTTCACTATAAGGTGGTGACACGTACCGACGCGCGAGAATCCCCGATCACCTACATTCAGTCACCCGCTCATCCCATCTATGATTTTGACTTGCTGGAAGCCACCCTCAGGCATATGCCTGACGAGCAACCCCGAGGCGCAATACAAGTTCCGCCGGACAACCATTGGGAAATTGACGCCAGGCTACCCTTTGAAAAAACACTGACGGCCTACGTCAGGGATTTTTTTCCAGAAGTCACGACCGTCACCCTGGAAAATATCGCAAGAAGGCAATTTGAACTCAGCAATGATTCGCCGTTCGCCGACTCTGCGGGTTTGACCGCACTCCGGCAGATTTACAGCAGTTGGGAAAACGCGACCCACTCGCCACATCCGCAATGGTCCGATCCACTGTTGATGCTTCCAATTCTTCCAACCTCTTCGGCGTCCCGAGGCGCTGCCCGCTCGATAGCCTTGCCTAACCCCTTCTCAACAGGAATATTGAATCGGTTGGATTTTGATCCCCTGCGGTTCCAGCGACAGTGGCTTCTTTATCTGACGTCGTACTCGCCAGTGGAATTCAAACGCTTTATGGCCGCCCTTCTGACGCGTAATGGCTATACAGTCATTGAGCCCAACTCTTTCAACAGTTTTCCCGCTTTGGTATTTCGCCGCACAGGGCATGACTATGTATTTTTCATGAGCCTGCACCGCACCAGAATTCCGAAGATTTCCCTACCCATGTATATGGATCCCAAGACAGCCGAGCTGCGCCTGGAAACCCAGGTTGGCGGAGTCGCTGCGAAAGCCGTCAACGATGCCCACAGTGCCAATAAAATCATCTGGCTCAAGGGCGGTACTGAAATCCGTCCCGGCGTTGCAGACACGATTTTTATCATCCGGGATGACAATTCCAGGCTGTAAATACATGGCCCAAAAAAAAGCCCGCAGTGTGAGCGGGCGAAAAACCAAAGAAGCTACATGCGCAGTCGCTTCCAGGACAAGGCAACTGCTTGGGGGATCAGCTGCCTCGATACGTTGAGTAGGCGTAGGGCGAAATCAGCAGGGGCACGTGGTAATGCTCCTGCTCGGCCGAAATGCCGAAGCGCAGCACCACCACATCCAGGAACGCCGGCTCGGACAGCTGGACGCCACGGGCACGGTAGTAATCGCCGGCATGGAATTGAATCTGATAGACGCCGCTACGGTAGTCATCCCCTTGCAACAACGGTGCATCGCAACGGCCGTCGCTGTTGGTCAGCGCGCTGGCGACCAATTGCAGTTGCGTACCTTCGACGCGGTACAGCTCGACTTTGATCGAGCTGCCCGGGCAGCCGTGCGCGGCATCCAAAACGTGAGTAGTCAAACGTCCCATTGATTGTGCGCGCCTCGCTGCAAGCAGTTCGGCCCGACGCCTCCTGAATCAGTTGAAAGACAGGCCGCACCGTTTCGGAGCACGAAACGCTGCGGCGATGAGCGAATTAAGACACTTTAAATGAAAATTGTACACAATAAAAAACAGAAATTTATCGCCTGCCATATTCGAGAAGGGTTCAGACCCGATCAGTAATAAAACCAACAGACACACAGGATTGTCATACCTTAGCTGACCAAATGGGCAGGTTTCTTGCAGTGTAGACACGCCAGAGGCAGCAGTGAAAAATGCAAAAAATCAGGCTTACAAAGTGCGCATAAAGTTGTATACAATCAACCCATCGCTGTGACGCCAGCCTGTGATTCATCGCCCAGGCGCCACCTACATGGTTCGAACAAGAAGGAAAACTGCAGTGAGCGCTGACTACCCACGCGACCTGATCGGTTACGGCAGTAACCCTCCCCATCCTCAGTGGCCGGGCAACGCCCGCATCGCCCTGTCTTTCGTGCTCAACTACGAGGAAGGCGGCGAGCGTAACGTGCTGCACGGAGACAAGGAGTCCGAAGCGTTTCTCTCGGAAATGGTTTCGGCGCAACCGCTGCAGGGCGAGCGCAACATGAGCATGGAATCGCTCTACGAATATGGCAGCCGCGCCGGTGTCTGGCGGATCCTCAAGCTGTTCAAGGAATTCGATATTCCGCTGACGATCTTCGCGGTGGCCATGGCTGCCCAGCGCCACCCGGATGTGATCCGTGCCATGGTCGCCGCCGGTCACGAGATCTGCAGCCATGGCTATCGCTGGATCGACTATCAATACATGGATGAAGCCCAGGAACGCGAGCACATGCTCGAAGCGATCCGTATCCTCACCGAAATCACCGGCGAACGTCCGTTGGGCTGGTACACCGGCCGCACAGGCCCCAACACCCGCCGGCTGGTCATGGAAGAAGGCGGTTTTCTCTATGACAGCGACACCTACGACGACGACCTGCCCTACTGGGAACCGAACACCCCCACCGGCAAGCCGCACCTGGTGATTCCGTACACCCTGGACACCAACGACATGCGCTTCACCCAGGTCCAGGGTTTCAACAAGGGCGACGATTTTTTCCAATACCTCAAGGATGCCTTCGACGTGCTGTATGCCGAAGGCAGCGAGGCGCCGAAGATGCTTTCCATCGGCCTGCACTGCCGCCTGATCGGCCGGCCTGCCCGTCTCGCGGCCCTCAAGCGGTTTCTTGAATACGCCAAGGGTCATGAGCAGGTCTGGTTCAGCCGTCGCGTCGACATCGCCCGCCACTGGCAGCAGACCCACCCACATCCGGGCGCTTTGAAATCAGGGGCTTCGAAATGACCGCATTCCAGACCCTCAAGCCTTCGACCTTGAGCCGCGAAGCGTTCGTCAAAGCCTTCGCCGACATCTACGAACATTCGCCGTGGGTGGCCGAAAAGGCTTTCGACCTGGGCCAGGACCCATCGATCGACCAGATCGAAACCCTGCACCAGCGCATGAGCGACATCCTGCTGTGCGCCGATCACGCCAGCCAACTGGCGCTGATCAACGCACACCCGGACCTGGCCGGTAAAGCCGCCGTCCAGGGCCAACTGACCGAGGCCAGCACCAACGAACAGGCTGGCGCCGGTATTCACCAATGCTCGAGCGATGAGTTCCAACGCTTCACCGAGCTGAACGAGGCCTACAAAGCCAAGTTCAAGTTTCCCTTCATCATGGCGGTAAAAGGCAGCAACCGGCATCAGATCCTCGCGGCGTTCGAAACGCGCATTCACCACTCGGCAGATACCGAGTTCAAATGCGCGCTGGCAGAGATCAACAAGATCGCGTTGTTCCGATTACTGACTCTTTAGCAAGCAGCCCTGAGGCCCAGGCCCCTGCAAGCATCCCCAGCCAACTTATTAAAGGCAGACAAGAAGAATGAAAGCTTACGCCGTACCCTTCGAGAAGTTCGTCAACCTGGCCGACGCCCGCCTGGGCACCAAGATCATTTCGGTCACCGATGACTGGTTCGCCGACGCCAACCGTCTGTTCCAGCCGACTCCGGCCGTATGGAAGGAGGGCGTGTTCGATGACAACGGCAAGTGGATGGACGGCTGGGAGTCGCGCCGCAAGCGCTTCGAAGGCTACGACAGCGCGGTGATCCGCCTGGGCGTGCCGGGTTCGATCAAAGGCGTGGACATCGACACTTCATTCTTCACCGGTAACTACCCGCCGTCGGCGTCCCTGGAAGCCTGCTTCCTGACCTCCGGCGAGCCAGACGAACATACCCAATGGACTGAAGTGCTGTCGGCCGTGGAACTGCAAGGCAACAGCCACCACTACCATGAAATCAGCAATGACCAGGCCTTCAGCCACCTGCGCTTCAACATCTACCCCGATGGTGGCGTGGCCCGCCTGCGGGTCTACGGCATTCCGTACCGCGACTGGTCGGCTGTGGGCGACAACGAACAGATCGACCTCGCCGCGGCCCTCAATGGCGGTCGCGCCCTGGCCTGTTCCGACGAACACTTCGGTCGCATGAGCAACATCCTCAACCCCGGTCGCGGGGTGAACATGGGCGACGGCTGGGAAACCGCCCGACGTCGCACCCCGGGCAATGACTGGGTGATTGTCGCCCTGGGCCATGCCGGCGAGGTCGAGAAAGTCATCGTCGACACCCTGCACTTCAAGGGCAACTACCCGGACAGCTGCTCGATCCAGGGCGCGTTCGTCAAGGGCGGCACCGACAGCCAGATCGAAACCCAGTCGCTGTTCTGGCGCGAATTACTGCCCAGCCAGAAACTGGAAATGCACGCCGAACACACCTTCGCCGAGCAGATCAAGGCGTTGGGGCCGATCACCCACATCCGTCTGAATGTGTTTCCGGATGGTGGGGTGAGTCGCCTGCGGGTGCTTGGCAAGGTGTCGAAATAAGAGTGAACCCGAATCGCGAGCAAGCTCGCTCCCACATTTGAAATGCATTCCCCTGTGGGAGCGAGCTTGCTCGCGATGGCGGCACAACAAACAACACAGAATTCAAGGTAAGAAGACCAGCATGCGCACACTCAAGATCGAACCGTTGACCAAAGAAGCCTTCGCCCCGTTCGGTGACGTGATCGAAACCGACGGCAGCGATCACTTCATGATCAACAATGGTTCGACCATGCGCTTCCATCGCCTGGCGACGGTTGAAACCGCCGAGCCGGACGACAAGGCGATCATCAGCATCTTCCGCGCCGAGGCGCTGGAGATGCCGTTGACCGTACGCATGCTGGAGCGCCATCCGCTGGGCAGCCAGGCTTTCATCGGGCTGCTCGGCAACCCCTTTCTGATCGTGGTCGCGCCACTTGGCGATGTACCTGTATCAGGCTTGGTCCGCGCCTTCGTCACCAACGGCAGGCAGGGCATTAATTACCATCGCGGCGTCTGGCACCACCCGGTGCTGACGATCGAAAAGCGGGATGACTTCCTGGTGGTTGATCGCAGTGGCACAGGCAATAACTGCGATGAGCATTTTTTCAAAGAGGATGAGTTGTTGATCCTCGCCCCCCACCAATAAGAGAAGCGTCCGATCACGCGAAAACAAGCGTGACGGGCGAGAGGTAAAGACTGTGGAAGCACATATGCTGGAATGGCTGAACCTGAGCGTGCGCTGGGTTCATATGATCACTGGCGTGGCCTGGATCGGCGCGTCGTTCTACTTCGTCTGGCTGGAAAACAACCTCAATCGCGTCAACCCTAAAAGCGGTCTGGCCGGTGATTTGTGGGCCATCCACGGTGGCGGCATCTACCACCTGGAAAAATACAAACTCGCGCCGCCGTCCATGCCGGACAACCTGCACTGGTTCAAATGGGAAGCCTACTTCACCTGGATGTCGGGCGTCGCCCTGCTGTGCCTGGTATTCTATTGGAACCCGACCCTGTACCTGCTGGCACCGGGCAGCAGCCTGAGCGGGCCCGAAGGCGTCGCCCTGGGCATCGGCTCGTTGTTCGTCGGCTGGTTCGTGTATTCCTTTCTCTGCGACTCGGCCCTGGGCAAACGCCCTGCCCTGCTCGGCCTGATCCTGTTCGTGCTGCTGATCGCCGCGGCCTACGGGTTCAGCAAGGTGTTCAGCGGTCGCGGTGCCTACCTGCATGTCGGGGCGGTCATCGGGACGATCATGGTCGGCAACGTGTTCCGCATCATCATGCCGGCCCAACGCGCGCTGGTGGCGGCCATTGCCGAGAACCGCACGCCGGATCCGGCGCTGCCGGCCAAGGGCCTGCTGCGCTCGCGCCACAACAACTACTTCACCCTGCCGGTGCTGTTCATCATGATCAGCAACCATTTCCCGAGCACCTATGGCAGCCAGTACAACTGGTTGATCCTGGCCGGGATCGCCGTGGCGGCGGTGTTGGTGCGGCACTATTTCAATACCCGCCACGACAGCAACAAGTATGCCTGGACGCTGCCGGTCGGCGCTCTGGCGATGATCTGCCTGGCTTATGTCACGGGTCCAAAACCCATGACCACAGCGCCGGAAGTCGCCAAAACCCCTGGTGTGATCGAGTACCAACCGTTGCCGGAAACGGCGGTGGGCGGCGGCGCAAAACCGGCGACGGCAGCGGCCGCACCGGCATCGACGCCGGCCCAGACCGCCAATGCCCAAGGCCCTTCGTTCGAGAAGGTCCACAGCGTGATTCAGGAGCGCTGCTCGGTCTGTCATTCGGCCAAACCCACCAGCCCGTTGTTCAGCGCCGCGCCGGGCGGGGTGATGTTCGATACCCCGCAGCAGATCCAGCAACAAGCCGCGCGCATCCAGGCCCAGGCCGTGGCCACGCAGATCATGCCCCTGGGCAATATCACCCAGATGACCCAACAGGAACGCGACCTGATCGGCGCGTGGATCAGCCAGGGGGCGCGGACCAACTGAGTCCCGCCGACATCAAACCTGACATCACCCGCTACACGTAATACCGCTGACAGGCAGACCGGCACACGACCGGTCGCCCGTCAGCGACTGCCTGCGCCTCAACAATAAAAACAAGAGGAAAGCACCAGATGACCCAGCCCCGCCATCACGCCCCAAATTCGCCACGAATGCGCCGTTGCAGGGCACTTGAGCCCATGAATGCAGGGCCGTATCCTGCGCGGCCGTTTGAGTCCGGTGCCGCGTAAAACCAGCAGATCCTGACCGATACGCCAACTATTGCAGTGTTGGCAGATATCGGCTTGCGCTGAACACACTTTTTCGAGCGTTTCAAACCACTGAACAAGCCATTTTTCCGATTTATCCCGGTCTTGGCTCAGCTCTTGCTGTCAGCGCTTGCCACAAACAAAAAGCTGACCGAACGGATGGTTTTTCCGTAGAAAAAAGCGCCACACCAGAGCGCTGATCTTAAAAAAAATGCAGTACCACTTACCTTTGGGAGCAAACCGAATGAAACATACGTGCACCAGCCTGATACTTGCGGGATCTTTGCTGACCGCTGGCCAAGCGATGGCCGACGAGCTGTTCCAATGGCAGAACAACAGCCTGACCTACCTCTATGGCAAGGACTTCCAGGTCAACCCGCGCATCCAGCAAACCGTGACCTTCGAGCACGCCGATGCCTGGAAATACGGCGACAACTTCTTCTTCCTCGACCGGATTTTCTACAACGGCCAGGACGACAGCAATTCCGGCCCGAACACCTACTACGGTGAGTTCAGCCCACGCCTGTCGTTCGGCAAAATCTTCGACCAGAAGCTGGAACTGGGTCCGATCAAAGATGTGTTGCTGGCCATGACCTATGAGTTCGGTGAAGGTGACAACGAGTCATACCTGATCGGTCCGGGCTTCGACCTGGCGATTCCCGGTTTCGATTACTTCCAGTTGAATTTCTACAACCGCCAGACCGAAGGTCCGCGCGCTGGCGACAACGTCTGGCAGATTACACCGACCTGGGCCTACACCCTCCCGGTGGGCTCATCCGACATCCTGATCGACGGCTTCATCGACTGGGTGGTGGACAACGACAGCAACTCCAAAGGCACCTACCACGCCAACCTGCACATCAACCCGCAGATCAAGTATGACTTGGGCAAGGCACTGAAGCTGGGCGCCAAACAGTTGTATGTGGGTGTGGAATACGACTACTGGAAGAACAAATACGGGATCGAAGACAGCGAAGGCTTCAAGACCAATCAGAGCAATACCAGCTTCTTGCTGAAGTATCATTTCTGATCCACATCGATCCTCGATGCTCAGGGAATCTTGTGGGAGCGAGCCTGCTCGCGATGGCGCTGGAGACTACTGCATCACCCCGCCGTCACCCGCAAGAACCGGCTTAACTCCTCGCGCTGGGCCAACGCATCCTGGCGTCCCAGCTCGATCAGTTCACTGCAATAGCCCGCTTCGAACAGCAGATAACTCAGTACCCCGGCGCCGCTGGTCTTGGTCGCGCCCGGCCCGCGCAGGAACATGCGCAGCGCGCGGGGCAATTCCAGGCGATGGCGAGCGGCGATTTCGTCGATCGGCTGGCTCGGCGAAATCACCAACACCTCCACCGGCGCCGCGCCCAGCGCATGAGCCGGCACGTCATCGGGCAGCAGATGACTGAAGCCATTCAGACGCTCCAACAACTCGATGTCGCTTTCCAGGCTGTCAATGAACGTACTGTTGAGCATGTGACCACCGATCTGCGCCAGGGTCGGTTGCTGGCCGGTGTAACTGCGCTGCAACGGCTCTGGCGAACCAAGGCCACGCGGATTGCCGCTGACCCCGATGACCAGCACGCGATTGGCCCCCAGGTGCAGGGCCGGGCTGATGGGAGCCGATTGACGCACCGCGCCGTCGCCGAAATATTCCGGGCCGATCCTGACCGGCGCGAATAGCAGGGGGATCGCCGAACTGGCGAGCAGGTGTTCCACCGACAACTGGGTCGGCACGCCGATGCGCCGGTGCCGCAGCCAGGATTCGATGGTGCCGCGGCCCTGGTAGAAGGTCACGGCCTGGCCGGACTCATAACCGAACGCAGTCACCGCCACGGCCCGCAGTTGCTGCTGCGCGATGGCCTGTTCGATGCCCGAGGCGTGGAATTGAGACTGGAGAAGTTCACGCAACGGGGAACTGTCGATCAGCGCCACTGGTAACCGGGCGCCCAGGCCTAGCAGGCTGTGGCTGATAAAACGTGTCGCCTGGGCAATCACGCCCCACCAGTCGCTGCGCATCACCTGATGGCTGCGCACCGCTTGCCAGAAGGCAGTCAGGCGCTCGATGGCCGTTTTGAAGTCCATCGCCCCGCTGGCCAGGCTGACCGCGTTGATTGCCCCGGCCGAGGTGCCGACAATCACCGGGAACGGGTTATCCGCCCCGTCCGGCAACAGTTCGGCAATCGCGGCCAATACCCCCACTTGATACGCTGCCCGAGCCCCGCCGCCGGAAAGAATCAAACCTGTCACCGGTTCAAGTGGGGTCATCGCAACGCTCCGTGTTCATTAAGTGGACTACAGGCTTAACCGCGTTTGTCATACAGCTTCGGCTCGCCCGGCGGACGACTCTTGAAGCGCCGGTGAGCCCAGAGGTATTGCTCGGGGCATCTGCTGACCGATTGCTCCACCCACCGATTGATACGGATGCAATCGGCCTCTTCGCTCTCCCCTGGAAAATCTTCCAGCGGCGCCTGGATCACCAAACGGTAACCACTGCCATCAGCCAGGCGTTCCTGGATGAATGGCACCACCCGTGCCTTGCCCAGGCGAGCGAACTTGCTGGTGGCCGTGACCGTCGCGGCCTGGATTCCGAACAGTGGCACGAAGACGCTTTGCTTGGCGCCGTAGTCCTGGTCCGGCGCATACCAGATCGCCCGCCCCGCCCGCAGCAGCTTGAGCATGCCACGCACGTCGTCACGTTCCACCGCCAGGGAATCAAGATTGTGCCGCTCGCGCCCGCGACGCTGGATGTAGTCAAACAGCGGGTTCTTGTGCTCGCGGTACATGCCGTCGATGGTGTGCTGCTGGCCGAGCAATGCCGCGCCGATTTCCAGCGTGGTGAAGTGCAGCGCCATCAGGATCACCCCTTTGCCCTCGCGCTGGGCCTGCTTGAGATGCTCCAGCCCTTCGACATGGGCCAGCTTCGCCAGGCGCGAGCGCGACCACCACCAACTCATGGCCATTTCGAAGAAGGCGATACCGGTGGAGGCAAAATTTTCCTTGAGCAGGCGCTTGCGCTCGGCAGCGGACTTTTCAGGAAAACACAGTTCCAGATTGCGCTGGGCGATGCGCCGTCTGTCGCCGGCCACACGATACATCAGCGCACCCAATACACGACCGGCGCGCAGCAGCAGCGGATAGGGCAGCTGAACGATTAGCCACAACAGCCCCAGACCGCACCACAGCAGCCAGAAACGCGGATGAAAAAATGCAGCTCGAAAACGCGGGCGATCCATTACAGCTTCCATAAAGACATGGGCCGCGCATTCTACATCGTTCGACCCGGCTTGCGGCCCGGGGACGATCTCGTTATAAGTCTCGGCACTTTTAGTGACAAGCCGTTGTACGCCGACCATGAGCCAAACCGAATCGCTAGACCAAGATCCCGTGTTCCAGCTGAAGGGCAGCATGCTCGCCATTACGGTGCTGGAGCTGGCCCGCAACGACCTGGAGAGCCTTGACCGGCAGTTGGCGGCAAAAGTCGCCCAGGCCCCGAATTTCTTCAGCAATGCCCCGTTGGTGCTGGCGCTGGACAAACTGCCGGCCGGCGAAGGTGCCGTGGATCTGCCGGGCCTGATGCGGGTTTGTCGCCAGCACGGCCTGCGCACCCTGGCGATCCGGGCCAGCCGTATCGAAGACATCGCCGCAGCCATCGCCGTGGACATTCCGGTGCTGCCGCCCTCCGGCGCCCGGGAACGGGTGCTGGAACTGAGCCCGGTCGAGACCAGGAAAAAGCCGGAAAAGCCACCAGAACCGACCATCAAGCCGACCCGAGTCATCACCTCTCCGGTACGTGGCGGGCAGCAGATCTATGCCCAGGGTGGCGATCTGGTCGTGGTGTCCTCGGTCAGCCCGGGCGCGGAACTTCTGGCCGATGGCAACATCCATGTATACGGCCCGATGCGTGGCCGTGCCCTGGCCGGTGTCAAGGGCGATACGAAAGCCAGGATTTTCTGTCAGCAGTTGAGCGCTGAACTGGTCTCTATCGCCGGGCAGTACAAGGTTTCCGAGGATCTGCGTCGCGACCCGCTGTGGGGGGCCGGTGTCCAGGTCAGCCTGTCGGGCGACGTGTTGAACATCATTCGGCTTTAACGGATACTGCCGCATTTTCCAAGCATCTCTAAAACGTAGCGAAAACGGCTTAAACGACGTAGGAAAAAGGATAAGGCAGTGTTTACCGGAGGTAGACCCCGTCCCGCATCCGATTCCAGCCAAGCCTGTCCAATTGCAGCAGTTTCAAGAGATGTTTTTCAGGGGCTGAAAAAGTCCTTTTTCCTTAGGGGTGAAACACCTTGGCCAAGATTCTCGTGGTTACATCCGGCAAGGGTGGTGTGGGTAAGACCACCACCAGCGCCGCTATCGGTACCGGCCTCGCTCTGCGCGGCCACAAAACAGTCATCGTCGACTTCGACGTCGGCCTGCGTAACCTGGACCTGATCATGGGTTGCGAGCGTCGCGTGGTCTATGACTTCGTCAACGTGGTCAACGGTGAAGCGAACCTGCAGCAAGCCCTGATCAAGGACAAGCGCCTTGAGAATCTGTACGTGCTGGCCGCCAGCCAGACCCGCGACAAAGACGCGCTGACCCAGGAAGGCGTGGAAAAAGTGCTGATGCAGCTCAAGGAAGACTTTGAGTTCGTGGTGTGCGACTCCCCGGCCGGTATCGAGAAAGGTGCCCACCTGGCGATGTACTTCGCTGACGAAGCGATCGTCGTGACCAACCCGGAAGTCTCGTCGGTACGCGACTCCGATCGCATGCTCGGCCTGCTGGCGAGCAAATCCCGTCGCGCCGAGAACGGCGAAGAGCCGATCAAGGAGCACCTGCTGCTGACCCGCTACAACCCGCAACGGGTCAGCGATGGCGAAATGCTGGGCGTCGAAGACGTCAAGGAAATCCTCGCTGTTACCCTGCTGGGTGTGATTCCTGAATCCCAAGCGGTACTCAAGGCCTCCAACTCGGGTGTGCCGGTGATTCTCGACGATCAGAGCGACGCCGGTCAGGCGTACAGCGATGCGGTCGATCGCCTGCTGGGCAAAACCGTAGAGCATCGATTCCTCGATGTAACGAAGAAAGGTTTCTTCGAGCGCCTGTTTGGAGGTAGGTAATGAATCTTTTTGACTTCTTTCGTGCCAACAAAAAGCCAAGTACCGCCTCGGTCGCGAAAGAGCGTCTACAGATCATCGTGGCGCACGAGCGCGGCCAGCGCAGTACCCCTGATTATCTGCCAGCCTTGCAGAAAGAACTGGTGGAAGTGATCCGCAAGTACGTCAACATCGGGTCCGATGATGTGCATGTGGCGCTGGAAAGCCAGGGCAGTTGCTCGATTCTGGAACTCAATATCACCCTGCCGGATCGCTGATCGATCCTGCAGGTGCCCACGGCGGCTCCGGGTCCCAAAGTCCTTCCCACAGGGTTAGGAAAAAGGGCCCGAGCCGCCGTTGGCGTTTGTTACGAGACTGTTTGAATGCCCCTGTCCAACATCCGCATCATCCATCAGGACGCCGCCGTCCTGGTGGTCGACAAGCCGACCCTGCTGCTGTCCGTGCCCGGCCGGGCCGACGACAACAAAGACTGCCTGATCACCCGCCTGCAGGAAAACGGCTATCCGGAAGCGCGAATCGTGCACCGGCTGGACTGGGAAACCTCTGGCATCATCCTGCTGGCCCGGGATCCGGACACCCATCGCGAACTGTCTCGGCAGTTTCATGACCGGGAAACCGAAAAGGCCTACACAGCATTGTGCTGGGGCCAACCGGAGCTGGACAGCGGCAGCATCGACCTGCCCCTGCGCTACGACCCGCCGACCAAACCGCGCCACGTGGTGGATCATGAGCAGGGCAAGCACGCCCTGACCTTCTGGCGCGTGCTGGAGCGTTGCGGCGACTGGTGCCGGGTCGAACTGACGCCGATTACCGGACGCTCGCACCAGTTGCGCGTGCACATGCTGTCCATTGGTCATCCGCTCCTGGGCGACGGCCTCTACGCCCACCCCCAGGCCCTCGCTGCGTGGCCACGGCTGTGCCTGCACGCCAGCATGCTCAGCTTCACCCACCCGCAAAGCGGCGAACGTCTGCGCTTCGAGTGCCCGGCGCCGTTCTGAGGCATCGCGTCGCCCCCATCGCGAGCAGGCTCGCTCCCACATTGGATTGCAGGCTTACACAAGTTTTGTGTTCACCCTGAGTCCCCTGTGGGAGCGAGCCTGCTCGCGAAGGGGACGGCACATTCAACGCGTATATCAATCACTGGCCACCCTCCTCATCGCCCCCCAATACGGTAAACTCCCGCGCATTGCTGTCTGGAGTTATTTATGCGCGAAGAGTTGAACCAAGGCCTGATCGACTTTCTCAAGGCCTCCCCCACCCCGTTCCACGCCACCGCCAGCCTTGCCCAACGTCTGGAGGCAGAGGGTTATCAGCGTCTTGACGAACGCGAGACCTGGGCCACCGAGGCCAACGGTCGTTACTACGTCACGCGCAACGACTCTTCAATCATCGCTTTCAAGCTGGGCCGCACCTCACCGCTGCACGACGGCATCCGCCTGGTTGGCGCCCACACCGACAGCCCCTGCCTGCGGGTCAAGCCCCAGCCGGAACTGCAACGCCACGGGTTCTGGCAACTGGGCGTGGAAGTTTATGGCGGCGCCCTGCTGGCGCCGTGGTTCGACCGCGATTTGTCCCTGGCCGGGCGCGTGACCTTCCGCCGCGATGGCAAGGTCGAAAGCCAGCTGATCGATTTCAAGGCGCCGATCGCCACAATTCCGAACCTGGCCATCCACCTCAATCGCGAAGCCAACCAGGGCTGGGCGATCAACCCACAGAATGAGCTGCCACCGATTCTCGCCCAGTTCGCCGGTGACGAGCGCGTCGACTTCCGCGCCGTGCTCACCGATCAACTGGCCCGCGAACACGGCCTGAATGCGGACGTGGTGCTCGATTACGAGCTGAGTTTCTACGACACCCAAAGCGCCGCGCTCATCGGCCTGCATGGTGATTTCATTGCCGGCGCGCGCCTGGACAATCTGCTGTCGTGCTACGCCGGCCTGCAAGCCTTGTTGAACGCCGACACCGAAGAGACCTGCGTGCTGGTGTGCAACGACCACGAGGAAGTCGGCTCTTGCTCGGCCTGTGGCGCCGATGGTCCGATGCTGGAACAAACCCTGCGTCGTTTGCTGCCTGAAGGTGAAGAGTTCGTACGGACCATCCAGAAATCCCTGCTGGTTTCCGCGGACAACGCCCACGGCGTGCACCCCAACTACGCCGACAAACACGACGCCAACCACGGCCCGAAACTCAATGCCGGGCCCGTGATCAAGGTCAACACCAACCAGCGCTACGCCACCAACAGCGAAACCGCCGGGTTCTTCCGTCACCTGTGCATGGCCGAGGAAGTACCGGTGCAGAGCTTCGTGGTGCGCAGCGACATGGGCTGCGGCTCGACCATCGGCCCGATCACCGCCAGTCAGTTGGGTGTACGCACGGTGGACATCGGTTTGCCGACCTTCGCCATGCACTCGATCCGCGAGCTGTGCGGCAGTCATGACCTGGCGCACCTGGTGAAGGTGTTGAGCGCGTTTTATGCCTGTCGTGAGTTGCCGTAACCACAGCAGCACCTGTTTGAACCGGGAAATGCTTACCCCTGTGGCGAGGGGATTTATCCCCGTAGGGCTGCAGAGCAGCCCTTTGCCCAGTCACCGCAATACTTCACATGTCAGTAACGGCCCAAGTGCGTCTGCTGCGCAGCCGAGCGGGGATAAATCCCCTCGCCACAACAGTGCTCGCCTCCGGATTGGGGGGAGCCATGACATACATCATCACACCCCGGCAAAACCCCAACTAGACTGACCTTATCCCCTCCGACAAGGCCGTCGCCATGATTCCGATGTCTGCGTTCAATGCCATGCTGGTGCCCATCATCGCCGGCATGATCCTGCTGGCCATCGGCTTCAACTTCCGAGACAAGAACGTCGGGGTGTTTGCCATGTGGATCGGCATGTTGTTGATCCTCGCCACGGTGGTGTTCAGGATCCTGGCCAAACTCAACGAGTCGATCTGACCTCACCTCAGGCAGCCGACGGTTGCTCCGGCACGTCCACCCCCACGTGAATCGCATCGTGACGCCAGAACTCCAGGTCACAATCGATCAACCGCTGATGCTGGTCATAATTGACCCGGGCAATCCGCAAGCCAGGGCTGCCAACCGAGACTTTCAACGCCGCCGCCGCTTCAGGCTGTAGCGAGGTCGGCACAATCTCGAACTTCACCCGGCCGTAGTGCAAGTCGTAATGACGGGCGTACAACTCGGTGATGGACTGATTGAGGTCGAATTCGAGGATGTCCGGGAAGTACTGCGGGTTCAGGTAGTGCTCGACATACAGCACCAGCCGCTCATCGATACGCCGCACGCGGCAGATCTGGATCACACTGGACAGTGCCGGCAATTGCAACCAGGCACACACTGCTGCCGAAGCCGGCTGCAGACGGGCCGAGATCACTTGAGTGGAAGGCACTCGCCCCTGGGCAGTCACCATGGCGTGGAAATGGCTGCGCTGCATCAGGTTATAGGCCAAGCGTGGCGGCGAGACAAACCAACCACGGCGCTCCTCGCGATAGATCTGCCCCTGGGCTTCGAGCTGTAACAGCGCTTCGCGCACGGTGATGCGTGTGGTGCCGAACAATTCACTGAGCTTGCGCTCGGCCGGCAACTTGCTACCGGGCGCCAGCAAGCCATGGTCGAGCTGCTCCTGCAGGACTTGCCCAATGGTTGTCACCGCTTTGGTTGTCTCGATGCGCATCAACGTTACCTATCTGGACTAGACCAGCACTCTTTCGGGGCGAAATCGATGGAGCATCCATCCGTTTCTCATGCTTGCAAGCCTAGGCACTGCACATGACTGATAGATGACAGAACCGCCGAACGGTTCATTGCCATCCCTGCAAGTTAGCGGCCAACTCCTTGCAGATCAGCCGGTTAACCATGGTCTACGCTTAGTTGGCAGCCACTTTGCCCCCGCCTGACACATGCCGGCATCTCCTGCACCGACATCAAAATGTCACAGGGCTCGCCTACATTGGCTCAGGTATTGCTGACCTAGACCAACACAACCGCAATCGCAGCGTTGAAAACGCCCATAGGAGCTTCGGATGAAACAGTTTTTCCTGGCATCACTGTTAGGCTCGACCATTGCCATGTGCACTGTTGCCATGGCCGCTGACACCGATTTGAAAACACTGGAAGCCGCTGCGAAAGCGGAAGGCACCGTGAACAGCGTCGGCATGCCCGATGACTGGGCGAACTGGAAAGCCACCTGGGATGACCTGGCCAAAATCTATGGCTTGAAACACATCGACACCGACATGAGCTCGGCCCAGGAAATCGCCAAGTTCGCCGCCGAGAAAGACAACGCCAGCGCCGATATCGGTGACGTCGGCGCAGCTTTCGGCCCGATCGCGGTCAAGCAAGGCGTGGTTCAACCCTACAAGCCGAGCACCTGGGAACAGGTTCCGGACTGGGCCAAGGACAAGGACGGCAACTGGGCCCTGGCCTACACCGGCACCATTGCTTTCATCGTCAACAAGAAGCTGTTGCACGGCTCCGAAGTGCCAACCAAATGGGCCGACCTGAAAACCGGCAAATACAAGGTTTCCATTGGTGACGTGAGCACCGCCGCCCAAGCCGCCAACGGTGTGCTGGCAGCGGCCCTGGCCAATGGCGGCAACGAGAAAAACGTTCAACCGGCCTTGTTGATGTTCGCCGAGATCGCCAAGCAAGGGCGTCTGTCCATGGCCAACCCGACCATCGCCACCATGGAGAAAGGTGAAGTCGAGGTCGGCGTGGTCTGGGACTTCAACGGCCTGAGCTACAAGGCCAAGATGGCCAACCCGGATGATTACGTCGTACTGATTCCATCCGACGGCTCGGTCATCTCCGGCTACACCACCATCATCAACAAATACGCCAAGCACCCGAACGCCGCCAAACTGGCTCGCGAGTACATCTTCAGCGATGCCGGCCAGATCAACCTGGCCAAGGGCAACGCCCGTCCGATCCGCGCCGAGCACCTGACCTTGCCTGAAGAGGTCAAGGCCAAGTTGCTGCCCAACGAGCAGTACAAAGGCGTGACCCCGATCAAGGATGCGGATGCGTGGGAAAAAACCTCCAAGACACTGCCGCAGAAGTGGCAGGAAGAAGTGATCATCAATATGGAGTGAGGCAATAGCTCCCGCTGGAAATCCACTGGAGATCCAATTGTGGGAGCGAGCACTGTGGGAGCAAAGCTTGCTCGCGATGAACGATGACACGGTCTTGCAGTTGAACCGTGTCGCCTTCATCGCGAGCAAGCTCGGCTCCCACAGAAGCTGGCTTCCACATCAGGTCCCTGGTGAATCCGAGTTTCCTGGTATCTGTCCGGAGTCCCGCTACCCATGAAGCACAACGTCATCCTGGTGGTGCTCGACGGCCTCAACTACGAGGTCGCCCGGCATGCCATGGGGCATTTGCAGGCCTATGTCGGCGCAGGACGCGCGGCGCTCTACACACTGGAATGTGAACTGCCCGCCCTGTCCCGTCCGCTCTATGAATGCATTCTCACCGGCGTCGTGCCCCTCGACAGCGGGATCGTGCACAACAATGTCTCGCGCCTGTCGAACCAGCGCAGCATCTTCCACTACGCCACCGCAGGCGGCTTGAGTACGGCAGCCGCGGCCTATCACTGGGTCAGCGAGCTGTACAACGCTTCGCCGTTCGTGGCCGGTCGCGATCGTCATACCGACAACCCCGAGCTGCCGATTCAATACGGGCATTTCTACTGGAATGACCACTACCCCGACTCTCATCTGTTTGCCGACGCCGAACACCTGCGTCAGCGCTACCTGCCGAATTTTTTGCTGGTGCACCCCATGAACATCGACGATGCCGGCCACAAGCACGGCCTCGACACCCCGCAATACCGCAACAGCGCCCGCTCGGCCGACATCAACCTGGCGGTTTACCTGCAAGCCTGGCTCGACGCCGGATACCAGGTGCTGGTGACATCCGACCACGGCATGAACAACGACCGCTCCCACAACGGCCTGCTGGCTGAAGAACGGGAAGTGCCACTGTTTGTGCTGGGCAACGGCTTCAGCCTCAACCCCGACGCCGCACCCCGACAGACCGAACTGTGCGGCACCATTTGCCAGTTGCTCGGCGTTGCCCACGACAAACCCTATTGCCAGGAGTTGCTCAAGTGAATGCCATGACGCGCGGCAAATGGCTGGCAGCGTTGTGCCTGGTGCCCTTCGCGATTTTCTTCATCGTGTTCCAGATCGCGCCGCTGCTTTGGGTGCTGGTCAACAGCCTGGAATCGGAAGAGTTCGGCTGGGGCCTGGCCAATTTCAGCAAGATTTTCAGTTCGAAGTTCTACCGCCAAGCGATCCAGCACAGCCTGGAAATCAGTTTCTGGTCCAGCGTGTTCGGCATCATCATCGCCGTGCTCGGCAGCTATTCCCTGCGTCGGGTCGATTCGCGCCTGCGCAACTTCGTCAACGCCTTCGCCAACATGACCAGCAACTTCGCCGGCGTGCCCCTGGCCTTCGCCTTCATCATTTTGCTGGGGTTCAACGGCAGCATCACGATCATGCTCAAACAGGCGGGGATCATTGAAGATTTCAACCTGTACTCGAAAACCGGGCTGATCATCCTCTACACCTACTTCCAGATTCCCCTGGGCGTACTGCTGCTCTACCCGGCCTTCGACGCGCTGCGCGAGGACTGGCGCGAATCCGCTGCGCTGCTGGGCGCCAACGGCTGGCAGTTCTGGCGGCACATCGGCTTGCCGGTGCTGACCCCGGCGCTGCTGGGCACGTTCGTGATCCTGCTGGCCAATGCGCTCGGTGCCTACGCCACGGTGTATGCGCTAACCACCGGTAACTTCAACGTCCTGCCGATTCGCATCGCCGCCATGGTCTCCGGGGACATCTCCCTTGACCCGAACATGGCCAGCGCCCTGGCCGTGGTGCTGGTGGCGCTGATGACCCTGGTGACCGTCGTCCATCAGTTGCTGCTCAAGAGGAGCTACCATGTCTCGCGCTGAATCGAGCTCTGCCGGGCTATATCATCGGCTGGTGGTGTATTTGCTGTTCGCCATCCTGCTGTTGCCCCTGGCCGGCACGCTGATCTACTCCATCGCCAGCAGTTGGTCGGCCACCGTGCTGCCCAGCGGTTTCACCTTCAAGTGGTACGTGCAGCTGTGGAGCGATCCGCGTTTTCTCAACGCCTTCGGTCAATCGCTGATCGTCTGCGTCGGGGCGCTGGTGCTGTCCGTGGTACTGATCCTGCCCCTGCTGTTTGTGGTGCATTACCACTTTCCAAAGCTCGACGCACTGATGAACATCCTCATCCTGCTGCCCTTCGCGGTGCCGCCGGTAGTGTCTTCAGTGGGGCTGTTGCAACTCTACGGTTCCGGGCCGCTGGCGATGGTGGGCACGCCGTGGATCCTGATCGGTTGCTACTTCACCGTTGCCCTGCCATTCATGTATCGGGCGATCACCAACAACCTGCAAGCCATCAACCTGCGCGACCTCATGGACGCCGCCCAACTGCTCGGCGCCAGCACGTTCCAGGCGGCTTTGCTGGTGGTACTGCCGAACTTGCGCAAGGGCTTGATGGTGGCGTTGCTGCTGTCTTTCTCGTTTCTGTTCGGTGAGTTCGTGTTTGCCAACATTCTCGTCGGCACTCGCTATGAAACCCTGCAGGTGTACCTGAACAACATGCGCAACAGCAGCGGTCACTTCACCAGTGCGCTGGTGATCTCCTACTTCTTCTTCGTACTGGTCCTGACCTGGGCGGCCAACATCTTGAACAAGGACAAAAGCCAATGAGCTACGTCAGCGTCCAACACCTGCAAAAAAGCTATGCCGGCACACCGGTGTTCAGCGACATCAATTGCGAAATCCACAAGGGCGAGTTCGTCACCCTCCTCGGCCCTTCCGGCTGCGGCAAGTCCACACTGCTGCGCTGCATTGCCGGCCTGACCGCGGTGGATGCCGGGCAGATCCTTCTGGACGGACAGGACATCGTCCCGCTGAGCCCGCAGAAACGCGGGATCGGCATGGTGTTCCAGAGCTACGCCTTGTTTCCCAACATGACCGTGGAACAGAACGTCGCCTTCGGCCTGCGCATGCAAAAGGTTGCGACCGAGGACAGCCGCCAACGGGTACTGGAGATTTTGCGGCTGGTGGAGCTGCACGACTTCGCCGCTCGCTACCCCCATCAACTTTCCGGCGGCCAATGCCAGCGCGTGGCCCTGGCCCGCTCCCTGGTGACCCGCCCGCGCCTGTTGCTGCTGGACGAGCCGCTGTCGGCCCTGGATGCACGGATTCGTAAACATTTGCGCGAGCAGATCCGACAGATACAACGCGAACTGGGCCTGACCACGATCTTCGTCACACACGATCAGGAAGAAGCGCTGACCATGTCCGACCGGATTTTCCTGATGAACCAGGGAAAGATCGTACAAAGCGGCGATGCCGAAACCCTTTACACTGCGCCGGTCGATGTCTTTGCCGCCGGCTTCATCGGCAACTACAACCTGCTGGACGCCGACAGCGCCAGCAAACTGCTGCAACGGCCAGTGACCGGTCGCATCGCCATTCGCCCGGAGGCCATTGAACTGAGCCGCAGCGGCGAGCCCGATGCCCTGATCCGCAGCCACAGCCTGCTGGGCAACGTGATCCGCTACCGGGTCGAGGCTCGCGGCGTAGAGCTGGTGGTCGACGTGCTCAATCGTTCCGCCGCCGATTTGCACCCCGATGGCACACGACTGTCACTTTCCATCGATTCGACGGCGCTGTGTGAGGTAGCCTGATGGCTTTATTGATTTTGAAGTTGATTTTGAAAAGGGAAATGCGCTGATGGCCCTGGCAATTTTTGATCTGGACGAAACCCTGATCCACGGCGATTGCGCCACCCTCTGGAGCGAGCAGATGGGGCGCCTGGGCTGGGTCGATCCAGAGTCGTTCATGCGTCGCAACAATGAGCTGATGGACGCCTACAGCCACGGCAAGCTGCGCATGGAAGAATACATGGACTTCAGCCTGGAACCGATGATCGGCCGCACCCCGGAAGAAATCGAACACCTGGTGACGCCGTGGGTGGAAGACTTCATCGAACCGATCATCTTCAGCGACGCCACCAAAACCATCGCCGAACACCGCAAGGCCGGTGACCGGATCCTGGTGATCTCCGCCTCCGGCACGCACCTGGTCAAGCCGATTGCCGAACGGCTGGGCATCGATGAGATCCTGGCGATTGAGCTTGAGGTGAGTCATGGGGTGTACAGCGGCAAGACCGTCGGCACCCTGACCTATCGCGAAGGCAAGATCGCACGGCTGCTGGACTGGCTGGATGCAGAGGAAGAAAACCTTGAGGGCGCAAGTTTCTATTCCGACTCGCGCAACGACCTGCCGTTGCTACAGCGGGTGGACTTCCCTCATGTGGTAAACCCGGATGCGGTGTTGAAGGCCCATGCCGAATCGGCCGGGTGGCCGATTCATACCTGGAAATAAGCCCCTGTGGGAGCGAGCCTGCTCGCGATTGCGGTGTGTCAGTTAAATCAATGCCTGCTGATCCATCGCAATCGCGAGCAGGCTCGCTCCCACACAGGTTTAGCCTATCCCAGCAGCAGCCACAGGCTCCAGCCGAGCAACAACACACCGCAGATACGACTGAGCCAGAGTCCCTGCCGCAGGTTCTTCTCCAGCAGGATGAAGGCACCGATCACTGCCACCCAGAGCAGGTTCATCACGCCGACCACGAATAGCAGGCCCATCAGGGCCCAGCAGCAGCCCAGGCAGTAAGCGCCATGGGCCAGCCCCATGCGCCAGCCGCCGAGCACGCCGGGGCGCCAGTAGCCCAGAAGAAAATGCAGCGGCCCGCGACAATGCTCAAGGCAGACCGCCTTGCTTGGCGACCACTGATAGATGCCTGCGACCAGCAATAAGCCGGCGCCCAGCGCGGTACTGCTGCTGCGCATCCCCGGACTGAGCAAGGCCAGCCGCTCGAGCGCCCATTGCAGCGCCGTGGCGCCCAGGGCGAAACCAACCCAGACCAGGCCATAGGCGCTGCAGAACAGCAGCAGGGCCAGGTGTCGCTGCGGTGCCGGCATGCGCTTGCGCAGCATCTGCTGGTAGATCAGCAACATGGGCAAGGCGCTGGGCAACATCATGCCGATCATCATCACCGCCCACATGGCGAACATCAGCAGCGCATCGCCCAGGCTCCAGGGCATGAGCATACCGGCCATTGCCGCATCGGCCATGCCGCCCGGCGCACTCATGTCACGGGCCATCTGCAGCAGTATCAGCCAGGCCAAGGCGGTCAGCGCGAGCAGGCAGAGCAGGAACAACAACTGCTCGCCTGTCAGTCGCTTGCTCTGCGCCGCCGCCTGGGGTTCTGCCATCTTTACGGCTCTATGCCATGACCGGTGAAATGCACGTGGGCGAGGTGGCTATGACTGTCCTGGGATTGGAGCTTGAGGGCTGAATGCGTCTGGTAGCTGCCGCTGGCTACTTCAGCCTCAAGGAACTCGAAGCCGTTGGGCAGGGACAGGCGGACTCGATGAGGTGAACCGTCGATCGGGCTGCGGATCGGCTCGCCGCTGGCCTGCAATACGCCGGGAATGTCCAGGTGCGCCAAACGCTGATCGACATCGATGGACAGGGTGATGGGCACGAACTGCGGTTCGAACATTTCACTCATGGTGCTGCTGAACACCTGAAACACGTTGGCCCCGGGGTCGCTCTCCAGGCCAGAGAGGATGGTCAGCAGAGCCTGGCGTTGCGCCTCGTCGGCGCGTTCATCGATGAACACCTGACAACTGCCGTTGCCCTCATGGATGGCGCCCGGCCAAGCGAAGGTGGCGGCCCAACACAAGCCTCCCAACGCCACTTGATTGAAATACCCGCGTTCCACTCGCATCGACGCCACCGCGTGGCAGTGGCCATGGGTCGGTGGCGCGTCGAATTGACAGGGACAGCCCCAATTGCAGTTGCAGGCAATGAATTCGACGCCCTGCATGCGCCATTCGGCGATGGTCATGATCAACCTCTTCACCTGGCGGGTGAAATGAAAGCTGCGGTTACCCCCATCCCTCCATTAGTTAACGCTAGCAGGGTGCGCGCATCGGCTATGGGCTGCCGACCAAAGGTCGGTTTGCCTGGGTTCGCCGGTCAGAGGTGGAAGCCTCCGGCGATAGGCATGAGGGTGCCATTCAAGCCTGCTGGGGCATGCGTTTTTTACTGAGCCAATATGTTCATGGATCATGCGGAGTCACTTTGCAGTCATCACAACATCTCTTCTGTCAGGACACTAATCAGAGAGAGACATCTATTACTCTCGAAACTTCTCTAAAGCGTTTTTTATGCGATGTCTACTGTCAGACTTTACAGGTCGCTCAGACTAACCGACAGATGGCGCGTGTTCTTCCTTTGACCTGTTATTTCTAACAGTAGACGCATGGCTGTATCCGCAGGTTAATAACTCCACGCCCTGTTTTTACTCGACAGTCGCCCCGCGACGGGAGCCCTCATGAACAAGTACCTTGAACAGTGGATTTTTACCCACACCAGCATAAAGGCACTTACGGCCCTCGCGCTCGCCGTATTATTTGGTTGCGCAACTCAACTGCCGTCGCCACCACCCGACATTCAGTCTTCCAGTAGTTATGAACGCTCCGGTGAGGAAACAGCCCGAAAGCTGACCACGGCGTATCACAATACCGCCGCCAACTGCGGCACGCCCACCACACCAGCCTTTCTCTGCTCAGGGGTAACGCTACGCATCACTAAAACCAGCAATAATTACGATCCATGGGATCATAGCGACTTCTCAAGAAAAACCGACGCAGTCTCATTTTCTTATTTGAGAGCCGATACAAAGTTTGTTCGCACCCCCTGGTATGGTGTCAATGGCTTGATTTTCTATCCTTATCTCAACGCCCCCGCCGGAAAAATAAAACCCGAAGTTATCTGTTACTTTCCACTCGACGGCGCTACGTTTTATCGCGATGCCGCGGGGCAGTATGGATGCAGAGACAGTATCGTGCCTCCGCGAGTATTTGCTGACAGCACGCCTTGTCGAGAACAAAACATTACCACCGCGGAACAATGGGTGGCCCATTATCGAAAGGTCTCTCAATATAGAACCGCGCACTCCTGCGCCTTTATGGTAACGAGCAGCCTGGATGCAGAAGCAGTCCAAGGCTTCAACCAGGCCATTCGGGTTCGTTCATTGATCCCCGATGAGGCTTTTGCCGATCACAACGAGCTGCGCATCAAAGCCTGGCCTGAAAATGAGCCCGGAGTATTGCCAATTCAGGCCTTCTTCTACATCGACACAGGGCTGGCGAATGCCCAAATCGACCAACAGAAATATTACGACCGCACCGGGGGCATGGTGGTCCCCATCATTCGTCTGACCATACCCGGCACCCCGTCTGCAGATGCCACGTTTGTCTATAACGCCGCGGACCAGGCTGTCCTTCCCATCACCCCGGGGAAACTCAAACCCAAGGTTCCCAAAGCCTATAACGCAGCGGGCGACCATCTGAAAATGAGTGATATCTACACCGACACGTATGTGGATGTTGAAGTACCTCACTACACCGGTATGCATGCTACCGATACCATCCGGGCGCGCTGGCAGGGTCGGGTCAACTACAACAGTCCAATTATCGAAGTGGGTGATCCCCCCGGGAAAAGACTGATCCCGATTCCTCGTCTGGAAGTCGTCGACAATATCGGTCGATCTGTCGTGGTCGGCTATTCCGTCAAGGAAAAAGGGATTGGCGAGACGATAGAGTCAGACAGGTTGACGCTGCATATCGACCCGCAAGCGGTGGATCCATTACCGGCACCGAGTTATTCCAACTTGAAGGTTAGCGTGAACTACGGCGGTGAGACAGGCTACACCGTCAGGGTTCGTTGGGCCGGTGTCACCACCCACGATACTGAAAACCAGGATGTGACGTCCGGCCAAGCCAACGTTTTTGACATTCCCAGTGCCTGGGTATCCGAAAACAGCGGAAAAACCGTCCTGATCAACTACTCGATTGTCCGTAAAAACAGCAACGAGCAACGGATGTTCTCTCAGGTCCTAAGGGTTAACCTCTAGGTCAACCCTTTAGCAGCACGTGGTTTTCCACATTCAGGCGGTACCGCAAAGCCTGGGTTCGACTCCCCGGAATCAGCCCAGGCTTTCATCGATCACCAACACCAACTTTCCTGACACCTTGTTGCTCGCCAGCTCGGCAAACGCCGCTTCGGCATCCTTGATCGCAAAGGTCCTGGCCAATTGCGGGCTCAGGCGTTTGTCGGTGAACAGCGGCCACACCTGGTGCCCCAGCTCACTGATCAGGTCGGTCTTGAACTGATCGTCACGACTGCGCAAGGTCGAGCCGAGCAATTGGATACGCTTGCCCAGTACCTGCGCCAGATCGAGTTCGGTCGAGCGCCCGCCCATCAGGCCGATCAACACCCAACGGCCGTCAACTGACAAAAGTTTCACGTTCAATGCAGCGTAGTTCGCGCCCACCGGATCGAGGATCACATCGAAGGGGGCGAAGTCGTTCAGGCTCTCGAGGCCATCGGTGCGTATCACGCCGCCCTGGGCCCCCAGCGCCTCGCAATAACTCAGACGATCAGCCGAACCGACGCTGACCCAGCACGGGTTGCCAAAGGCCTTGCACAACTGGATCGCGGCCGAACCGACACCGCTGGCCCCGGCGTGCAGCAGCACTTTTTCCCCCGGCTTGAGTGCAGCCAGCTGAAACAGATTGAGCCACGCGGTGCTGTAAACCTCAGGCAGCGCGGCCGCCTCAGCCAGGGATAACCCTTCGGGCACCGGCAGGACATGCCGGCCATCGACCACCACCTCTTCGGCCATCCCGCCGCCGGCCAGCAGGGCGCAAACGCGATCGCCAATCTGCCACGAGGAGCCCGCTCCGACCTCGCTGATCACACCGGCGCACTCCAGGCCCAGCACCTGACTGGCACCGGGCGGCGGCGGATAATGTCCGGCCTTTTGTAACAAATCGGCTCGATTCAGACCGGCGGCCGCCACACGGATGCGGACTTGCCCTACATCACACGTCGGACTTGGCTCATCTGCCCATACCACTTGGCCTTCAACGCCTTGCAATGCTTTCACGGTGCCTCCATAGTGAGTCTCGACTGGGCCCGCTGCTGTAACGCCGGGCTTTCTTGCATTATGCGCCCGGGCCACATGGAACCGGCGACTTCAAAGACGGCCTAATATGCGTTATCAATTGTCCCTGCGTCGAATCAGCATGAAGCACCTGTTCCCCAGCACCGCCCTCGCGCTTGTCATTGGCCTCGGTCTGTTGCCGCTGTCGAGCGATACGTTCGCAGCCAATAGCTGGGACAAGCTTCAGCCCGATCGCGACGAGGTGATCGCCAGCCTCAACGTCGTTGAATTGCTCAAGCGCCATCATTACAGCAAGCCGCCGCTCGATGACGCGCGCTCGGTCATCATCTACGACAGCTACCTGAAGCTGCTTGATCCCTCGCGCAGCTACTTCCTGGCCAGCGACATCGCTGAATTCGACAAGTGGAAAACCCAGTTCGACGATTTCCTCAAGAGCGGCGACCTGAACGCCGGGTTCATCATCTACAAGCGCTACCTGGATCGCGTGAAGGCGCGTCTGGATTACACCCTTGCCGAGTTGAACAAAGGCGTCGACAAGATCGACTTCAATACCAAGGAAACCTTGCAGGTGGATCGCAAGGACGCCGCCTGGCTCAGAAGCACCGCTGAACTTGACGACCTGTGGCGCAAACGCGTCAAGGACGAAGTGTTGCGCATGAAGATCGCCGGCAAGGACTCCAAGCAGATCCAGGAAACCCTGACCAAACGCTACAAGAACCAACTGGCCCGTCTGGACCAGACTCGCGCCGAAGATATCTTCCAGGCGTACATCAATACCTTCGCCATGTCCTACGACCCGCACACCAATTATCTGTCGCCCGATAATGCGGAAAACTTCGACATCAACATGAGCCTGTCCCTGGAAGGCATCGGCGCGGTGCTGCAGAGCGACAACGATCAAGTGAAGATCGTGCGCCTGGTGCCGGCAGGACCTGCCGACAAGACTAAACAGGTCGGCCCGGCGGACAAGATCATTGGTGTCGCCCAGGGCAACAAGGAAATGGTCGACGTGGTCGGCTGGCGCCTGGACGAAGTGGTCAAGCTGATCCGCGGCCCGAAAGGCTCGGTGGTGCGCCTGGAAGTCATCCCGGCCAGCAATGCGCCGAACGACCAGACCAGCAAAGTCGTGGCCATCACCCGTGAAGCGGTGAAGCTGGAAGAGCAGGCTGCAAAAAAATCTGTCCTCAAACTGAAACAGGACGGCAAGGACTACAAGCTCGGTGTGATCGAGATCCCGGCTTTCTATCTGGACTTCAAGGCCTTCCGCGCCGGTGATCCGAACTACAAGAGCACCACGCGCGATGTGAAGAAGCTACTGACCGAGTTGCAGAAGGAAAAAGTCGACGGTGTCGTCATCGACTTGCGCAACAACGGCGGCGGCTCCCTCCAGGAAGCTACGGAACTGACCAGCCTGTTCATCGACAAGGGCCCGACCGTGCTCGTGCGTAACGCCGATGGCCGCGTGGATGTGCTCGAGGATGAAAATCCGGGGGCGTTCTACAAAGGCCCGATGGCCTTGCTGGTCAACCGTCTGTCGGCATCGGCCTCGGAGATCTTCGCCGGCGCCATGCAGGACTATCACCGGGCACTGATCATCGGCGGCCAGACCTTCGGCAAAGGCACCGTGCAGACCATCCAGCCGCTCAACCATGGCGAACTGAAGCTGACCCTGGCCAAGTTCTACCGGGTTTCCGGCCAGAGCACCCAGCACCAGGGTGTACTGCCGGACATCGATTACCCGTCGATCATCGACACCAAGGAAATCGGTGAAAGCGCCCTGCCCGAGGCCATGCCGTGGGACACCATCCGGCCTGCGATCAAGCCGGCGGTGGATCCGTTCAAGCCATTCCTGGCGCAACTCAAGTCCGATCATGACGCTCGCACGTCCCAGGACGCGGAGTTTGTCTTCATCCGCGACAAGCTGGCTTTGGCGCAAAAGTTGATGCTGGAGAAAACCGTCACCCTCAACGAAGCCGAGCGTCGCGCACAGCATGCCGACATCGAAGCCAAGCAACTGACCATGGAAAACCTGCGCCGCAAGGCCAAGGGTGAAGAGCCGCTCAAGGAACTGAAGAAAGAAGATGAAGACCTGATCGCCGAGCCGGAAAAAACCAAACCGGAAGACGATGCCTACCTGAGCGAGACCGGTCGTATCCTCATCGATTACCTGAAACTCAACACGGCGATTGCCAAGCACTGACATGATGGCCATTTAATGCTGACGCTCCCCGGAGCGTCATCAAACTGACATCATTCTGTCGTGAAATACAGGACCGGGCGTCCCCTTGAACGGGTGGCGCCCAGTCCTTTTTTTATCGCCAGGGATTGCCATGACCACGACAGAACAGCTGAGTGCCTTGAGTTCGATCCTGGCTCAAAGCGGTTTACACAGCCTGTTCCAACCCATCATTTGCCTTTCCGAACGGCGCATCGTCGGTTATGAAGCCCTGACCCGGGGCCCGTCCAACAGCCCGCTGCACTCGCCCATCGCCCTACTTTCGGTGGCCCGCCAGGCCGGACGCCTCAGTGAGCTGGAACTGGCCTGCCGACGCAGCGCCTGCCAACGTTTCAATGAGCAGAAACTGCCGGGCAAGCTGTTCCTCAACGTCTCGCCCGAATCCCTGCTCGAAGCCGCCCACCAGACCGGACGCACCTTGCAACTGCTGCAAGATTTCGGCATCCCGCCCAGCCAGGTGGTGATCGAACTGACCGAACAAACACCGATCGACGACTTCCAACTCCTGCAAACCGCCCTGCATCATTATCGGGCCATGGGTTTCTCCATCGCCCTGGACGATCTGGGCGCCGGGTATTCGAGCCTGCGGCTGTGGTCCGAATTGCGCCCCGATTATGTGAAGATCGACCGGCACTTCATCGATGGTATTCACCAGGATGCCCTCAAGCGCGAATTTGTCGGCTCGATCCTGAAAATCGCCCGCGCTTCCCGCGCCCAGGTGATTGCCGAGGGAATCGAACTGCCGGAAGAACTGGCGGTATTGATAGAGATGGGCGTCGACCTGGTTCAGGGTTATCTGCTCGCTCGCCCACAGGAGCAGCCCTCCCGTGACGCCAGGGCGCTGATGCCCCGGCAGGACGCCGGCGCGGTGGCATTGACCGACGAAGTCAACGACCTCGGGGCGCTGCTCAACGAACAACCGGCGGTGGCCCACGACACGCCGACGGCCACCGTGCTGGAGGCGTTTCGACGCCAGGCCAACCTCAACTCCCTGGCGGTACTGGACGATCAGGAGCAACCCTGCGGCATCGTCCATCGTCACTCCCTTTCGGATGCCTTGCTCAAACCCTTCGCCACCGACCTGTTCGCCCGCAAACCCATCAGCCGCCTGATGAGCGATGACTTCCTGGCGGTGGAACTGAACCAGTCGTTGCAACAGGTCAGCCGCCTCATCACCAGTCGCGCCCGACAACGCATCGAAGAAGACTTCATCATCACCCTCAACGGCAGCTACCTGGGCCTGGGCCGGGTGATCGACGTGCTCAAGCTCATCACCGAACTGAAAATCCAACAGGCCCGCTACGCCAACCCGCTGACCCTGCTGCCGGGTAACGTGCCGATCCAACAATGCCTGACACGCCTGCTGCAACAACGACAGGAATCAGTGATCTGCTACGTGGACATCGACAGCTTCAAACCCTTCAACGACATCTACGGCTACGGTCGCGGCGACGAAGTCCTGCTGTGCCTGGCCCAATGCCTGAACGAACGCATCGATCCCAGCCGCGACTTCGTCGGTCACATCGGCGGCGACGACTTCCTGCTGGTCCTCGGTCCGGAAGACTGGCGCAAACGCCTGAATCAATTACTGAGCGACTTCCAGACCCACTGCCGCCGCTTCTACCGCCCCGAGCATCTGGAAGCCGGCTGCTTCACCGCGCTGAATCGGCAGGGCGTTCGACAGGAATTTGCCTTGCTGTCGCTGTCGATTGGGGTGGTGCATTTGCGGGCTGAAGCCTGTGGGGAACTGGATGCCAGCCAGTTGGCGGAACTGGCTTCGCAGGCCAAGCATCATGCCAAGGAGATTTTGGGGGGGAGCGTGTACTTGGTTGATGGTTTGGCTGGGCGGGAGGTTGTGGTGGGGTTGGGGTTGTCGGTGTGAGTGAGTCCCGCATTGGCCTGAACGCCTGGCGATAACCCCTGTGGCGAGGGAGCTTGCTCCCGCTGGGCTGCGCAGCAGCCCCCTTCTGCACACACCTCGGTGTGCCTGGTTGATCGAGTAGGCTGTTTTAGGGCCGCTTCGCAGCCCAGCGGGAGCATCCCCCTTCACCACGGCCCGAACGCCTGGCGTTAACCCTGTGACCTACCACGTAGATGGATCTTCAAGGGCGGCTTTTCTGAGATCTTCTTTCCAAGTTTCTTTTGCCAACACATAAACATCCTGAAGAAATTCTTTAGGACTTTTTAAGTTGTACCATTCCCCTCGAGGCCAGCTACCCGCGCAATCTTCGTCTATCTCAAACAAACTTTTAAAGTCAAAATCCGGATCATTAAGCTTGTCACCCAAAAAACTCACCAATACATATTTGTGCCTATAGGACAGGCACTCTAAATCCAGGCCATATTTAACAATCAACTCTGATCTGTCACGCTTATTCTCAGGATTGTAGACTTCTAGTATTGCCCCGAGTGTTTCTTCACGGTCATACACATCAAATCGACCAATAAACCACGTCAGATCAGGAACAAACTCCTCATTTATAAAAGGGTGCATCAGCATCATTTTTTCTCCGTAGGAAATCCAGTGTAAGGTACGCCATCTTTACTAAACTTCACTTCAAACCAATTTAAATCCTCGTTCAACTTAGGATTTTGCTTATCTTTTTTATTTGGTTTGTAGCCACGCCCTGCTCCCGACAACTCCTGCCTGACAACTCTATCGTTTTTGTGGTCCACGCCAGTAAACGGATCCAGTCCAAGCTTTTCTCTTGTCATAGCTTTATTTAGCGCATTCAAATGAATTCGCCAGTTGCTGAATTGGGAGCTTAGGCTTCCATTAGCTCCCTTGGGAACTTCACCCGTGTGCGGATTCGCACCGTTAATGGCACGCTGTTTTAGCGCTACGTCTGATATTTCCGAACTGTGTTTTTCAACAGTATGCATACGGTATTTTTCTTCCATAGCAACCACCCGTCTCTTAGCATTTGCCTCCCCAAACGCGTCAATCCGCGCCCGCCGCTGCTCCGCCGTCATCGGCAGCGCCGGCTCACCCTCATCCACCCCAACCTTAGCCGCCGGATCCTGACTACCAACCGCCGACCGGCACCCACCCTTCCCCGGACAATCCACCAATCCCAACGGATCCACCCACCCCGTCGGGTTTAGGGTGTAGCGATACCCGTTGAGGCCACCCGCCAGTTTGCTCGGGTCAGGCGTCAGGTAGCGGCCGGTTTCCGGATTGTAGTAGCGGTGCCGGTTGTAGTGCAGGCCGCTTTCGGGGTCGAAGTATTGGCCCTGGAAGCGCAGCGGTTGTTCCAGCTGTTCGCCGCCGCCGTGGACCAGTTCGGTGGTTTTGCCGTAGCCGCTGTAGCGTGCCGACCAGACGATGGTGCCGCCGTAGTTGGTCAGTTCCTGGGGTGTGCCCAGGTGATCGAGGTGGTAGTAGAACGGGCAGGCGTTCGGGCCTTTGCCGTCGAGCAGGGCCAGTGGGCGGAAGGTGTCCGGTTCGTAGACGTAGCTGCGGTGGTGGCGCGGGCTGCTTTCAGCGACGACCTGGTCGCCTTGCCAGAAAAATTCCGTGGTCAGGCCGTCCACGGTCTTGCTGATGCGTCGGCCGAAGGCGTCGTAGCGGTAGGACGTTTCGCGCCCGTGCGCCGTGGTGACGCCGATCAGTCGGTGTTGGCTGTCGTAGCGGTATTCGCTGACGAGGCACTGGGCCTTGCCGCGCCGTTCGCGGATCAGGTTGCCGAAGGCGTCGTAGTCGTAGTGGCGGTCGCCCTCCATCAGCAGGCGGTTGCCCTTGAGGCGAGCCGGGCCGGGGCGGTCCTGCATCAGCAGGTTGCCGGCCGGGTCGTGGGCGAAGTGTTCCGGCGGCTCGCTGTGGGAATAGTCGATGCCGATCAGGCGATCCAGCGGGTCGTACTGGTAATGACGGCGGTTGCGCTTGTCGGAAATGGACTGCAGGTTGCCATTGGCGCTGTAGGCATAATCGCGCCAGAACAGTTGCTGCTGGTTCTGCCACACCGTCTGGGCCTTGAGCCGGCCCTGTTCGTCGTAGTCGTACTGGCTGAGCAGCAGGCCTTGGCGGCGCTGGCGTTCGCGCCCGCCGCTGAGCTGGTGTTCGGTGAGGCGCGAGCCGTTCAGGTCGATGGCCGTCAGCGCGCCGCCCCGGGCGTGGTGGTAATCGAGCTGGCTGTTGTCCGGCAGGCGCAGGTGGTTGAGGCGTCCGCAGGCGTCGTAGCGATAACGCAGGGTGCCCCAGCCCTGGTGTTCGCTGATCAGCCGGTCCTGGGCGTCGTATTCGAAGGCCAGCGGGTGAGCGGTGCCGTCGTTGACGTGGACCAGCCGGCCCAGCCCGTCGTAGCGGTATTCGATGGCCTGGCCGTCGGGCAAGGTCTTGACCAGCAGCCGCCCGGCCCTGTCGCGCTGGTAGCGGGTGACCCATTGGGCGCCGTCCGCGCCGTGCTCGGTTTTCTCCAGCAGGTGGCCATTGAGGTCGTAGGCGTAGGCGGTGCGTTGGCCGTCAAAGCCGATCTGCTGTCGGATCAATCCGTTAGGTGTGTAGTCCAGCTGATATTTTTCGCCGGATTCGTTTTCGATTTCAGTCAGCAACAGCCGCGCCGAGTCGTAGCGATACTTCAGTTCGCTGCCGTCGGGGTTGAGGCGACGGCTGATCAGGTGCAGGTCGTCGGCGTATTCATAGCGGGTGGTCCGCCCCAGCTCATCGCGCTCGGCGGTGACCTTGCCGTAGGCGTTGTAGTGCCAGGCGCGGGTCGCACCACCCGGCAAGGTGGTTTCGAGCAGCCGGCCCACCGCGTCCCACCGGTAGTGCGTGAGGGCGCCGTGTTCGTCCTGGCGGGTCAGCAAACGCCCCAGGGCGTCGTAGGAAAAACACCGGCGCCCCGTGTCAGGCAGGGTTTCTTCGGTCAGTTGGCCCAGTTGATTGCGGGTAAACCGATGCTCGCTACCGTCGGGGTAACGGATCGCCAGCAATTGTCCTTGGGCGTCGTAGTCATAGCCGGTGCTCTGGCCGTGCGGATCGATGACCTCGATCACATCGCCCTGGGCGTTGCGCCGGTATTGCCATACGGCCTTGTCGCGCGAACGGGCGTGCAGGAAACCGTTGCGGTATTCGTAGGACGTTGGTTCTTCGTCCGGCGGAATCAGTGCCACCAGCCGTCCGGCTTCGTCGTAGCGGTATTCGGTGACGGCGCCCAGCGGGTCCTGTTCGGCGATCAACCGGCCCTGGGGGTCATAGGCCTTGAGGTGCTCGCCGCCATCGGGCTCGACCTTGCGCACCAGCCGTGCCCGCTCGTCGTGGACGTACACTTCCTGACTGCCATCCATGTGCTGGACCGTGACCTGCCCGTCCTCGCCCCAGGTGTAGCGGCTGTCCATCTGCGCAAACGAGGCCCAGTGCCGCACGCAGCGGGCTGCGCGGCCTGCCCCTTGCCACTCCCAGAAGAAACTCGCACCGCCGGCCAGTTGCCGCTGCAGGATGACGTGCTGGTCGTCGTAGTCGTAGCGTTCGCTTTCGCCGGCGGCGTTGGTCGCCTCGATCAGTCGCCAGCGGGCGTCGTAGCGGTAAGCCACCAGGGTCTGTTCGGTGCGCCAGGCGTCATCCAGGGTCAGCGCCGGGTGGAAGCTCTGGTAGTCGATGGCAACCAGGTGACGCTGCGCGTAACGCAAGCGCAGGGCGCGCCCGGCGCCGTTGTCCAGGCGACTGATGTCGCCATGAATGTTGCGCTGGAGCGTCAGGCGGTTGGCGTAGCGGTCGCTGAGGGCGGTCAGATGGCCGTCGCGAAAGTGTAGGAAAGGCGCGTCTTCGCCCGGCTGGGCGATGATCAGTTCGTCCGGTTCCACTCCGAGGTAAATCGCCGCGCGGGCCAGGCTGTTGTGGATCGCCGGGCGTTGCTCGCTGGGCAGCGGAAACGTCGTACGGCGGTTTTCCTGGTCGATCCAGATGACCTGCTCGCCTTCAAGCAACAGGCGATGCGCCAGGGCATGGCTCCAGCCGCGGCCCAGGCCGATGTCCAGGTCCACCGCGCTGGTGCGGTACAAGCGGGTGAAGACAAACGGCAGCCGGCCATCGAGGGTGCCGTCGTCCAGGGTCAGCAGCTCCTCGCCGCTGACCATCGACACCGGGCAGCCGCTGGTCTGGGTCAGGGCCGCGGTGTCGGCGCTGTCACCGTTGGGGTTTTTCGATTGGCTGGGGGCGTCGTCGTAGGATTCGTCCTTTTTCAGTGTGGTATTGCGCTGCGCGTCCCAGCGCAGTTGCATCCGGCCCTTCTTCACTCCAGCCGCGATCCCCCGCGCCGCCACGGTTTTGTAGCGGTCCACATAGGTGATGAAACCGTTGACCACCGCGAAGATCGCGTTGATGAATCGCTGCGCGGCGCTCAGCAGACGCCCGCCAAACTGGCCTAGACGCATGGCCAGGTAAGCAACACCGGTCCCCGCCCCGGCGAAGGTCAGGACGACGCCGATCAGCAAGTCGATCACCAGTTGCACCACCGCCGTAGCGAGCGCTTCAGCGGTTTCACCGGCAACCTCACTGGGCGGCAGCATCTCCAGCCAGAGGCTGGCGGTGCGCACCAGCAGGCACAACGCCGCTTCGTCGCTGGCCAGCAATTGCAGCCTGGCCATGAGCAACGGCGTTTTTTCCGCCATGGCGCTTAGCTGATCCGCACTTTCGCCCAGCCGGTCTACAAACTCGCCAGGGTTCTTGAGGATGTCCGACAGCAGACTGATGCTGTCCCACACCCCCTCAATCGCCGCCCAACTGCCTGCGAGCAAGCCATTGCCCACCGCGGCGGCCGAAGTCGCCAATGATTGCTGCGCCCACTGCGGCTTGAAGCCCTGCCACTGCCCGCGCAGCCACTGCGTCAGATCGTTGTTCAGGCCGTCGTAGGAAGAAAACAGGTCGGCGATTGTCTGGGGGGATACTTTGTCCTGGACGTGAACCCGATAGGACTTACCCGCCGTCCCCTGGAAAGTCCCCAGGCCCTCGGCATTCAGGGTGACGGGCGTGACCTCGCCGCTGTCCACGGCCACCACGTCCACCACGATGCCGCCCAGCGGAATGTCGTACACCGACTCCAGTTTGCTCTCGATGGTCATCGGCCCGGCCGAGGGGCACTGGACAACGGTGGAGAGGAAATCATCGTCGCCGATGCTGACAGCGGAGCTGCTGTCACCGAAACGAATCAGCCGCTCCATGCCCATCAGCGAAGGCAGGTCGGCCGCATGGCTGGCGCGGTCCGCCGTCTGGCTGTACCAGCGGTCGAGCTGCTCGCGGTAGAGCGTCAGGGTGTCTTTGAAGCTGTCGAGTTCCTGCTCGATACGGTGCACCTGATCCATCAGGACACGGCTCGATCAGGGGCCGGCAGGGAAAAACGATCGAACATGGGCAGACGTCTCGCAGCACTCAGGGAGCGCGAGACTTTGCCGGGGATGCCTGGGGAAATAAGTCAGGTAAGGAGGCGGTGAATGTAGGGCGATTCGCTAAATAGCCCCACTCGACAAACGAACAGCCGAAAGGAAAGAAGGGTTCAAAAATGCCTGTGGATAAAACTACTGGTCGTAGCCTTCGAGCGCCTTGAGCTTGACCTCCGCCAACGGATGGCCGGCTTTTGCCGCCAAACCCCACCAGCGCGCCGCTTCTATCGGATCCGGCGCCTTGCTGGCGGAACCGGCCAGGCTGATCACACCGACTTGATAGGCAGCCTTGCCATCACCGGCCAGCGCCGCCAGGCGCAACAGGCGAACACCTTCTTCCCGGGCACCCAGGCCCTGGCCGCGGAACGTCAGGATATGCCCATAGAAACTTTGCGCGCCGACGTCCCCCAGGTTCGCCATGCGGGCAAATTGACCTTCCAGCCAGGACCAGCCACGGGGCTGTCGAACAAACCAGGACCAATGAAACAATCGACGCGCCAGCCAGTAACCGGCCCGCGCCTTGATGCGCCAGAGCATTCAGGCCTCCGCTGATTCGGGGTACTCGTATTCGAATACCCGGACCACTTCCGAGGCGTGCCAGGAAGCGGCCGCGACACCATCGGAAGGCCCGGAAAAGCGCCCAAGACGCTCAACGCACTCGAAGAAGCCGGTACGCGGCAACCGGCTTGCCCCCTGGCTGATGACCAACGAACTTCGCAGCGGCTGTTCAGCCCGGGCATCCAGTGCTGCCAAGTGTTCAAGGGCCGCAGTCAAGGTCTGCATGGCCGGGCTGGGAAGCTGCAAACGCTCCAGCAAGGCCCGGTACGTCAACAAATGGCGCTGGCGACGCGCCTGATCCAGTTCACCCAACAACCCATCCCAATGCTGCCGACTGATACGAACACTCACGATTGATCCCTCCAACCCGGCACCGTCAACTCCCAGGCCAAACTGCGCCGAATCGCGGCATCGGGCTGACGCTCGCCACTTTCGATCATGGCCAGATAAGACGGGCTTATACCTACTGTGCGGGCCAACGCCTCAATGGCGATGCCCTTCCCTTCGCGCAAACTGCGTAGTTGATCCAGACCAGGAAGAACCTGGCCGGGTGCCGCCGCGTGACGGACTGTGGCTTCCTGCGGCGGAGCTTGATTGATGCCGGCTGCCTTCAATAGCGACTGGTACTGATCCCACGGTAAAACCGCGTATTCGGGCTCTCCGTCGCGTGTGATTATTTGAATATCCATGTCTACCCCGTAGGACAACAACACTTAGCGAGTCAGCTTTTTCCTTGGAAGTGTAATCCTAATAGCGGCTAAGGTCGCGGGGCGATCAATCTCATAAGGCAAACAGAACCGGATCAGTGCTTTTTCTGCCCTTGGAGCTGGAGCTGTTCCGGGGTGTCGGGAAGCCGCTCGACTTGAGCGAGCTTTTCGGGGGATTGCCGATAACGCCAGGCGCGGAAGGCTTCGAGTTCACTGTCGAGGGTCTTCATGATCCACGCCAGTACGGCGATATCGTCAAACATGCCGAACATGGGCAGGAAATCCGGAATCGCGTCCAGGGGGCTGAGGAAGTACATCAGTCCGGCCACGATCGACAGCAGCGACTTGGCGCTGACGGCCCGATATTCGCCACGCCAGTAGGCCAGGCACAGGGCCTGCAGCAAACGCAGATCCTCCTTGAGCTTGCCTAACCGACCGCCCTCTCGGGCGCCTTTGCTGGCGACGGCAAACAACAACGTCGGCAATCGACCGCGGGCCAGCAGTCGTCCTGCCAGAGGCAGAAAACGCGCAAAATTCCACGGAGCCTTCATGTTTTCTCCCACTGAAATGTTATCCACACAAATTGTGGATAACCTTGTGAACAGAGCTGCATTTACGCGCTGAAGCCCCCGTCAAATAAGGCCCCCAGTCAGATCGGGCGTTTTTTACTCACATAAAAAAACCCAATATTTCATTGACTTGACGGCCCGACTGGGTCTAGCACAGCGTCTGTATTGCCTATGACTATAACCCGCGCCGAGCGTTCGGTTTTTTGCCGTTTACCAACGCCCGGATACGACAACGCCCCGCATAAGCGAGGCGTTGTCGTTATAGCAGCCGCGGTTACTTGGCTGCGTCTTCTTTTGCCGGATCCTTGATCCCCAGCAGTTCCAGGTCAAACACCAGAACCGAATTGGCGGGGATGGCCGGGCTCGGGCTTTGGGCGCCGTAGGCCAGTTCGCTCGGGATGTACAGTTTGTACTTCTCGCCGACATGCATCAGTTGCAGGCCTTCGACCCAACCCGGGATCACACCGCTGACCGGCAGGTCAATCGGGCTGCCACGCTCCACGGAGCTGTCGAACACCTTACCGTCAGTCAACTTACCGGTGTAGTGAACAGTCACGACATCAGTCGGCTTAGGCTGAGGGCCGTCGGCTTTCTTGACCACTTCGTACTGCAGGCCGGAAGCGGTGGTGGTAACACCTTCCTTCTTGCCGTTTTCCTCGAGGAATTTCTTGCCGGCGGCTGCCGACTCTTCGCTCATCTTGGCCATACGCTCTTCGGCACGCTTTTGCAGTGCGGCAAAGGCTTCGACCAGTTCTTCGTCTTTCAGCTTCTGTTCTTTCTTGCCGACGGCATCTTCGATGCCCTGGGCCACTGCTTTGGAATCCAGGTCATCCATACCTTCCTGAGCCAGGCTTTTGCCCATGTTCAGGCCAATGCCGTAGGAAGCTTTCTGCGCCGGGGTTTTCAGCTCTACGCTGGTCTGCGAGTCACAACCCGCGAGTACCAGGCCAACCAGGGCCACCGCCGCCGCCAACCGATGCTGTTTCATGCTATTTCCTTGTTCATGCGCCAAAAGGGCAATCGAGTAAAGCCGCGAGCTTATCAGGCGGCCACGACCAATGGCTACCGGCATGTGAGCAGCAAAGCACTGATAAGTTCACGGTCCCAAACGCTTTTTAATCCTGGGCGGATGAAGCATCTGTCATCTATTACGTACAGGGACAAATTGCCACTCCCCCGCAGCCCCATCGGTAATGGCCACTTGCCGGCCACGCGGCACTGAGGCATAAGGGCATATCAAAAAAAACAAGGACGTTACTGTGCGCCTGCTATCTCGCCTTCTCTTGTTGCTCCTTGCGCTGCTCGTCATCGCCGTGGCCGTGGTGCTCTATTACGTTGCCAATCCTCGTCTGCCGACCTATACACCGGTAGAACAGGTGCATTATCTGGATCAATGGAGCGCCGCCGAACGCCAGACGTACTATTTCACCCCTCAGGGCACTCAAGTCAAAGGCCTGCGCTACGACTGGTTCACCGCCCTCGAATTGCCGTTCTCGCAACAGCGCTTCGCTTCGCCTGAATACCTGGCTCGATTCGGCTTTCTGGTGGACCCGGCGCAGAAACCCTCGGCGGACAATCCCGGCAATCTGCCCGTAGGTTTCACCCGCCACCAGAATCCGGGCAGCGCCGACCAGTTCCTGGATATCACCTGCGCCGCCTGTCACACCGGTGAGCTGCGCTTCAAGGGCCAGGCGATACGGATCGACGGGGGCTCGGCCCAGCACGTCCTGCCTTCCAGCGTTCCTACATTACGCGGTGGCAGTTTCGGACAAGCATTGGTCGCCAGCCTGGCCTCGACCTACTACAACCCCTGGAAATTCGAACGCTTTGCACGCCAGGTCCTGGGGCAGGACTACGACGCCCGCCATGAACAGCTGCGCAAATCATTCAAAGCCTCTCTGGATACGTTCCTGCGTGTGGCTTGGAACGACACTCATCGCGGCCTCTACCCCACCGAAGAAGGACCTGGCCGTACAGATGCCTTTGGACGGATTGCCAATGCCAGCTTCGGCGATGCCATCTCCGACAAGAATTACCGGGTCGCCAACGCACCTGTGGATTACCCGCAGTTGTGGGACATATGGACATTCGACTGGGTGCAGTGGAACGGTTCGGCCCAGCAACCGATGGCCCGCAACGTCGGCGAAGCACTGGGTGTCGGCGCCACGTTGAATTTCTTCGACGCCCAGGGCAAACCATTGCAAGGTGATGCGCGATACCCCTCCAGCGTGCGCGTTCGCGATCTGCACACGATTGAAGAAACCCTGCAGTTGCTCAAGGCCCCGGAGTGGCCTCAGGAACTGCTTGGCCCTATCGATATGCCGTTGGCCGCACAAGGCCGGGCGCTGTTCGTCGAAAACTGTGCCGGCTGCCATGTCCCCAACGTGGTTCAAGGTCCTGACAGGCCCGTCCAGCACCTGAACATGTTGCCGGTGAAGGTGATCGGCACCGATCCGGGTACCGCTAACAACATTGCCGACCACCGTTTCGATCTGACCAGCCTGCAATGGGATCCGGCCGAACTGGCCAAACTGGACGTACAACTGCATCCGACCCCGACGACGCCGCTGGATTTGAGCCAGGTTTCGGTCGCCAAAGGCTTGGCCTACGTTACCGCGTTCGTGGAAGAGCGGGCTTACCGTGACGCGGGCGTCACACCGCTGGAGCGCCCGGCGCTGGACGGTTTTGGCCTGCCCATCGGCGTGCGCGAGCTGCGCGCCTACAAAGCCCGGCCCCTGGCTGGCGTCTGGGCCACGCCGCCCTTCCTGCATAACGGCTCGGTGCCGACGATCTATCAGTTGCTGTCCCCTCAGGACGAACGGGCGATCACCTTCTATAAAGGCAGCTTCGAATACGACCCACGGCACCTGGGCTATCGCACAGAAGCCTTCACGAATGGCTTTTTGTTCGACACCCGGATCACCGGCAACCACAACAGTGGTCATGAGTTTCGCGCTGGTGAGCGGGGTAACGGCGTGATCGGTCGGCTGCTGCAGCCACAGGAACGCTGGGCGTTGCTGGAGTACCTCAAGGTACTGGGCGGGCCGCTGGAGTCGCAACTGTGATGATGAACCCCTCAGGCAAAAGGATTGACCCATGCTGATTACGCTCTGGCTGCGCCTCGGCGCCTTTTTGGGCAAGACGCTCCTGTGGTTGCTGGGCATCGGGCTGCTCGGCTGGGCGCTGGCCACGGCCTGGTTCGCCTGGCAACACAGCGGGCCGGTCTCGGATAAAGAGCAGATTCCACCCGGCGAAGCGGCCATGACCCAGGACATCATCCAGACCGCCATCCGTATCGTCGATCAGCACCGCGAAGGCACGCGCTACCTGCGCGATGCCCATGCCAAAGCCCACGGCTGCGTCATGGCGCAAGTGCAGGTGCCGGACAATCTGCCAGCACCGTTGCGCCAGGGTGTATTTGCCGAGCCGGGGAAGGTCTGGCAAGCGACGATTCGCTTGTCCAACGGCAACGCCTACCCACAGTTCGACAGCCTGCGCGATGCGCGAGGGATGGCGATCAAGCTGCTGGGCGTGCCGGGCAAACAATTGCTGGGGGACCGACAGTCACAAGGTGAACAGGATTTTGTGATGTTCAATCATCCGAACTTCTTCGTCAGCGATGTCGCCGAATATCGTCAAAATGTAGCCGCCCAGGCCGATGGAAAAAAGGCGATGGCGTTCTTTCCGAGCCTGGATCCCCGGAGCTGGCAGATCCGCCACCTGTTCATCGCCCTGGAGACACTTTCACCGGCCCCTGACAGCCCGACCCAGACCACGTATTTTTCGGTATCGCCCTACAAGTTTGGCGAGGCCAACGCGAAATTTCGCGTAGCGCCCGACCCGGATAACTGCCCGAGCTACACCCTGCCCGCACAAAACCAGGCACTGCCGAATTTCTTGCGAAGTGCACTGACGCAACAGTTATCCACAGACCGGATACCGGCGTGTTTTGTCCTGCAGATCCAGCGCCAGGACCCGAGCAAGTTCATGCCGATCGAAGACACCAGTATTGAATGGCGAGAAAGTGACGCACCGTTCGAGACAGTGGCGCGAATCACCGTGCCGGCCCAGGATTTCGATACACCCAAGCTGAACCTGGCCTGCGACAACCAGTCCTTCAACCCGTGGTTCGGCATTGAGGCCCATCGCCCCATCGGCGGCATCAACCGTTTGCGCAAAGCGGTGTATGAGGCGGTCAGCGATTACCGTCATCGGCGTAATGCCGAGCAGTAAATAACGGGGCGTGGGGTTCAGTCATTTTTTTGGGGGCTGCTGCGCAGCCCATCGGGGATAAGCGAACAGCCTTGCGCCGTTGCCTCGCGACTTCAACCGTGCTTGGTGTTCACCAGTTCTGCAATCAGAAAATCCTTGAACGCAGAAACCGCCGCCGGCAAATTGCGTCCAGCCATGCTTTGCAGTTCGATGCGCCGTGCCTGCATCCCTTCATCCAGGATTGGCAGGCACTGCAACTGCTTGTCCGCCACCTGTTTGTGCAAGGTCATCTCGCTGGCCAGGCTAATGACGCCTTCCTCGCGGACGAAGCTGTAAAGCGCGGCCACGTAATTGGTGGTCAGTACCGGATCGAACAACAACCCCTGTACACCACAACAAATGTCGAACAGTTGCCGTATCGTGGTATCGGCCTTGGGCAACGCAATGGGCCAGGGTTGCAACTCGGCGAGGCTGACCGCTTCACGCCCGGCCAAGGGGTGGGAATTGGAAACCACTGCAAAAATCGCCCCGCTCAAGACATGTTCGACCTTGATTTCCTTCTGCGGCGACAGGCTGAAGGTCATCGCCAGATCGGCTTCGCCGGAACGTACTTTTTCAGTCGCTTGCGCAGGCGCGCAAACCTCCAATGTGAAATGGATGCCCTGGTACTCACGCCTGAATGCGCTGATGCTCCTAGGCATGTATTCCAGGGCAAAACCTTCCGAGCAGGCGACATGCACATGCCCCCGTTGCAAGCCATGCAGCTCGGTAATTTCCAGCACCACCTGCTCAGCCTCAAGTTGCGACTTGCGCGCATAAGCCGCCAATCGCGTCCCGGCCTCGCTGAGCACCATGCCTCGGGCACGACGCTCAAACAGGCTGGCATCCAGAGCCAACTCAAGCTTGGAAATCTGTCGGCTCACCGCTGACGCCGCAACATTGAGCCGCAGCGAAGCTTCACTGACCGATCCGCACCTGGCTACTTCCAGGAAATAGCGCAATGCCGTGGACTGCACGCCATACAGCTGCATCGGAACCTCCGAGCATTGCCTTTTTGGCAAAGAAAGTATCGAAAGATTGTACTTGTGGCATTGATAGCCTTTCCCTACATTCGTGTCCAGACCAAAAAAAACATCGCCTGAGCTTCTCCTCCTCATTTACCGCATTTGCGATTCGCTGCCCTTTGATTCAACCACTCTCGCCAACGGAGACGACGGCATGGGCATCAAAGGTTTCGCCTGCAGTATCGCGCTGATGGGTTTGATCAACAGCTTTGCGGCTCATGCCGACAAAGCCAACGACACCCTGGTTTACGCTTCCGACAGCGAACCTGAAAACGTCAGCCCCTATCACAACGATCTGCGCGAAGGAGTGATTCTCGGCCGGCTGATCTGGGACAACCTGATCTACCGCGATCCCACCAGCGGCGAATACAAGCCCATGCTGGCCACCGGTTGGAAACAGGTCGACGACACCACCATCGACCTTGAGCTGCGCAAAGGCGTCAAATTTCACAACGGCGACCCCTTCACCGCCGACGACGTGGTGTTCACCCTCAACTACGTGGTGTCGCCCGAAGCGAAAGTCGTGACCGTGCAAAACGTAGACTGGATCAAGAGCGCCGAAAAAACCGGTGACTACAGTGTCCGCCTGTATTTGAAGAAGCCTTTCCCTCCTGCGCTGGAATACCTGTCCAACGCCGTTCCGATGTTCCCCAAGCAATACTTCGAGAAGGTCGGCCTGGCCGAATTCAGTCGCAAGCCAGTGGGCACCGGACCGTATAAGGCCCTGTCGGTGGTGGCTGGCGAAGGCGTGAGCATGGCGATCAACAAGGACTACTTTGCGGACAGCCCACAAGGCAAGCCACATATCGCTCACCTCAAGTTTCGGGTAATCCCGGATGCAGAAACTCGCCTGGCCGAGTTGATGACCGGCGGTGTCGACTGGATCTGGCGCGTCACCTCGGATCAGGCAATCGACCTCAAAGGTATACCGAACCTCACCGTGACCAGCGCCGAAACCATGCGCATCGGTTTCCTGATTCTTGATGCTCGAGGCACCTCCAGCGAAAACTCGCCAATGAAAAACCTCAAGGTGCGTCAAGCGATCAACCATGCAATCAACCGCGAGGCACTGGCGACGCAGTTGGTGGGTGGCGAAGCCAAGCCCTTACAGGTTGCGTGTTATCCACGCCAGTTCGGTTGCGATACCTCTGCGGCCACTGTCTACAACTTTGACCCGGCCAAAGCCCGCGCGCTGCTCGCCGAGGCCGGTTACCCAAATGGCTTCGAGACGGAAATATTCGCTTATCGCGACCGTGATTACGTCGAAGCCATCATCGGTAACCTGCGCGCGGTGGGCATCAACGCCAAGCTGCGCTACTTGAAGTACGCCGCCCTGCGTGATCAGCAACGTGGCGGTAAGGTGCCCATGTCGTTCCAGGCCTGGGGCTCGTTCTCGATCCTCGACACTTCGGCGTCGGCCGGCACCTGGTTCAAGGGCAATCCGGACGACAACATCAAAGACCCGCAAGTCCAAAACTGGTTGCAGAGCGCCGATAACGCCCTCGATCCGCAAGTGCGCAAGGACAACTACCGCAAGGCGTTGCAGCGCATCAGCGAACAGGCGTACTGGGCCCCGCTGTTCAACTACTCGATGAACTACGCCTACACCTCCGAACTGGCATTCACGCCGTATCCGGATGAACTGCCGCGTTTCGTTCAGTCCAGTTGGAAGTAATCCGCAACCGGGCGGATTGAGCGAGCGATTCCGTGGCGCGTGGGCCAGCCCCCCACGGCCACGTCCTCCACCTGTCATCCATTGAACATGAGGAAACTTGCCATGCTTGGGTTCCTTCTACGCCGTCTGGGCATCGCTTTTTGCGTCGCCATTACCGTGTCGGTGATCAGCTTCTCTCTGTTGCATCTGTCCGGCGACCTGGCCACGGCCATTGGCGGGCCGGAAGCCACCAGCGAACAGATCGAACAGATCCGTGTGCAATACGGCTTGAACAAACCGCTTCCCACCCAGTACGTCAACTGGCTGGCCGGTTTGCTGCGGCTGGACCTGGGCAACTCCTTTTTCTTTCAGGAGTCGGTCTATAACCTCGTCGCCAGCCGTTTGCCGATTACTCTCGGATTAGGTGCCATGGCGCTGGGAATCGCCTTGCTGGTGGCGATTCCCCTGGGCGTACTGGCCGCGATCAAACGCGACACCTGGGTTGATCGATTGGCCTTGAGCATCGCGGTACTGGGCCAGGCAATGCCCAGTTTCTGGTTTGCGCTGATGCTGATCGTAGTGTTTGCGGTGACGCTCAAGTGGCTGCCAGTCTCCGGCAACTCAAGCATGCTGCATTTCGTCATGCCGGCCATTGCCTTGGGGTACTACGCAACGCCGGCCATCATGCGCCTGACCCGCGCAGGCATGCTGGATGTGCTCAGTTGCGATTACATCCGCACCGCTCGCGCCAAGGGGCTGCGCCCTGCGCAGGTGTTGTTCAAGCATGCATTGCGCAATGCATTGATTCCGGTCGTCGCACTGGCAGCGGTGGAGTTCGGCTTCATGCTCGGCGGTTCGGTGGTGATCGAAACCGTGTTCTCCCTGCAAGGCATCGGACAACTCGCCTGGGACGCCATCGCCCGTGACGACTTCCCGGTAGTCCAGGCCGTGGTCCTGCTGATTGCGGTGATCTACATCATCCTCACCTTGCTGGCCGATGTGCTCAACGCACTGCTCGACCCGCGCATTCGCGTGCGCTAGGAGCCCTTCATGAGTACCCCCGTTACCCTGGCGATCAACGACTACCTACCCCCACCAAGCAGCCTGAGCCGGGTGCTTGGCAAAAGCTTTCGCCACCGCGGCTTCGCCATCGGCAGTGCGTTGCTGCTGATCATTTTTGCTGGTGCGCTGTTCGCGCCATGGCTGGCGCCTTATGACCCTTATGCGCAAGACGTGATGTTGCGCATGAAGCCTCCGGTCTGGATGGCTAACGGCACTTGGGAATATGTCTTGGGCACCGACAAGCTGGGCCGCGATTACCTCTCACGGTTGCTCTACGGCGCCCGTATTTCACTGTTTATCGGCGTTGCGGCGGCGCTGATTTCCGGCGTCATCGGCACCGTCATGGGTCTGCTGGCCGGTTACTACGGTGGCAAGGTGGATGCGTTTATCAGCTACCTGATCACCACTCGGCTGGCGCTGCCTGTGGTCATGGTGGCCCTGGCCTCTGCCTCGTTGATGGGCGGCTCGCTGAAGGTGGTGATCATTCTGCTCGGTTGCCTGCTCTGGGACCGCTTCGCCGTGGTGGTTCGGGCCTCGGTGCAACAGATTCGCGATGCCGAATATGTTGCCTCGGCACAAGCCCTGGGCTGTTCGACCCTGCGCATTCTGGTCAGTGAAATCCTGCCCAATCTGGTTGGCGCGCTGATCGTGGTCGCGACCCTGGAAATGGCCCACGCGATCCTGCTGGAGTCAGCGCTGTCGTTCCTCGGGGTGGGCGTACAACCGCCGACGCCGTCCTGGGGACTGATGATCGCAGAGGGCAAACCCTACATGTTCTTTTCCCCGTGGGTCATCGCCATCCCAGGCATCGCCCTGATGATTCTGGTGCTGGGCATCAATCTGGTCGGCGACGGCCTGCGCGATCTGATCCTGCCCGATGGCCGCAACTGAGACTGATAGAGGAGTACCGGACATGGCACTACTCCATGTTGAAAACCTGCGGGTGGACATTCCCATGGGCCATAACCCGACTGCGGATGACATGCTGCATGCGGTGCGCGGCCTGGATTTCCAGGTCGAGCGCGGCGAGATGCTGTGCATTGTCGGAGAGTCCGGCTGCGGCAAATCCCTGACCTCGCTGGCACTCATGGACCTGCTGCCCCGCAAGGCCAAGCGCACCGCCAGCCGACTGACACTGGACGGCATCGACCTGCTCGGCCAGAGCGAGCGAAGCATGTGCGACCTGCGCGGCAACCGCCTGGCGATGATCTTCCAGGAGCCCATGACCGCGCTGAACCCGGCCTACAGCATTGGCGACCAGCTCAGTGAAGTGTTGACCCGGCACCGCAAGGTGTCGCGCAAGGATGCGCTGGCCCGCGCCGCGCAGATGCTGGAAAAAGTCGGCATCAGCAATGCCGGCGAGCGTCTGCGTCAGTACCCGCATCAACTCTCCGGGGGGTTGCGCCAGCGGGTGATTATCGCCATGGCGTTGATGTGCGAGCCCGACCTGATCATCGCTGACGAGCCGACCACCGCACTGGACGTGACCATTCAGGCGCAAATCCTGCGCCTGATCCGCGATATTCAGAAAGAACTGGGGCTGGCGGTGATCTTTATCACCCACGACCTTGGCCTGGTGGCCCGCATCGCCGACCGGGTGGCCGTGATGTATGCCGGGGAAATCGTCGAAAGCGCTCCCGCCCGACAACTCTTCGAGAACCCGCGGCATCCGTACACCCGTGGCCTGCTGGCCAGCATCCCGATTCCAGGGCGGACCAAACCGGGCGAAGCGCTGGGTTCGATTCCCGGTCTGGTGCCGAGCCTGGTGGGTGAACAACACGGGTGTGCCTTTCGCAATCGTTGCGCGCACACCGTCCAGGCGTGTGCCCGGGACGTGCCCGAAGTGCAACAGGACGGACATATGGCGCGCTGCCTGCTGGCGGCTTCTGGGCCAAAACCGATCCTGATCAAAGAGAGTGCCCGGTCATGAAAAAAGACATCGCTCTGGAGCTGTGCGATATCCGTCGCGAGTTCCGTATCAGCAAAGGCTTTTTCAAACCTGCCGCCACACTGAAAGCGGTTGATGGCGTATCACTGCGCCTGATGCGCGGTGAAACCCTCGGTCTGGTGGGTGAGTCCGGTTGCGGCAAAAGCACCCTGGCCAAGATCCTGCTCGGCCTGCTACAGCCCACTCAAGGCGACGTGCTGGTCAATGGCAAACATCTGGCAGCAACAGATCGCAAGGAGATGTCCCGGCGTATCCAGCCGATCTTCCAGGATCCGTATTCATCGCTGAACCCCCGCAAGACCCTGCGCGAAATCATCACCCTGCCGTTGATCGTCCACGACATCGGCACGGCCACCGAGCGCCGCAAGAAAACCGAACAAATGCTGGATGTAGTCGGCCTTCCCAAGCGCGTGATCGATAGCTATCCAGCCCAGTTATCCGGCGGCCAGCGCCAGCGCGTGGCGATTGCCAGGGCGCTGGTCATGCGTCCTGATGTGTTGATCTGCGACGAGCCGACTTCGGCGCTGGACGTGTCAGTGCAAGCGCAGATACTCAATCTGTTGCAAGACCTCAAGCGCGAATTCGGCCTGACCTATCTGCTGATCAGCCACAACCTGGCGGTTATCGAGCACCTCGCCGACCGGGTGGCCGTGATGTATCTGGGGCGTATTGTCGAAGAACGCACCCGCCAGTCGCTGTTCGCCGAACCCGGCCATCCGTATACCCGCGCCTTGCTGGATTCGGTACTCACCCCCGATCCGCGCTTGGGCATTCCAGACATCGGCCTGCACGGCGCCTTCCCCAACCCGATGTCCCCGCCATCCGGCTGCACCTTTCACCCGCGCTGCCCGAACTGCATGGACCGTTGCAAAACGGCCTATCCGGCCAACGATCCAATTATCGGCGGCAACGTACGTTGCCACCTGCACGACAGTCCCACCCAAACACTGGAGCTTGTCCACTCATGAGTCGTTCCCAGGCCATCAGCAACACCCTCGAACAGTTCGACAACGGTGCTTTTTTCAACCTGCTCGAACGTAGTGTCGCCCTGCCCACCGAAAGCCAGGCGCAAGACAGCCAACCTGAGTTGTATCGCTACCTCAACGAGTTCATCACTCCGCATGTCGAGGCGCTGGGTTTCAGCGTAAAAATCTACGACAACCCGGTAGCGGAACGCGGACCATTCATGATCGCCACGCGCATTGAACACCCGGGGCTGCCCACCGTACTCAGCTATGGTCATGGTGATGTGGTGCGCGGCTATGCGGCGCAATGGCGTGAAGGCTTGTCACCGTGGCAAGTCACCGTCGAAGGTGATCGCTGGTACGGGCGCGGCACCGCCGATAACAAAGGCCAGCACCTGATCAACATCACCGCGCTGGAGCAGACCCTCAAGGCCCGCGAAGGCAAGCTCGGCTTCAACGTCAAACTGCTGCTGGAAATGGGCGAAGAAGAAGGTTCCCCCGGCCTCAATGCGTTCTGTGCCGCCCACCGCAAGGAGCTGGCGGCGGATATATTCATCGCCTCGGACGGCCCGCGTCTGGCCGCAACACGGCCTACCATTTTTCTAGGCTCACGCGGGGTGTTCAACTTCGAGCTGGCGGTCAATCTGCGCGAAGGCGCACACCACTCCGGTAATTGGGGCGGGCTGCTGGCCAATCCCGGCATCATCCTGGCCAACGCCATCGCCAGCATGATCGACGAACATGGCCGGGTAAAAGTCGAGGGCTTGCAGCCCAGCGCACTGCCGGATTCGGTGCGACAGGCGCTGGCCGACATCGAAGTCGGTGGCGGGCCGGATGATCCGCAAATCGACGCCAACTGGGGCCACCCGGATCTGTCGCTGAGCGAGAAAGTCTTTGGCTGGAACACCCTCGATGTCATTGCCTTCAAGACTGGCAATCCAGACGCCCCGGTGCATGCAATCCCCGGCAAGGCCAACGCTCACTGCCATATCCGCTTTGTGGTAAACAGCGATTACACGACCTTTATCCCCGCCGTGCGCGCTCACCTGGACGCCCATGGTTTCAACAATGTCGAGGTCACGCAAAGCCGCATCGATGTCATGCACGCCACCCGGCTCGACCCGCAAAGCCCATGGGTCAACTGGGCGCTCGACTCGTTGACGCAAACCACCGGAAAGAAACCGGCGCTGCTGCCCAACCTTGGCGGCTCATTGCCCAACGACGTGTTTGCCGACGTGCTCGGCCTGCCGACCTTGTGGGTGCCGCATTCGTACCCGGCCTGTTCACAACATGCGCCCAACGAGCACTTGCTGGCACCGGTGGTCAAAGAAAGTCTGCAGATCATGGCCGGGCTGTTCTGGGACCTGGGTAACGATGCGGCACGTCTGAGCGAGGAGCATCGGGCACGGGAGCGTGCGCAATGAGCGAGACCCACCAACAGGCACTGGACTGGCTCGCCGGCCAGCGCCCCGCCATGGAGTCGTTGTTGCAGCGTCTGGTCGATACCGATTCCAACAGCTATGACAAGGCGGGGGTCGATGCCGTGGGCGCATTGCTCGCAGCGGAACTGGAGGCCGACGGTATCGAGCTCAAGCGTATGCCGGTCGAAGGTTTTGGCGACGTACTGCTTGCCCAAGTGCCCGGCGAGGCTGGCAAGCCGGTGCTGTTGCTGGGCCATCGCGACACGGTATTCCCCAAGGGCACGACCACCACCCGTGGCTTCAGCCGCGATGGCGACCTCGCCTACGGCCCCGGCGTAGCCGACATGAAAGGTGGGTTGGTGCTCAACTGCTTCGCCCTCAAGGCACTCAAGCGCGCCGGTCCTTTGCCCTGCCCGGTGCAGGTGCTCTATACCGGTGACGAAGAAATCGGCTCTGGCAGCGCTCGCAGCCATATCGAAAGCGCCGCCAAATCAGCCCGCGCCGTACTCAATACCGAGCCGGGCCGGGCCAGCGGCAATGTGGTCAGCGCCCGTAAAGGCGGGGCCACACTGGTCATCGAAGTCAGTGGCCGCGCTGCGCACGCCGGCGTCAACCATGCCGACGGGGCCAGCGCCATCGAGGCGCTGGCCCGAAAGATCGTCAAACTGCATGCCCTGACCGATTACCCCGCAGGCATCACCACCAATATCGGGCTGATCGCCGGCGGCACCTCCAGCAACACTGTCGCGCCCAACGCCTCGGCCAAGCTGGATGTACGGTTTATCGAGTCGCAACACTGGGAGCAGATATTCGCCGCCATCCAAGGCATCGTCGCTGAAGAGGAACTGCCCGGCACGAGCGCCATCCTCAAGGAAGCGACGACCTTCCTGCCGATGGAAGCACGGCACAGCGAGCAACTGCTGCACATCTATCAACAACAAGCACTGGCGCTAGGCTTCAGTGTCGAGGGCGAATTCACCGGCGGCTGCGCCGATTCCGGGTTCACCGCCAGCTTGGGCATTCCAACCCTGTGTGGTCTGGGGCCGGTGGGTGGCAAAGTCCACACCGATCGTGAATACCTGGAACTGGACACGCTGGTTCCACGCGCCCAGGCCTTGGTGGCAACCATTCTGGCCGTCGGCGAGAACCGTTGAGGCAATTAGCCTCTACCCATCACCGGGAGTACTTTCATGCATACGATTTCGCAATCCGCAGTCTGGATAAAAGCGCCATTAACGGATGTGGGTGTCGTTATTGTCACCAGTGCCGAACTGCCCGAATACTTCATCGACACGTTGCAGCTGGCGATCAAGGACTGGGACCAGGTGGCCTATCTGGTCGTCAAGCAGTCGCATGAGTTCATGCTCGACTGGCTCAGAGCCGGGTCTGAGGCATCGGAATCGAATCCATCCAGCCTGTGTCATGCCAGCCAGTTGCTGCGCTCAGTATCGAAAGGCTGCTACCTGCTTGATGTCGAAGTCAGCCCGCTGCCTAGCCTGACTTGGCTGGGATCTGTCTGCGGCCACACATTGCGCTTCGTTAAACTGGGTAAGGTCGAGTTAACCGATGCTGCGATGGATAAGCAGGTGGAGGAGATCTTGTCGGTGGCCAGGGACCTGGCAAAAAGTGTCTTGCAAGAGCGCTATAGCGCCTGATGGGGCCGGGTCCCGCGCTGCTCAGCAAGTGCGACATTGAACCTGTGGCAAGGGAGTTTGCTCCCCGCCACAACTTACTCACCGCTAGCGTCAACGCTTTACGGACTTGAAGCGCAATCATCCGTTGCGGAACAGGAAGCTATAGGCGTTCAGCGCGGGAACCCCGCCCAAATGCGCATAAAGCACTTTCGAGCCTTCAGGGAACTCACCACGACGCACCATATCAATCATCCCGTGCATGGATTTACCTTCATACACCGGGTCTGTCAGTACGCCCTCAAGGCTCGCGCACAGTCGGATAGCTTCCAGCGTGCCGTCGTTGGGCAAGCCATATTCCGGGTAGGCGAAGCGCGTATCGAGGACCACGTCCTCTTCAGTGATCTCCCGACCCAGCTCCACCAGCTCGGCGGTGTGCCGGGCAATGCGCAGAATCTGTGCCTTGGTCTGCTCCGGTTTGGCCGAGGCGTCGATACCGATGACGTTCTTCGAGCGACCGTCAGCAGCGAAACCGACCACCATGCCGGCCTGGGTACTACCGGTCACCGAGCAGACCACGATGTAGTCAAACTTGAAGCCCAATTCTTTTTCCTGTTGCCGTACCTCTTCGGCGAAACCCACGAACCCGAGGCCGCCGTAGGGATGCTCGGAACACCCCGCCGGGATCGGGAATGGCTTGCCGCCTCGCTCGACCACATCGCTCATGGCCTTCTCCCAGCTGGGACGAATGCCGATGTCAAACCCGGCGGCGTCCAGACGTACCTCTGCACCCATGATCCGGGACATCTCGATATTGCCTACCCGGTCATACACCGCATCGGAGTAGTTCACCCAGTTTTCCTGCACCAGTACGCACTTCATGCCCAGGTGAGCAGCGACGGCGGCTACCTGGCGGGTCTGGTTCGACTGGATTCCGCCGATGGAAACCAGGGTATCGCAGCCTTGCTCAAGCGCTTCGGGAATCAGGTATTCAAGCTTGCGGGTTTTGTTCCCGCCGAAAGCCAGGCCACTGTTGCAGTCTTCACGCTTGGCATACAACTGCACCTTGCCGCCCAAATGTTCGCTGAGACGCTTCAAGGGGGTGATGGGAGAGGGACCAAAGGTCAGCGGATAACGTTCGAAACGATTCAGGTTCATGACTCTGCTCCTTGTGTATTGAATATCCAAGCACCAGGCCGAAAGACAAAGGCTGCCTTCCAGGCTATTTCAGGGGGGCTTCGATGAGTTCAATATTAAGAAGAATATGAAAAATATGTGTTGCAAGTTTAAGGTACTTAAAGAACTATTATTTACGCAAACAATTACAGAACATACTTTAGTTGTTCGGGAAGAGAGATGAGCGCAACAAATAATCACAAGAAGCCTGAAGAAACAGCTGCGGCGCCGCAACCGCTTGATCGAACCGACCGAGCGATTCTCAAGACCCTGCAGCGCGATGCCTCCATCTCCAATGTGGCGCTTGCAGAGAAGGTGAAACTGAGCGCGCCGGCTTGCCTCAGGCGCGTCGAACGGCTCAAGCAGGCCGGCCTGATCAAGGGCATCGTTGCATTGCTGGACAGTGAGGCGCTGGACGCGGGAATGGTGGTGTTGATCGGCGTGGTACTGGACCGCTCCACACCGCAATCCTTTGCAGATTTCGAGGCGGCCGCACAAAAGGTATCCGGCTGTATGGAATGCCATGTGGTGACGGGAGAATTCGACTATTTCATGTTGCTGCGAACCAAGGACAGCCACAGCTTCAATCGGCTGCATGCCGAACAGTTGCTTTACCTGCCCGGTGTTCGGCAGATCCGCTCGTTCATGGGGTTGCGCCAGGTCTTGTCGACGACCCACATACCCATTTGATGCTCATATCCGCCGAGGGGCAGCACCTGCTATATCACGGCCGTGCCGTTTGCTGGGCTGCTGATGGATTGCGATGAAACGCCATAAACGAAAAAAGCGGCCAAAGGCCGCTTATTCGGTAGCTTCCAGGCGTTCAGTGGGCCTAAGTGGAAGCGAATATGGCGCAGCGGACGGGACTCGAACCCGCGACCCCCGGCGTGACAGGCCGGTATTCTAACCGACTGAACTACCGCTGCGCGTAACATTGAAAGCTTGGTGGGTGATGACGGGATCGAACCGCCGACATTCTGCTTGTAAGGCAGACGCTCTCCCAGCTGAGCTAATCACCCTTCACTTTCGATGCGGGGCGCATTCTCTCACAAATTTTCGTAACGTGCTGATTTAATTAACTATTCAGCAAAAAATGTGATTAACGTGCACCGCAGGAACTGCAAACAGCAAAAAGCCCGCGTTAGCGGGCTTTCTGTGGTGATCTGGCGTTCAGTGTTCCAGATTACCGAATATGGCGCAGCGGACGGGACTCGAACCCGCGACCCCCGGCGTGACAGGCCGGTATTCTAACCGACTGAACTACCGCTGCGCGTAACACTTTGGAGCGAATGGTGGGTGATGACGGGATCGAACCGCCGACATTCTGCTTGTAAGGCAGACGCTCTCCCAGCTGAGCTAATCACCCTTCGCTTTCGGTGTGGCGCGCATTCTACGGAGCGTCCTCAAAGCTGGCAAGCACTTTTTAATTTAATTTTTTCAGGCCTTCCAAAGGCTTAGCGAAGGGTTGGCCTATGGCGCCGCGAAGAGAATAATGCCCCCCTTTGTATAAAGGAGAGACTCACCCCATGTGGTTCAAAAACCTGCTTATCTATCGCCTGACCCAAGATCTGCCTTTTGATGCCGAGGCGTTGGAAACTGCACTGGCCAGCAAACTGGCGCGTCCATGTGCAAGCCAGGAGTTGACCACTTACGGTTTCGTCGCGCCGTTCGGTAAAGGCGAAGACGCACCTCTGGTGCACATCAGCCAGGATTTCCTGCTGATCGCCGCACGCAAGGAAGAACGCATCCTGCCAGGCAGCGTCGTACGCGATGCCCTGAAAGAAAAGGTCGAAGAGATCGAAGCCGAACAAATGCGCAAGGTCTATAAAAAGGAACGGGACCAGCTCAAGGATGAAATCATCCAGGCGTTTCTGCCTCGCGCGTTCATTCGTCGCTCGTCCACCTTCGCTGCCATCGCACCGAAACAGGGTCTGATCCTGGTCAACTCCGCCAGCCCGAAACGCGCCGAAGACCTGCTCTCCACCCTGCGCGAAGTCCTCGGCTCGCTGCCGGTGCGCCCACTGACCGTGAAAACCGCACCCACCGCCATCATGACCGACTGGGTCAAGACTCAGAAAGCCGCCGACGATTTCTTCGTGCTGGATGAATGCGAGCTGCGCGACACACACGAAGATGGCGGCATTGTGCGTTGCAAGCGTCAGGACCTGACCAGCGACGAAATCCAGTTGCACTTGAACACCGGCAAGGTGGTGACCCAACTGTCGCTGGCCTGGCAGGACAAGCTGTCTTTCGTGCTCGACGACAAAATGGTGGTCAAGCGCCTGAAATTCGAAGACTTGCTGCAGGATCAGGCGGAACAGGACGGCGGCGACGAGGCCCTCGGCCAACTGGACGCCAGCTTCACGCTGATGATGTTGACGTTTGGCGAGTTCCTGCCGGCGCTGGTAGAAGCGTTGGGTGGTGAAGAGATGCCTCAGGGGATCTGACAGCCCAATGATTACCCTTGTGGGAGCGAGCCTGCTCGCGATGGCAGAGTGACAGTTACCGACAGGTTGCCTGATACTCCGCCATCGCGAGCAGGCTCGCTCCCACATTGTTTTTGTGGTGCTACTTAATAATAAGGATCAGGTCATGCGCGCACTGGCTGCATTGAGTCGTTTTGTCGGCAATACCTTCGCTTACTGGGTGCTGTTTTTTGCCGTGCTGGCATTCTTGCTACCGCAATGGTTCGTCGACCTGAAAGTCGCCATCGTCCCCTTGCTGGGGCTGGTGATGTTCGGCATGGGCCTGGCGCTCAAGCTGGAGGACTTTGCCGAAGTGGGCCGTCATCCAGGGCGGGTGGTCCTGGGGGTGATTGCACAATTTGTCATCATGCCTGGCGTGGCGTGGCTGCTCTGCCAAGTATTCAGCCTGCCACCGGAGATTGCCGTCGGGGTGATTCTGGTGGGTTGCTGTCCGAGCGGCACCTCCTCCAATGTCATGACCTGGTTGGCCCGCGGCGACCTGGCTTTGGCCGTGTCGCTTTCGGCCATCACCACCCTGCTCGCGCCTTTGCTGACCCCGGCGCTGATCTGGCTGCTGGCTTCCGCCTGGTTGCCGGTGTCGTTCTCGGCGCTTTTCTGGTCGATCCTGCAGATCGTACTGCTGCCTATCGTGCTGGGCATCGTTGCTCAACGCCTGCTGGGAGAGCGGGTTCGTCACGCGGTGGAAGTGCTGCCGCTGATCTCGGTAGTGAGCATCGTGATCATTGTGGCGGCGGTAGTGGCGGCCAGTCAGGCGAAGATCGCCGAGTCCGGCCTGCTGATTATGGCGATCGTGATGCTGCATAACAGCTTCGGTTACCTGTTGGGTTACTTCACCGCTCGCCTGTTCGGGTTGCCACTGGCCCAGCGCAAGACCTTGTCGCTGGAGGTGGGCATGCAAAACTCCGGTCTGGGCGCAGCCCTGGCCAGTGCGCATTTCTCGCCGCTGGCAGCGGTGCCCAGCGCGCTGTTCAGCGTCTGGCACAATATTTCCGGGGCGCTGCTCTCGACGTATTTCCGCCGTATGAGCGAAAAGCAGGACCGTGAACTGCTCGCCCGCCAAGCGGCGGACTGAAAGACAGACTTGATCGAGTGGTCAATAATGGGCAATCTATATGCCCATCGCGGGGACGACCCCGCCACTCGATCGACCTAAATCCGGGGACGACCCCATCCATCGATGGAGGTGTGTGATGTCCTGGATCATTCTGTTTTTTGCCGGCCTGTTCGAAGTCGGTTGGGCTGTCGGCCTGAAGTACACCGACGGTTTCAGCCGCCCGCTCCCTACCGTATTGACCGTTGCGGCCATGGCTATCAGCCTTGGCCTGCTGGGCCTTGCGATGAAGGAGTTGCCCCTGGGCACGGCCTATGCCATCTGGACCGGTGTCGGTGCCGTGGGCACGGTGATTGCCGGAATCATTCTGTTTGGTGAATCCATGGCGCTGGTTCGGCTAGCCAGTGTGGCGTTGATCGTTGCCGGGTTGATCGGGCTTAAGGCCAGCGCCTGAGCTCACCTGCAGGAACAATCTCTGTAGACTTCTAGGCTTGTAGGGCTAGACCTGTGGGAGCAAGGCTTGCCCGCGAGGCGGTCTCAAGGACGCTATCGCGAGCAAGCTTTGCTCTCACATACCTACTTTCACAAGGCGTCTCTCGTTATCTGACAGCCCCGCGCAACTCCCCCACCAACGCCTGCAACTTCGCCGGTTCCGCCACCTCAACGGCGACCGCCGGTCCCGCCACTAACGTCACCCGCGACCACAACCGGCGAAACAGCCCCTTGTTCGGGTCACGACTGAAGAAACTGCCCCACAATCCCTGCAACGCCAGGGGAATCACCGGCACAGGTGTTTCCTGAAGAATGCGCGTCAGTCCGCCCTTGAACTCATTGATCTCACCATCGGCCGTCAATTTTCCTTCGGGGAAGATACACACCAACTCGCCGTTCTGCAGGTATTGAGCGATGCGTGTAAAAGCGCTTTCGTAGATATGAATGTCTTCCTGGCGCCCGGCAATCGGAATCGTCCCGGCGGTGCGAAAGATGAAATTGAGCACTGGCAGGTTGTAGATCTTGTAGTACATCACGAAGCGAATCGGCCGACGCACCGCGCCACCGATCAGCAACGCGTCGACGAAGGACACGTGATTGCAGACCAGCAGCGCGGCGCCTTCATCGGGAATCGCATCCAGGTTGCGATGTTCCACGCGGTACATGGAATGGCTCAGCAGCCAGATCATGAAACGCATGCTGAACTCAGGGACGATTTTGAAGATGTAGGTGTTCACGCCAATGTTCAGCAGTGACACCACCAGGAACAGCTGGGGAATCGACAGTTCCAGCAAGCCCAGCAGGACAATGGAGACAATCGCCGAGACCACCATGAACAGCGCGTTGAGAATGTTGTTGGCGGCGATGACCCGCGCCCGCTCATTCTCGGCGGTGCGCGACTGGATCAGTGCGTACAGCGGCACGATGTAGAAACCACCAAAGACACCGAGCCCGAGGATGTCGATCAGCACCAGCCAGGCGTGGCCGAAACCGAGCACTTCGAGCCAGCCGTAGCCCTCGGCACTGCCAGGAATTCCGCCGGAATGCCACCACAACAGCAGCCCGAATACGGTCAGGCCGAACGAGCCGAAGGGAACCAGGCCGATCTCGACTTTACGCCCGGACAGCTTCTCGCACAGCATCGAACCCACGGCGATCCCCACCGAGAACACCGTCAGGATCAAGGTCACCACGGTTTCATCACCGTGCATCCAGTCCTTGGCGTAGGCCGGGATCTGGGTCAGATAAATCGCCCCGACAAACCAGAACCACGAGTTGCCGACAATGGAGCGGGACACCGCAGGGGTTTGTCCCAGGCCCAGTTTAAGCGTGGCCCAGGACTGGCTGAAAATGTTCCAGTTCAGGCGCATCTGCGGTGAAGCTGCCGCCGCCCGCGGAATGCCGCGACTCGCCAGGTAACCGGCTACGGCGATAACGACAATCGACGTCGCCACCACCGGCGCGTAATGCGCCGAGGACATCATGATCCCAGCGCCGATAGTGCCCAAGAGGATCGCCAGGAATGTGCCCATCTCCACTAGGCCATTGCCGCCGACCAGTTCGTCCTCGCGCAGCGCTTGCGGCAGGATCGAATATTTCACCGGCCCGAACAGCGCCGACTGGGTACCCATGGCGAACAGCGCCGCCAGCATCAACCACAAGTGATCGAACAGGAAACCCACCGCGCCGATCGCCATGATGGCGATTTCGCCGAACTTGATCAGACGAATCAACGCATCCTTGGCGAATTTTTCCCCGAACTGCCCTGCCAGTGCCGAGAACAAGAAGAACGGCAAGATAAACAGCAGCGCACACAGATTGACCCAGATCGAGCGGTCGCCCTCGATGGTCAGCCGATAGAGAATCGCCAGGATCAACGACTGCTTGAACACGTTGTCGTTGAACGCGCCAAGGGACTGTGTGATGAAAAACGGCAGGAAACGCCGCGTGCGGAGCAAGGTGAACTGCGAGGGGTGACTCATCTTCCATGTTCCTGAGTGGCGTGGTCGCTTATTGGAATGAGGTTTTTTGATCCAGGCCACACATTACCTGTCTTTAACGATTATTTCGCCAGCCCCGCAATGCATGGCGACACGAATAGCTCACCGTGCCAGGCGCCGAGCACCGTGCGGCGGCCGACGATCAGCCACATCACCGCCAGCATCGCCACCAGTACACAACCGAACACAGTAAAAAAACCCAGGCTCAGCAAGCTCGCCAGCTTCAGCGTTGCCAGCGCATACACGCCCAAGGGGAAGGTAAAGCCCCACCACCCGAGGTTGAACGGGATGCCAGTGCGCAAATACCGTGCGGTGATCAGCAGCGCCATCAGCATCCACCAGAACCCGAAGCCCCACAGGGTGATACCGGCCACCACGCCCACGCCGGCGGCGACTTCACCTAAGCCCGGCAAGCCATTGGCGGCAAAAATCAGCGGCGCATCGCCTCCCAGCAACAACATGCCCAGAGCACCGGTCCCGATCGGGCCGAGGGCCAGCCAGCTCGAGGCGGCCATGTTTTCGTGGGGTAGTTTGTGCAGGGCCATGCGCAGCAGCAGAATCGTCAGGATGCTGAACGCTACGGGTAGGGAAAATGCCCAGAGGATGTAGCTGGTGACCAGCATCACCAGTTGCGAATGAGCGTCTGCCAAGTGCGGTGCCAACAACCCGCCACTGGCGGCGGCGACTTCAGCGGCCACCACGGGCAATAGCCACACGGCGGTCATCTGATCGATCCGGTGTTCCTGGCGGGTGAACATCAAAAACGGAATCAGCACGCCGCAGGCCAAGGACATCGCCACGTCGATCCACCACAACGTTTCCGCCAGCGGCACCACGCCCTCGCCCCACCGTGGCAAACCGAATACCAACAAGCCATTGATGAGGGTCGCCAGCCCCATGGGGATGGTGCCGAAGAACATCGAAACCGTTGAATGACCGAAAATCCGCCGGGCCTCGTCGAAGAACAACACCCAACGGGCGGTGTACAGCCCAGTGAACAACACGAACAACAGGACATTGAACAACCATACCCCTTCGGCCAGGCCGCGCAGGCCTGGGACATCCCCCGGCCATTGCGCCAGGGCCAGGGCCAATACACCGGTGCCCATGACGACAGCAAACCAGTTAGGTGTGAACTGGCGAATGGCTTCCAATGGCCTGGGCAAATGACTGAGTGGGCACAAACGGTTGGTTGCAGCACAGCATGGCATGGCGAACTCCTGCTCTGGGACGAGATAGAGCCATGCTAGATTCAAATCGAATATCTATATAACGGGTAATATCTCTATATATTATCGATTATGCAAATAGTGATCAGATAGTGCCCTTGGTCTCGATCACCAGAATTCTCGCCTCTCCCAATGGCTTGGCCAGATGTTCGGTGCCCACCGATGCATAGAAAATATCCCCCGCACTCAGCAAGGTATCTTTTTCGATACCGTCTTCCCGATAGCACATCTGCACTTGCCCATCGAGCACCACGAAGACTTCCTGACCTTCATTGATGTGCCATTTGTAGGGCTGATCGGTCCAGTGCAGACGCGTGGTAATGCCGTTCATGTCGGCGATATCCAACGCCGCCCAGGCGCGGTCGCCGGTGAAGGATTTGCTGCGGATGATGTTCAACCCAGATCGCCCCAAAGAAAACACACAGGCGCCAAGGTTAACCCAAACCAGGCGCTGGCCGCGCCTGACGCGACAGCCCGAGCAAGGCGACGGTCGACAGCACAATCAACACCGCGCCATAGCCATCGGTGGTCGGGATCAGCCCAAAGACCCGGGTCAGGCTTCCCGCCAGCAGCGACGGCAGGCTGAAAGCCAGATAGCTGAGGACATAAAACGCTGACATCAACCCGGCCCGTTCATGGGGCAAGGCCAACGGCATGATGCTGCGCAATGCTCCCAGAAAGCCCGCGCCGAAACCGCTGCCAGTGACCAGCGTGCCGACGAAGAACAACGGCAAGCTAGCAGCGTGCACTGCGAGCAATACCAGCACCAGACCGACCATCAACAGGCTGGCGGCCAGGCGCAGCATTTTGTCGGCCATCTGGTTGCGCAGCGTGTAGATACTCAACGCTCCGGTGAGCGTCAGCACCGCCACCAGCGCGCCGCCAATCAGGTTGGAGGTGGTGCCGGTTGCGGCCCGCACCAATGACGGCGCCAGTGATAAGTAGAAGCCGCCCACCGCCCAGGCCACCAGGTTCAAGGGCAGTATCAGCCACAAGGCGCGCCGTGCCTGGATCGGCACATGCAAGGTGGGGCGCAAAGATCGCCAGGCACCCGGCTGCGGGCTGACGCTCTCGGCCAGAAACCAGAGGTAAATGGCCTGGATCAGGAACAATCCCAGCAGAATCCAGTACGTCAGTTGCAGGGGCAACGGCGCGAACTCGGCCAACATCCCGCAACCAAATGCTCCGCAAGCCATGCCCAGCAAGGGCGCGACGCTGGTGATCAGCGGACCTTGCCGACGATCGAAGTCCAGCAAGGCAGCGCCAAGCACACTGGTGGCCATGCCCGTCGCGAAGCCCTGAATCAACCGCGCACCGATCAACCAGGCGATACTGTCGGCGTTGATAAACAGCAGCATTGCCAGCATGTTGAGCAACAGCGCTACGAAAATCACCGGTTTGCGTCCCAGATAATCCGACAACGAACCCACGGTCAGCAACGCCGCTAACAGACTGAACGCGTAGACACCGAAAATCAGCGTCAGGACCCCAGGGGAAAATTGCATTTGTTCCTGGTAGAGGTGATACAGCGGGGTTGGCGCACTGGACGCTGCGAGGAAACCGAGCAGGGTGATCGCCAGGAATATCAGACTGGCACGGGTCGAAGCTGGACGGGACATGGGCACACTCCACAAGGCGATCCACAAAAGCTAATTTTTTGCTTTTGCGGAGTGTGCTATCGACGCGCGCTTAAAGCAAATTCTTTGTGTTAAGGTCCGATCCATGGCTATTAAAGAAGGTTTACGTCCCGGCGGCAGAAGCGCCCGGGTACAAGAGTCGATTCATTCGGCGGTTCGCAGCCTGCTCCAGGAGCAGGACCGCGCCACCCTGACCGTACCGCAAATCGCGGCCCGCGCAGGCGTAACCCCGTCCACCATTTACCGGCGCTGGGGCGACCTGCCGGCATTGCTGGGCGACGTCGCGATTGCCCGCATGCGCCCGGACTGCGCACCGCTGGACACCGGCAGCCTGCGCGGGGATCTTCGCGCCTGGGCCGAACAGTACCTGGACGAAATGAGCTCCGAGCCCGGTCGCAACATGATGCGCGACATTCAGGCCTGCGCCACGCCGGGCTATTGCGTGGGAATCATCAGCGGCCAGTTGCAGACCATCCTGGATCGCTATCCTGACGAGCCAAACCCCGGGGTCGAGCGACTGATCAATGTGGTGGTCGCGCCGACGGTGTTTCGCATCCTCTTTGCCACCGCGCCGTTGGCGGTTGAGGAGTTGTATCGGTTGGTGGATATCGCGTTGGCCCAGTAATACCGCCATCGCGAGCAGGCTCGCTCACACATTTGAGCAGTTGTGAATACAAAATCCATCTTCGCCGAAGATCCAGTGTGGGAGCGAGCCTGCTCGCGATGAGGCCGACCAGCACACCCCATGCCCCATTGCTGAGCGCAACCGGCGATACCTCGACACGCCTCGACCTTGGTCGACACTGACGAACCCGAGCGGGCATGCGAGACTGTTCTGCCGGGCACTGCCCCCGGGGTCTTTCGTTCAGGAGCTTCCATGTCGTTGTCCAGCGGGCTGATTGCCGTTGTTGCCCTGGCCTATATGGCCATCCTGTTCGCCATCGCCTTCTACGGCGACCGGCGCAGCACACCCTTACCCCCTCGGGTGCGGGCGTGGGTCTACAGCCTGTCGCTGGCGGTGTACTGCACCAGCTGGACATTTTTTGGCGCGGTGGGCCAGGCTGCCGAACAACTCTGGTCATTCCTGCCGATTTACCTCGGGCCGATCCTGTTGCTGGTGCTGGCCCCGTGGGTCTTGCAGAAAATGGTGATGATCAGCAAGCAGGAAAACATCACCTCCATCGCTGACTTCATCGCCGCCCGCTATGGCAAATCCCAGTCCCTGGCGATTGTGATTGCCCTGATTTGCCTGGTGGGTGTGTTGCCGTACATTGCCTTGCAGCTCAAGGGCATCGTGCTCGGGGTGAACCTGCTCATCGGCGCCGGGGCCGACACCACGGGCACCCGCGCCCAGGACACGGCGCTGATCGTTTCACTGATCCTCGCGCTGTTCACCATCGTGTTCGGCACCCGCAACCTGGACGCCACCGAGCACCACCGAGGCATGGTATTGGCCATTGCCTTTGAATCGCTGGTCAAGCTGTTCGCCTTCCTTGCCGTTGGCGCCTTTGTCACGTACGGGCTCTACGACGGATTCGACGATCTGTTCAACCAGGCGATGCTCGCGCCGCGGCTGGAGCAATACTGGAAAGAAACCATCAACTGGCCGTCCATGGTGGTGCAGACCGGGGTGGCGATGATGGCGATCATCTGCTTGCCGCGGCAGTTTCACGTGACCGTGGTCGAGAACATCGAGCCCCAGGACCTGCGCCTGGCCAAGTGGGTATTCCCCGCCTACCTGGCCCTGGCGGCGTTGTTCGTGGTGCCCATCGCCCTCGCCGGGCAAATGATGCTGCCCGACTCGGTGCTGCCGGATTCATTCGTCATCAGCCTGCCGTTGGCCCAGGCCCACCCGGCGCTGGCGGTGCTTGCGTTCATTGGCGGCGCCTCGGCGGCCACCGGCATGGTCATCGTGGCGAGTGTCGCGCTCTCCACCATGGTGTCCAACGACATGCTGCTGCCTTGGCTGTTGCGCCGCAACAACGCCGAACGGCCCTTTGAAGTGTTTCGCCAGTGGATGCTGTCGGTTCGCCGGGTGAGCATTGTGGTGATCCTGCTGCTGGCCTATGTCAGCTACCGCCTGCTGGGCTCGACGGCGAGCCTGGCGACCATCGGCCAGATCGCCTTCGCCGCCGTGACCCAACTGGCGCCTGCCATGCTCGGCGCGCTGTACTGGAAACAGGCCAACCGTCGCGGGGTGTTCGCCGGCCTCGCCATGGGGATTTTCCTGTGGTTCTACACCTTGGTGTTGCCGATCGCGGCCCACAGCCTGGGCTGGTCGCTGAACAGTTTCCCGGGGCTTGCGTGGCTGCATGGCAACCCCTTGAACCTGCCGATTTCACCGCTGACCCAAGGGGTCGTGTTATCCCTGGCCGGTAACTTCACCCTGTTTGCCTGGATCTCCGTGCTGTCGCGCACCCGCGTGTCGGAACACTGGCAGGCCGGACGCTTCATCGGCCAGGAAATCAGCGCCCGCCCCAACCCCCGCTCGATGCTGGCGGTGCACATAGATGACCTGTTGCAACTGGCCGCGCGCTTCGTTGGCGAAGAACGGGCGCGCCAGAGTTTCATTCGCTTTGCCTACCGCCAGGGCAAAGGCTTCAACCCGAACCAGAATGCCGACAGCGAATGGATCGCCCACACCGAACGGCTCCTGGCGGGCGTGCTGGGGGCTTCGTCGACGCGCGCAGTAGTAAAAGCCGCGATTGAAGGTCGGGAGATGCAGTTGGAGGATGTGGTCCGAATTGCGGATGAAGCCTCGGAAGTACTGCAATTCAACCGTGCACTGCTGCAAGGTGCCATCGAAAACATCACCCAAGGCATCAGCGTGGTCGATCAGTCCCTCAGGCTGGTGGCCTGGAACCGCCGATACCTGGAGCTGTTCAACTATCCGGACGGTTTGATCAGTGTGGGTCGGCCCATCGCCGACATCATCCGCTACAACGCCGAGCGCGGCCTTTGTGGCCCGGGCGAAGCAGAGGTCCATGTCGCTCGACGCCTGCACTGGATGCGCCAGGGCCGTGCACACACCTCTGAACGGCTGTTTCCCAATGGCCGGGTGATCGAGCTGATCGGCAACCCCATGCCCGGCGGCGGTTTTGTCATGAGTTTTACCGACATCACCGCTTTCCGCGAAGCCGAACAGGCCCTCACGGAAGCCAATGAAGGATTGGAACAACGGGTGGCGGAACGCACCCGGGAACTGTCGCAACTGAACATGGCCCTGACCGAAGCCAAAGGCACCGCCGAGTCGGCCTACCAATCCAAGACCCGGTTCCTGGCAGCAGTCAGTCATGACCTGATGCAGCCGCTCAACGCCGCACGCCTGTTCTCCGCAGCGCTGTCCCATCAGCACGACGCCTTGCCGAGCGAGGCCCGGCAACTGGTACACCACCTGGACAGTTCGCTGCGCTCGGCCGAAGACCTGATCACCGATCTGCTGGACATTTCCCGCCTGGAAAACGGCAAGATCAACCCTGACCGCAATCCATTTGCCCTCAACGAACTGTTCGATACCCTGGGCGCCGAGTTCAAGGTACTGGCCCAGGAACAAGGCCTCAAATTCCGGGTGCGGGGCTCACGACTACGGGTCGACAGCGACATCAAGTTGCTACGTCGTGTGTTGCAGAACTTCCTCACCAATGCCTTCCGCTATGCCAAAGGCCCGGTACTGCTGGGCGTTCGCCGTCGCAATGGCGAATTGTGCCTGGAGGTGTGGGATCGCGGCCCGGGCATCGCCGAAGACAAACTGCAGGTCATTTTCGAAGAGTTCAAACGTCTCGACAGCCATCAGACCCGTGCGGAAAAAGGCCTGGGCCTGGGCCTGGCGATCGCCGACGGGCTGTGCCGCGTGCTGGGTCACACCTTGCGGGTGCGTTCCTGGCCGGGGCGCGGCAGTGTCTTCAGCGTCAGCGTACCGCTGGCCCAGGCGCAGACTGCCTTGCCCAAGCCCGCAGCCGAACTCAACGGTCATTTACCAAAAGGCGCCCAGGTGCTGTGTGTCGATAACGAAGACAGCATTCTGATCGGCATGAACAGCCTGCTCACTCGCTGGGGCTGCCAGGTGTGGACCGCGCGCAACCGCCAGGAGTGCGAGCGTTTGCTCAGCGAGGGAGGCCGACCGCAACTGGCCCTGGTGGATTTTCACCTGGACAATGGAGAAACCGGAACCGAGCTGATGGCCTGGTTACGCAGCCGTATGGGTGAACCGATACCAGGCGTGGTGATCAGCGCCGATGGCCGCCCCGAGACGGTGGCGCAGGTGCATGCGGCGGGTCTGGACTACTTGGCCAAACCGGTGAAACCGGCCGCATTGAGGGCGTTGTTGAGTCGGCATTTGCCGTTGTAGAGAATCGATTTCCCACTGTCAGGCACACACTGCCTGGCATCAAGCCCAGGTTTTTACATCAAGCCTGAGGCTTTTCGGTCTCTTCAGGCAGTTCGGGCAGCCCATCGACATCGGTCATTGCCCGTTCGAGCAGTTCGGCTGGCAGGCTTTTGCTGGCCCGGGCGCCGAGCAATTTGAGTTGTTCGCTGCGGCTGATCAGATTGCCACGCCCTTCTGTGAGTTTGTTGCGCGCCGCACTGTAGGCTTTGTCCAGTTGCTGCAAACGGCTGCCTATTTCGTCCAGGTCCTGAATGAACAGTACGAACTTGTCGTACAGCCACCCTGCCCGCTCGGCGATTTCCCGGGCGTTCTGACTCTGGCGCTCCTGTTTCCACAAGCTGTCGATCACCCGCAACGTCGCCAATAGCGTCGTCGGGCTGACGATCACGATGTTGCGGTCGAAGGCTTCCTGGAACAGGTTCGGTTCGGCTTGCAGCGCGGCAGAAAACGCGGCCTCGATCGGTACGAACAACAACACGAAATCCAGGCTGTGCAAACCATCCAGGCGCTTGTAATCCTTGCCGGCCAGACCTTTGACGTGGGCCCGCAAAGACACCACGTGCTGCTTGAGAGCGAGTTGGCCGATGCTGTCGTCCTCGGCGGCCACATATTGTTGATAGGCCGTAAGACTGACCTTGGAATCCACCACCACCTGCTTGTCGCCGGGCAGGTAAATCAGCACGTCCGGCTGGAACCGTTCGCCGTCCGGGCCCTTGAGGCTGACCTGGGTCTGATACTCGCGGCCCTTCTCCAGGCCGGCGTGTTCAAGCACCCGCTCCAGAATCAGCTCACCCCAGTTACCCTGGGTCTTCTGGCCTTTGAGGGCACGGGTCAGATTGGTCGCTTCATCGCTCAGGCGCAGGTTCAGCTGTTGCAGCCGTTCCAACTCCTTGCCCAGGGAGAAGCGTTCCCGCGCCTCGGCTTGATAGCTTTCCTCGACACGTTTTTCAAAGGATTGGATGCGCTCCTTCAGCGGGTCGAGCAACTGCCCCAACCGCTGCTGACTGGTTTCCGCGAAGCGTTGCTCACGCTCATCGAAGATTTTTCCTGCCAGCTCGGCGAACTGTGCCCGCAACTCGTCTCGCGAACCTTGCAGGTCGTCCAGACGTTGCTGATGACTTTCCTGTTGCTCACGCAGTTCGGCATGCAACGAAGCCGCCTGGGCATCGAGACGCCGCAGTTCCGCTTCTTTTCCGGCACGCTCCAAGTTCCAGGCGTGGGCTGCGTCTCGGGCATTGTCGCGTTCGATCTGCAACAACTCGACTTCGCGACAAGCGGCGGCAAGCTCGGCTTGCCGGGCGGCGTTGGCCTGGCCCAGGTCGCTGATTTCATCGCGGCACGCATCGAGCTGGGCGTTCAAACCGTCGTGGGCCATGTGGGCGGTGGCCAGACGCTCCTCCATTAACGCGAGTTCGGTTTGCGCGGCGCTGGCCTGGCGTTGCAGGTGCCAGGCCAGGGCGAGCAACGGCACCGCAGCACCCGCCAGGCCAAACAACAGGCTGGTCAAATCCATAGCCATGACAATTCCCGCCGATGAAATAAAGCCCGCAGGTTAACCAAGCGGCCAGGGGATGCCCAGCTCAGTCTTCGATTTCACCCAGCGCCTGGCGCGCACGATGATCCCCGGCCCTGGCAGCCTGACGCAGCAGATCCTGGCCGATACGGCGATCGCGCGCGTTCCCGCACTCACGGCACATCAGCTGACCGAGGCGACTTTGCGCAGCTACCACGCCTTCCCGGGCTGGTTGCTTGAGTAAACGGCCGGCCAAGTGTTTGACACTGGTGTTTTCCCCAAGGCGCGGGCTGTCGAGCAGCCATTCGGCCACGCGCATCGAAATGCGTTTGGGTGGGGTAACACCGGCGGGTGTGGAGGTAACAGGATTTGATACTGAGCGAAACTTCATAAAGCACTGTGGGACAGATCAGGAAGGCGCGCCACTCTACTCCTTTTTTCGCACGGGTAAAGTCGAAAAAATCCGGCACGCCCGTGCTAGAGCAAGCGCTTGGGACAATCCACAGAAGCTGTGGATAACTCAGTGGACAACCCCCCCTGAAGTCGCCGTAAGCCCTGTGGAACGGGGCCTGCGCTCAAACTGACGATTTTTTCACCAGTAAAAAAAAGCGATGTTTTTCATTGACTTAAATTTTGGATACAGGCACCCACCCCAGATTGTTTCCACATGACAATACGGTGACAACCACCGCATCGAGTGTGCACAAGTAACACGTGAAATGGTTATATGGTTGCGCCGTTTTGGCTCATTTGCGCGGTAAAACCTGGGGATAACCTGACGACGTGCTGGCCGTTGTCCGTCGGCTAAGCGCAAAACCATTGATCGGTTCCTGTGCTATGGCCGATCACCGATGGGCAAACAAGCGATCAGTCGGCGACCAGGCAGGATATTTTTTCCCATCGTCCTTCCCTTCGACCACTCGATCCGTTACTATCCGCGGCGTTAGTACCAAGCTGAAAGTCAATTCCGGGTCGAATACATCTCCACGGTCAGCCTTCTTCAAGAGAAGCCTCACCGACAAAAAGAGACCGACCCCCTCGATGGTTTCCAGGTAATTCTTGCGTCAACACTGCCTTTGATCGATTGCAAAGGATGTTGCCAGACTCGTTACTCTGACCGAACCAGCCTGCAAAATTGATCAGGATCTTCACCCCGGGCCCAGAACCTTTGCCCTTGATGTGTTGCCTGCCCTCCTAAGTACCTACCTGCCAGCCCAAGCGCGCACTTTATATAGCGCTCAAACTGGCTGCTTTGTTCCAGTCGGGTTCTTCGTTCGACCAATGGTGGTCGACGTTACTGGAACGTTTTAACGTTGCACGGTTCTTAACCGTGTCATTTGTAGGAACACCCATAACATGTCGACTCAAATCCATACACAGGATGCCATCCGCACCCTAACCAACGCTTTTGCCCCAATGAACTGCCTGATCATGGCCGCTCGCAAAGGCTGCTTCAGCTTCACGCTGGTCAACGAACATGGCATCGCCCGTCACAGCGAACGCCTGTACCCCGATCAGTACTCCAGCGCAGAACCGCTGCAGGCCGTGATCGAGCGTACCCGTCAGGCACTGGTTGCCTGATACGCCGCAAAGGCTGAAACCCTAAGGCCCCGCCCCAAAAGCGGGGTTTTTTATTGCCCAGAATTTCTCGATAAAGCGCAACGGCTTAAGCACCGGGGGATATAACGGTTATAACCGTTCGGCGAAGATGTTTTAAAAACAGTCCTTTACAGCGGGAATATGACACTACACTTCAAGTCAAGCGGCATGATCCGCTTCCGGCGGAGCCTGAACCGAACCACCGCTGCCAAGCCCACACCCATTTCAGGCTCTGCCCCTTTCACGTTTCGAGGGTTTTATGGGTATCGCTGCCAGCGAACTGTGTCGATATGTGATCCGCCCGACGCTCCTGTACCTGGAGCGCCACAGTGCAACGGCGGAATCCTTGTTGCTGGGGATTGCCGCCAGCCAGTCCGCCCTGGGATCAGCCCTGCATGACCGTCGCGGGCACGGCCTGTACCGCATTCCCGAACCCCGCCACCGGGCGCTCTGGGACCATTACCTGGCTCTGGATCCGGAACGAGCCAGCCTGGTTCGGGGCCTGGCCAGCCAGCACGCCTTTCTCAGCGGCCCGCACCTGGAATTGACCGTCAATCTGCGTTACGCCACCGCCATTGCCTGGCTTTTGGTGGAGGAACAGAACCTCGCGCTTCCTGAAGCCGATGACCTGTTAGGCATGGCCCGGATCTGGCGCCAGACATTTCACCCTCAAGGGCGCCTGCGGGATTTCACCTGCGCCTGGCAAAGTTGTGTTTCGCCGCTGAATCAGGTCGCCTGCTAAGGTCAGATCTGGAAAGTTCCTACAACAGCCGCGAATTTGGTCTGATTGTCCTACAAAACCGCTCTAAATCAAGCCATACAGCCTATAGCGCTTAAACGAAAATGTTGGTAATTTTCGCCCCGGTGATCACCTGGAGTTCTAACAATGAAAAAAATGATGCTCAAAACCACCCTTGGCCTTGCCGTTACCTTGGCATCCACGCAGATTTTCGCCAGTGGCTTTGCCTTGAACGAACAAAGCATCAGTGGCATGGGCACCGGTTTCGCTGGGCGTTCTTCCTCTGCCGATGATGCAAGCACTGTGTTTGGCAACCCGGCCGGCATGTCGCGCCTCAAGCGCCAGCAAGTTACGGGCGGTATGGCCGCTATCGACGCGTCCACCGACATCAACGACGCCAGCGGTAGCCAATCGGGCACCAACAAGGGCGACATGGTGCCGTTCACTGCCGTTCCGATGGGCTATTACGTCAAGCCTATCGATGATCAATGGGCTTTCGGCCTGGGTGTATACGCACCGTTCGGCCTGATCACCGATTATGAAAGCAGCTTCCAGGGTCGCAACTTCGGCAGCAAGAGCGAAGTGAAAGTCGTCGCCTTCCAGCCCACCGTCAGCTACGCCTTCAACGACAAGGTGTCGATCGGTTTCGGCCCGACCATCAACCACATTTCCGGCGCACTGGAATCGACCCTGACCACGCCGCTTTCACCGAACGATGGCGAAGTGAAGATCAAGGGCGACGACATTGGCTATGGCTACAATATCGGCGTGCTGGTCCAGGCGACCGACACCACTCGTGTTGGCCTGACCTACCACTCCAAGGTCAAGTACAAACTTGAAGGCCACACCAAGGTAAGCCCGGGTGCCGGCACTCCTGCCGGGTTCCTGAGCGGGGCGCGTTATGACGCTTCGCTGGACATCACGACACCTGAATCGGTGGACTTTTCGGTCACCCAGCAGCTCAACGATGCCTGGACCCTTTATGCCGGCAGCACCTGGACTCGCTGGAGCCGCTTGAAAGAAATCACCGTGGACAACGAAGGCGTCACGCCTGCAAACGGTGGTGCACTGGCCCCTGCGTTCCTTGGCACCATTACCGAGGAACAGAACTGGCATGACACCTGGGCCTACGCCATCGGTACGTCCTACCAGTTGAACAAACAGTGGGTGCTGCGTACCGGCCTGACTTTCGACCAGTCACCTACCAACAACATCGACCGCTCGCCACGCATCCCTACCGGCGACCGGACCATCTTCAGCCTGGGTGCAGGTTGGAGCCCGACCGAAGACCTGACCATCGACGTGGCGTATTCCTATCTCAAGGAAGAGAAAGTCAGCGTCAATCACAGCAACGCTCTGGGCCAGTCCTACAACGCTGAATACGAAAACAGCGCAAATGGCTTCGGTGTCGGTGCAACCTACCGTTTCTGATGATTCATGGCGGGCCTGAACCCCTCGCCATCTGAAGCGAAAAAAAGCCCCGCACTCTGCAAAGAGGCGGGGCTTTTTCGTGACTGGCGATCAGGGGCGGGAGGCGATGGCCGCTTCTACCGCCTGGATGAATTCAGGATCGTCGGGTTTGGTCCGACTGGAGAAGCTGGCGACGACTTTACCCTGGCGGTCCACGACATACTTGTAGAAGTTCCATTTCGGTGCCCCGGACTGTTCGGCCAGATGCTTGAACAACGGGATGGCGTCCGCGCCGCGTACCGGTTGGGGCTCGGTCATGGTGAAGGTCACGCCATAATTGACGTAGCAGACCTTGGCCGTCTCTTCGCCGTCCTTGGATTCCTGTTTGAAGTCATTGGACGGTACCCCCAGCACTTGCAGACCGTCACCTTTATAGCGCTGGTTGAGTGCCTCCAGACCTTTGAACTGCGGGGCGAAACCACAGAAGCTGGCAGTGTTGACCACCACCAGCGGCTGGCCGGCGAAACGCTGGCACAGATCGATGTTTTCCTTGGCCCGCAACTTGGGCAGCGAGCCCTCCAGCATGGGTGGGCAGTCAGCGGCCCATACGTGCCCGGTCAAAGCCAGCAGCAGAGCGGGTACAGCAAACCTGCGCATCAGCATGTCGCAATCTCCTTGAAAGCACGTCAGACCCCGACGTTACTCCCCCCTACCCGGCGCCGTCCACCGCTCAGCAGGTGCCCATACCCAGTTGCATCAACGCCAGCCCGCCCTGATGCCACCCCCACCAGGCGACCACCAGCAGCAGGCCGGCACCGGCAGCAATCAACCACGGGCCTACGCGGCTCATGCCGCACCTGCCTGAACTTGCAGCCGCGCCACCGGACGCTCACGCACCGGCCAGTTCAACGCCGCCGCCAGCAGACTGAGCAGGATCGACACCTGCCAGATCAAGTCATAACTGCCGGTTCGGTCGTATACCACCCCACCCAGCCAGCCCCCCAGGAACGAACCTAACTGGTGGAACAGGAACACGATCCCACCCAACATTGAGAGATTTCGTACACCAAACAACGTCGCTACCGTGCCGTTGGTCAAAGGCACCGTCGACAGCCACAAAAAGCCCATCGCCATCCCGAACAGGTAAGCCGTGGTAGTCGTCACCGGCAACCACAGGAACAAGCCAATCACCACCGCCCGCAACAGGTACAACCCGGTCAGCAAGCGCGGCTTGGACATCCGACCGCCCAACCAGCCTGCGGTGTAGGTGCCGAAGATATTGAACAGGCCGACCAGGGCCAGCACGGTCGTGCCGACGCTGGCCGCCAGGTGCTGGTCCACCAGATAGGCCGGCAAATGCACGCCAATGAATACCACTTGGAACCCACAGACAAAAAAGCCAACCGCCAGCAGCCAGAAGCCGGAGTGGCTGCAGGCCTCGCGCAGCGCTTCGGACAAGGTTTGCTCATGACCGGTCAGCGGCGCAGGGGTGTCCTTGAGCATGCTCACCAGCGGCACGATCAGCGCCACCAGCAGCCCCAGCGCCAACAGCGCGGCAGACCAGCCGAGCCAGCCAATCAGCCCCAGCGTGCCCGGCAACATGGCGAATTGGCCGAAGGAGCCGGCAGCGCTGGCGATCCCCATGCCCATGCTGCGTTTTTCCGGCGGCACAGCACGCCCGACCACGCCGAGGATCACCGAAAACGACGTGCCGGACAGACCGATACCAATCAACAGACCCGCGCTCAATGAAAGCGACCATGGCGAGTCGGCCATGCCCATGAAGACCAGACCGAGGGCATACAGCACGCCACCGATGAGCACGACTTTCGCGGCACCGAAGCGGTCGGCCAGCGCCCCGGTAAAAGGTTGCGCCAAGCCCCAGATCAAGTTCTGCAAGGCAATGGCGAAGGCAAACACCTCACGACCCCAGCCAAACTCGGCACTCATCGGCGCCAGAAACAGCCCGAAGCCATGCCGTACACCCAGGGACAACGCCAGGATCAGCGCGCCGCCCACCAGAACCCAACCACAGGTACGCCACATCGATGTCATTTTATTCTCCGGTCACGGGTATATACCCGCTTATCTTCGAACGAACCGGCTTCACGCCAGTTCATCCAGCAAGGCCAGCAACGTTGCGCGCTTTTCGGCGCCCAGCTTATCGATCAATCGTTGTTGCGCCGCTTCCCAGGCCGGCAACGCCGCCGCCAGCCGGGCATGCCCGGCTTCAGTGAGTTCGACAATGCGATTGCGCAAGTCTTCACCTTCGGCCAGCGCCACCAGCCCCTCACCTTCCAGTACCCGCAGGTTGCGCCCCAGGGTGCTGCGGTCCAGGCCCATGGCCTCGGCCAGGGAAGAGATACTCGGTTGGTCCAGGCGCGCCAGGTTGCTCAGCAAGGAATACTGGGCGACGTTGATCCCGAAGCCGTCGAGGGCGCCGTCGTAATACCTGCTGACGCCCCGAGCGGCGCGACGCAGGTTGATGCACAAACATTGGGAGGCAAGCATAGTGCGTGTATATACCCGCGATTAAGGGAATGCAAATTTTAATTCAGGAAATTTCAAACTGAATCCCCAGCCAGACAGGTAGCGCTCAATTCCAGATCAGCACCAGCCCCACCAACACCACCATTTCAAGCAGCTCCAGCAAGGCGCCTGCCGTATCCCCGGTACACCCTCCCAGCCTGCGCAACATCATCTGGCGCAACCCGATAAATACCGTTAGAGCGATGACCAGCGCCGATACCCCGACCCAGCCCGCCACCAGCAGGCCCCCTAGCGCACAGGCCAGCAATACCTGCCAGCCGCTGTGGCGCGGCAGATGGTCGGCGAGCGCCTGCCCTAACCCGCCGGCACGCACGTATGGGGTGGTCAGGAATAACCCCAGCAACGCGCCACGCCCCAACACCGGCACGATGATCAATGCCAGGGTTTGTCGCTGCTCGATCAGGGCCAGCAATGCGGCGAATTTGAGCAGCAGCACCAACACCAGCGTAATCACCGCAATCGGCCCGCTGCGAGGGTCTTTCATGATCAGCAGCGTACGCTCGCGATCGCCAAAACCGCCGAGCCAGGCATCCGCGCTGTCGGCCAGCCCGTCCAGGTGCAGGCCGCCGCTAAGCAGCACCCAAGCGGTGAGCAACAGGGCTCCATGGAGCAGCAGCGGCGTGCCAAGCAACAGGGCATCAAGCCCCCACAACAAGCCTCCGAACAACAGACCTACGAGCGGATAAAACAGCAACGAACGCCCCAACTGCGCAGGCTCAGGCATGCCCGGCAAGCGAACCGGCAGGCTGCTCAGGAACTGCAAGGCGATCCAGAACGCCAGCATCTTCAGCCCTCTTCCTTCAACACCGAACCAGGCGACACCCGAAGAGAAAACAGCGCGCCATGAGCCACTTCTACATTGAGCAACTGCTCCCGAGGCAGACCGCGGGCTCGCGCCAGCAGCAAGCGCATCACCCCGCCATGGCTGACCAGCAATACGCGCTGCCCTGCATACGCGGTCCTCAGGCGTTCAACCGCCGCCAGGACTCGCTTCGAAAACTCCAGCACCGGCTCGCCGTCTGGCGGAGTGAATGCGTAGGGATCGGCCCAAAAGCGGCCCAGCGCCTCGGCGTCGGTGTCCATCAACGCCGCCGCGCTGCAGCCTTCCCAGGCGCCGAAATGCAGCTCCTGCAGATCCTTGTCCAGGTGCACCGGCACATCGAGCTGGACGCCGAGTTGCTCAGTGAAACGGGCGCAACGCTGCAACGGCGAACTCACCAGCCGATCCCAGGGCCCGCCCGCCGCGACCGCCTCGCGCATCTGCTCCCAGCCCCTGTCCGTCAAGGCATCGTCGAGGCTGCCACGCAGCCCGCCGCCCAGTTCGGTCTCGCCGTGGCGCAGCAGGTCCAGGTGCAAAGTCATGCCGGGCGATCCGCCACAGCCGCTTCGGCAAACGTCGCCATCTGCCCGTGAAGATCACACGCCAGGCGCAACAGCGGCACCGCCAACGCCGCACCACTGCCCTCACCCAGGCGCAGACCCAGGTCAATGAGCGGCTCAGCGCCGAGGGTTTCCAGAACGTGCCGATGCCCCGGCTCGGCACCGCGATGGCCGAACAACAGCCATTGCCTGCATTGAGGATTGAGACGCACCGCCACCAGTGCTGCGACGCTGCAGATGAAACCATCCACCAGCACCGCAACGCCCTGCTGGGCGCAGGCCAGATACGCGCCAGCCAACGCTGCGATTTCAAACCCGCCCAGGTTGAACAGTGTTTGCAGTGGATCGTTACGCTGTGCACCGTGCAACGCCAGGGCGCGCTCGATGACTTGAGCCTTGCGGCTGACACCCGCGGCGTCCAGCCCGGTGCCCGGCCCGACCAGGTGAGTCACCGGGCAGTCAAGCAAGGCACAGGCCAGGGCACTGGCCGCCGTGGTGTTGCCAATGCCCATTTCGCCGCCGATGAACAGCTGCGTTCCGGCGGCGACAGCACGCAACACACTGTCACGTCCGGCCAGCAATGCCTGCTCGCCTTGGGTCACGGTCATCGCCGGCCCCTGCACGAAATTCGCGGTACCTGGCCCCACGTTCAGATGCCGCACACCGGGTAGCGCCAGCGAAGGCGTCACAGTGCCCAGGTCAACCACTTCCAACGAGGCGCCCAGTTGCCGCGCCAATACACTGATCGCCGCGCCACCGCTGACGAAGTTGAGGAGCATCTGCCCGGTGACTTCCTGGGGATAGGCCGATACGCCTTCGGCCACCACACCGTGATCACCTGCGAAAATTGCGATCCAGAGTTGATCCAGGCTCGGCTTGACCTGCCCTTGCAAACCCGCCAGTTGCACCGCCACTGCCTCGAGTCGCCCCAGGGAGCCGGACGGCTTGGTCAGTTGTTGCTGACGGACCGCAGCCTGCTCCAGGGCCTGGGTGTCGAGGGGCTTGCACGGGTCCAGCCACCAGCGATGATTCATAACGCAGTACCTTTGAGAGTCAGGGGCAAGCCGGCAACGGTCAGCACGACGCGCTGGCAACGTTCGGCCAAAGCTTGATGCAGCCAACCGGCTTCATCGACATAACGGCGAGTCAACTCGCCCAGCGGCACGACACCCATTCCGGTCTCGTTGCTGACAAAAATGATTTCGCCCGGCAGCGCGCCAACGCACTCCAGTAGAGCGTCACGCTCGGCGTTCAACTGCTCGAGGTTGTCGAGCATCAGCAGATTGGTCAGCCACAGGGTCAGGCAATCCACCAACAGGCATTGCCCTGAACCGGCGTTATCGCGCAGCACCCGCGCCAGGGCCAACGGCTCCTCCACCAGCGCCCATTCGGCCGGACGGCGAGCGCGGTGTTGGGCGACCCGTTCGTTCATCTCGCCATCCAGAGGTTGGCTGGTGGCGATGTAGGTAACGGGCAATCGGCTGTCTGTGGCGAGCTTTTCGGCCAGGCGACTCTTACCGGAGCGGGCGCCGCCGAGGATCAGTTGCAGCATGTTTTTTACCTTTCAAATTGGCCGTGTTGCTGCCGGCTTCATCGCGAGCAGGCTCGCTCCCACAGTGGTTGTGCGATGCACACAAGTCCCTTGTGGGAGCGAGCCTGCTCGCGATGAGGCCAGTGCAGCCACCCTAGATCCCACACAGCTCACGCAACAGCCCGGTATCCAAATGCCGCTCCACCAGATCCGCCAACCGCTCGATGTCCCGCTCGCGCAACCCGTGGTAGTCCACCGCCTGCACATTCTGCAACCCGGCCCAACGCAGCAAGGCGCTGCTGGCCGCCGCTGACTCGAACAGCCCATGCAGATAGGTGCCGAAAATCTGTCCATCCAGACTCTGGGCGCCATCACAACGCCCGTGATCCAACTGCACCGCCGGGTTTTCCAATGCCGGGCCTGAGGTTACACCGGCATGGATTTCATACCCGCTGACCTCGGCCTCTTCCAGGGCCAGTCGACCGCGCACATTGCGCAACTGCTTCTCGTGTTCCAGGGTCGTTTCGAAAGCCAGCAAGCCCAGCCCGGTGCTGGAGCCCGCGGCCCCTTCCAGCCCCAGCGGATCGTGGACCTGCTGGCCGAGCATCTGCAGACCGCCGCAGATGCCTAGCAACTTGCCTCCATAACGCAGGTGACGATGGATGGCCGTCTCCCAACCGTTGGCGCGCAGGTAGGCCAGGTCACTGCGCACGCTCTTTGAACCCGGCAGGATGATCAAGTCAGCCGCGGGAATGGGCTGGCCTGGGCCGATGAATTGCAGATCGACCTGCGGATGCAGGCGCAGCGGATCGAAATCGGTGTGGTTGCTGATGCGCGGCAATACCGGCACCACTACCTTGAGCACCTGCTCGGCCTTGTCGGCCTGCCGTTGATCGAGACCGTCCTCGGCTTCCAGATGCAGGTCCATCACGTACGGCAACACGCCAATCACCGGTTTGCCGGTGCGCGCCTCAAGCCAGTCCAGGCCCGGTTGCAGCAGGGCGATGTCGCCGCGAAAACGGTTGATGATGAAGCCCTTGACCCGCGCCTGTTCGCTGGGCGAAAGCAGCTCCAGGGTACCCACAAGGTGGGCGAAGACGCCGCCGCGATTGATATCGGCAATCAGCAGCACCGGACAGTCCACCGCCTCGGCAAAGCCCATGTTGGCAATGTCACCGGCGCGCAGATTGATCTCCGCCGGGGAACCCGCGCCCTCCACCATCACCACCGGATACGCCGCGCTCAAACGTTCGTGGGAGGCCAGCACCGCTTGCATCGCGATGGCTTTGTAATCGTGATAGGCCACGGCATTCATGGTGGTGACGGCGCGGCCATGGATAATGACCTGGGCGCCGGTGTCGCTGTTGGGCTTGAGCAGCACCGGGTTCATGTCGGTATGCGGTTGGAGACCGGCCGCCTGGGCCTGCACGGCCTGGGCACGGCCGATTTCACCGCCATCGGCCGTTACCGCGCTGTTGAGTGCCATGTTCTGTGGTTTGAACGGCACCACGCTCACCCCCTGACGCCTGACCCAGCGGCACAACGCCGTGACGAGAGTGCTTTTGCCGGCATCGGACGTGGTGCCCTGCACCATTACAGTGGTCATTGGATGTCCTTGGCGTAGGCCTCGAAAGCTTGTTCCAGGCGCAGGAATTCACCGTCATCGGCCGGCAACCCGAAGCGCAGGCTGCTGGTATGGGTAAACAACCGCAGAAGAATGCCGCGCTGGGCCATGAAATCGTAAAGTGCCTGGGCGTGCTCAGTGACCAGCCATTGGAACAACCCGCAGCCGCCCTGAGGCTTGAAGCCGTGGCGTTCGAGCGTCAGCGCCAGGCGCTGACTGGTGTCTTCGCAGCGTTGGCGCTGGCGGGCCTGGGCGTCGGTGTCCAGCAGGCACGCCTGGCCCACCACCCGGGTCGGCCCGCTGACGGCCCACGGCCCGACTTGTTCGGCGAGCAACTTGAGCAAGTGGCGCTCGGCCAATACAAATCCCAGGCGAGCCCCGGCCAGGCCAAAAAACTTGCCGAACGAACGCAGCACGATCAATCCGACCTGATGGGCATGGGCGGCCAGGCTCAGTTGTGGCGTGACATCCATGAACGCCTCATCCACCACCAGCCAGCCACCGCGCTGGGCCAATCGGGCATGCCAGTCCAGCAAGCGCTCGGGGCTCAACAGCAAGCCCGTGGGGTTGTTGGGGTTGACCACCACCAGCACGTCAAGGCTGTCGAGGAAGAAGTCCACCTCCGGCTCCAGCACTTCACGCACGATGTAACCACTGCGGCGCCAGGCTTCGGCGTGTTCGGCGTAACAGGGTGAGAGGACGCCGACCTTGCCGGCCCGACGCAGGCGCGGCAAGAGTTGGATGGCCATCTGCGAACCCGCCACCGGCAGCACATGCATGGCGCCGTAATAATCGCAGGCGGCCTGTTCCAACCCGTCATCGGTCTCAGGCAGGCGTGCCCAGGCCCGCGGTGCAATCGCCGGCACGTCGAACGGCCAGGGCGCCAGGCCGCTGGACAGATCCAGCCAGTGCGCCTCGGCAATCGCGTATTGCCGGGCCGCGTTGCGCAGGCGCCCACCGTGCTCAAGCATAAAACTCAGCTCCCAGGCAGAGAATCAGCAACCACAACCATACGCCACGCTGGACCAGTTGCCAGCCGCGATCAATGGCGTCGGCGTTCGCCGGCGCGCCTTCGCCCAAGGGCGGACGTTGATGCAATTGGCCGTGATACACCGCCGCGCCACCCAGTTCGACCCCCAGCGCACCCGCGCCGGCGGCCATCACGGGCCCGGCATTGGGACTGTCCCAGGTCGGGCCCTGAGTGCGCCAGCACCTGAGCGCCAGGCGGGTTTTTCCAAGCACGGCGTAAGTCAGCGCCACCAGGCGCGCCGGAATGTAGTTGAGCCCATCATCGATCTTGGCCGCCGCCCAGCCGAAGCGCTCAAAGCGCTCGTTGCGATAGCCCCACATGGCGTCGAGGGTATTGCTCAGGCGGTACAACACCACACCGGGCGCGCCCGCGACGGCGAACCAGAACAGCGCGGCGAACACCGCGTCGCTGCCGTTCTCCAGCACCGACTCAGTGGCGGCACGGGCAACGGCAGTCTCATCCAGTTCAGCGGTTTCGCGACTGACCAGATAGCCGACCCGCCGGCGCGCTTCATCCAGATCCCCGCCGCGCAGAGCCCGGGCCACTGGCTCGACATGCTCCCCGAGACTGCGCAGGCCAAGGGCGAGGTACAGCGCCAGGATTTCCACCAGCCAGCCCACCAACGGCGCCCAGGACAGCGCCGTCGCGAGCAGGGTCAACGGCACCACGGCGATGATCCACGCCGTCACGCCATGGCTGCGCCAGCCACGCCCGCCGGAGTTGAAACGTTGTTCGATACGATCGGCAAAGCGACCGAACGCCACCAGCGGATGCCAGCGTCGAGGTTCGCCCAACAGCGCATCCAGCGCCACCGCGGCAGCACTGAGCAACGCCACACTCATGGGCTTACTCCCCAATGGTTTTCGTAGAGCAATTCATCCAGCGCACGCGGCTGCGCCCAGCCTTCCAGAGCGAGCATCGGTGCCGGGTAAAACCCCTCGACCGGCCCCAGGCACAATATTGCCAGCGGTTTGGCGCCGGCGGGCAGGCCCAACAGCTCGGCCAGGGCCTGGGGCTCGAACAGAGAAACCCAGCCCATCCCCAGCCCTTCGGCGCGAGAAGCCAGCCACAGATTCTGAATCGCGCAAGACAGCGAGGCCAGGTCCATTTCCGGCAGGGTTCGTCGACCGAAGACATAGCGCTCGCGATCATCCATCAACGCCGCCACCAGCACTTCGGCGCAGTCGTTGAGGCCTTCGACCTTGAGCTTCATGAATTCATCGCTGCGCTCGCCCAGGGCCTCGGCGGTGCGGATGCGTTCCTGTTCCACCAGTTGACGGAGTTGCCCACGCAAGGCGCGGTCGCTGATGCGAATGAACCGCCACGGCTGCATCAGACCCACACTGGGGGCTTGATGCGCGGCTTCCAGCAGGCGGCGCAGCAACGCTGGCTCAACGGTGCCGCCGGTGAAGTGGCGCATGTCGCGGCGTTCGGCGATGGCCCGGTAGACGGCATCGCGTTCGGCCTGGGAGAAGGAGTTGTCTGTCATGACCGCTTCGCGAGCAGGCTCGCTCCCACAGGGGTCAGGTGATCGGAGGTGGGGGCGAGCCTGTTGGCGATAGCGGCCTCAGGATCAGGCGCAAACAGCGCGGCAATCGCCCTTGGATTCGACGGAAAATAGAAGTGCACATAGGAAGCCGTCATCCGACCCTGCCGGAAAACCGCCTCCGCGCCACGCCCGCCATTGGGGCTATGGCCTCGGGCAATCGGCTCCAGCCCGGTGCTGGTGAGGGAATGATGATAGGTATGCCCGCGCAAAGTGCCCTCCGGCAACTCCACCGATTGCAGCGCCAGGGCCGCCAGACGCTTTTGCATCTGCGCGTCACCGGCCAGCAACCCAAGCAGCTCGGCGCGGGTGCCGTCCACATCCGTCAACGAGTCCAACAGATAAAGCATGCCGCCGCATTCAGCCAGCAAGGGTTTGCCTGCTTGATGGTGCGCGCGGATCGCCGCCAGCATCGGCGCGTTTTGCGCCAGCGCAACATGGTGCAATTCCGGATAGCCACCGGGCAGATACAGGCTGTCCGCCGCCGGCAGTTCGCTGTCATGAATAGGTGAAAAGAAGCTCAGTTGCGCGCCCATGGCTCGCAACAAATCAAGGCTGGCGCCATAGGTGAAGGCGAACGCTTCGTCCCGGGCCACGGCGATGTGCACACCTTCCAGCCACGGCTGCGCGGCAATCACCGCTGGCGCGACGAACTCCACAGCCGGCGGCAACGCCACTTCACAACTGCCAGCCAAGGCATCGGCGGCGGCGTCGAGGCGCAGGTCCAGATCATTCAATTCACTGGCCTGGACCAACCCAAGGTGGCGACTTGGCAGCTCGATACCGGTTTCCCGTGACAGGGCGCCGTACCAGCGCAGGCCTTCGGTCAGGCTGCCTTCGAGCAACTGCGCATGACGCAAGGTGCCGACCCGATTGGCCAGTACCCCGGCGAAAGGCAAGTCCGGCTGATACCGCGCCAGGCCCAGGGCCAGGGCACCGAAGGTCTGGGCCATGGCCGTGCCATCGATCACCGCCAGCACCGGCACGCCGAAGTGCCGGGCCAGATCGGCACTCGATGGCGTGCCATCGAACAGCCCCATCACCCCTTCGATCAGAATCAAGTCGGCTTCGGCAGCAGCTTCCCACAACAATCGACGACTCTCCTGCTCGCCGACCATCCACATGTCCAGTTGGTAGACCGGCGCGCCGCTGGCCCGCTCCAGGATCATCGGGTCGAGGAAATCAGGTCCGCACTTGAAGACCCGCACCCTACGGCCCTGCTTGCGGTGCAAGCGGGCCAGGGCGGCGGTGACCGTGGTTTTGCCCTGCCCGGAAGCAGGAGCGGCGATCAGCACCGCCGGGCAGTGACGACTCGCCAAGGGAACATCGCTCACAGTTCGACGCCCTTCTGCGCCTTGATACCCGCCTGGAACGCGTGCTTGATCATGCCCATTTCGGTGACGGTGTCGGCCAGTTCAATCAATTCCGGCTTGGCGCCGCGACCGGTCACCACCACATGCTGCATCGGCGGACGGGCCTGCAAGTCGCTCAGCACCTGGTCCAGGTCAAGGTAACCGTGCTTGAGGGCAATGTTGAGTTCATCGAGCACCACCAGGCCTATGGACGGGTCGCTCAGCAATTGACGCGAAACTGCCCAGGCCGCTTCAGCCGCGGCGATGTCGCGCTGGCGATCCTGGGTTTCCCAAGTGAAGCCTTCGCCCATGACATGAAAGCGCACCTGCTCCGGGAAGCGACGGAAAAACAGCTCTTCACCGGTGCTGTTACGCCCCTTGATGAATTGCACCACGCCGCATTGCATGCCATGGCCCATGGACCGGGCCAGCATGCCGAACGCAGAACTGCTCTTACCCTTGCCGTTGCCGGTCAGCACCAGCAGCAGGCCACATTCGTTGGGCGAGTTGGCGATGCGCTCGTCGATCACGGCTTTCTTGCGCAGCATGCGCGCCAGGTGGCGTTCGTCGCGATCGGGGGTGTGGGTCATGGGAGCTCTCCGTTGGGATTGGATAACGGCGGGCGGGCACAAAAAAGACGGCAACAAGCCTGGCATCGCCCACCGTGATGCCGTTGGATGAATCAGGCCGGTCTCCGGGCTCATGAGCGGCGTGATGCCGGGCTGCGCGCCTTCCCATGTCTACGGACACAGTGGCTGGTGGCCTGTGTAGTGCCAGGCGCAGCGTTGACTCATTTACCGTTGCGGGGGCAGCGCCGGGTTCGTATGCACTCACCGGCTTCCCTGTTTCACTCTGTCGACCCAACGATCGCCCGGTCACAGAGCACCTGAAACAAGCCGCGAAGGTTAGAGGGTTGGGGGTGGAGCGTCAATTAAAGCCGGCACAGGTTCAACAGCGGACATTGGCCCTGATCAATAAAATGACGCCAATCTTGTGCCATGCTGCGGCAAGTGATATCAAATAGGCATCACGACCCGATATCACAATAACAAGAGGGCAAAAGCATGCAAGGCATGATCATCAGCAATCCAAAACTGGAATTCCTGCGCCCGGTGCTGGAACGCTGGTTTGACTGTATCGACCGTTACAACGCCGTGCGCGGCGATAACGACACACCTTACTGGTTCGATGAAAAAGCCAATCTTGGCTTGCTCTCGGCCGCAGCCTGGATGGCCGAGATGGTCACGCTGCAGAACACCCCCACTCGCAAACAGAATGAAGAAGGCGAACGCAACGTCAGCGCCGATCTGTTCATCGCCGGCACCGAGGAGCGCGCGTTCATCCAGGCCACTCAACGCTGGCCGAAGGTCAAGAACCTCAATCTCACCCAGCCGCTGCTCGACATCACCAGCGATGCCAAACGTATCAGCTATTCCAGTGACCTGCGATTGGGCTGCCTGTTCGTCGCACCACAAAAGGCCCAGCAGAGCGCCACGCCGGAAGAACTGCAGGACATGATCGATGAACTGCAGAAGGAAAATACCTGCGCCGTGGCCTGGTACTTCCCTTATGCCTATCGCAAGTTGCGCAATGAGGCCGGGCAGTATCATCCGGGCATCGCCGTGCTGTTCAAGCAGGCCCACGGCTGACCGGTTGAACCATCGCGGGTCTAAGCTTCTCTATGAATAACCACCATGCACTCATAGGGAAGCCCGCATGCTCAAGCCACCACACCTTCTGATCGTCGCATTGGCCGCAGGGCTTGTTGCTTGCGGCGAGTCCTCCACACTGCAGGTTTCCGACGGCACTGGCCCCTCGCCAAAACTGCCGGAACCGAACAAGACCCTGATCCCCACCGTCAACATTGCCGAGGCTATCGGCTGGCCGGATGGCGCCAAACCTACCCCGGCCCAGGGCCTGCAAGTGGGCGCATTCGCCGAAGGGCTGGATCATCCACGCTGGCTCTACGTGCTACCCAACGGTGACGTGCTGGTGGCAGAAACCAACGCGCCGCCCAAACCGGACGACTCCAAAGGCATTCGTGGCTGGGTCATGGAGAAAGTCATGGGCCGCGCCGGCGCGGGGGTGCCCAGCCCCAATCGCATTACCCTGTTGCGTGATGCCAATCATGACGGCATCGCCGAAACCCGTACGGTCTTTCTGGAAAACCTCAATTCACCGTTCGGCATGACACTGGTGGGCAATGATCTGTACGTGGCCGACACCGACCGACTGATTCGCTTCCCTTATAAAGAGGGCGATACGCAAATCAAGGCGCAGCCGACCAAGGTCGTCGACCTGCCGGGTGGCACGCTCAATCACCACTGGACCAAAAACGTGATCGCCAGCCAGGACGGCAGCAAGCTGTACGTCACTACCGGTTCGAACAGCAATGTCGGGGAAAACGGCATGGAGGCCGAGGAAGGCCGCGCGGCCATCTGGGAAGTGGACCGTGCCAGCGGCAATCACCGCATCTTCGCCTCGGGCCTGCGCAACCCCAACGGCCTGGCCTGGGAGCCGCGCAGTGGCGCGCTATGGACCGCGGTGAATGAGCGCGATGAGATCGGCAGCGACCTGGTCCCGGACTACATCACCTCAGTCAAGGACGGCGCCTTCTATGGTTGGCCCTATAGCTATTACGGGCAGCACGTCGATAAGCGGGTCGAGCCACAAAAACCGGAACTGGTGGCCAAGGCCATCGCCCCGGATTACGCCGTCGGCCCACACACCGCGTCACTGGGGCTGACATTCGCCGAAGGCAGCACCTTGCCAGCGCCGTTTACCGAAGGGGCTTTCATCGGGCAGCACGGCTCATGGAACCGTAAACCCCACAGCGGCTATAAAGTGATTTTCGTACCCTTCAACGCCGGCAAGCCGGTGGGGCAACCGGTGGATGTGCTGACCGGTTTCCTGAATGCAGATGAAAAAGCCCAAGGCCGACCAGTGGGTGTGGTGATCGACAAACAGGGCGGGCTGTTGGTGGCAGATGATGTGGGGAACAAGATTTGGCGGGTTTGGGCTAAATAACCGCTGAAGAAGCTGACCTGAACACTGGAACCTGTGGCGAGGGATTGTTCTCTCGCCACAAGAGCTCTGCTGAGCCGGCGCAAAAAGCGAACTTGAATCGTCAGGGATTACGCGCCAGATGCGCCGGTTGCAGCACACGCTTGGCACTGAGATAGGCTTTCTGCCAATAAGCCTTAGACAGGCTATCGAGCTTGACCGTACCCCCGGTCGCTGGCGCGTGGACGAAACGCCCCTCCCCGACATAGATCCCGGCATGGCTGACCTGAGAGCCACCGTTGGTGGCGAAGAAAATCAAATCACCGGTCTGCAACGCCTCCTTACCGACACTCGGGGCGCGCATACCAATCATCTCGCGGGTGGAGCGCGGCAGGGAGATACCGGCCGCATCGCGATACACATAGCCAATCAGGCCACTGCAATCAAAGCCTGAATCCGGCGTATTACCGCCCCAACGATAGGGTGTCCCCACCAACCCCAGCGCCCGGAACAGCACGTCTTCGGCAACCGGGGAAAAGCTTTGCGCGGGTGCGAATACCACCGGAGCCCGCACGGGCGCAGGTGGCGGAGTACGGCTGGCGCAAGCGCTGAGCAGCGCGGCAAGGAGCATGAGAGCGAGGCGGGCCGACGTCGACATATGCAGAACAATCCTGATCTGGATGCGGCTTTTCTGCCGTGGGCATGAAAACAAAGCCGCCTGCGGAGTACGCAGGCGGATTGCCATCAATCAATGATCATGGATTCTAGCGGCTATGAGGCAAACTTCAAGTAAGACTTTAAGTTTGCCTTACAAACTGTGAGCTTACTTGCGAGCAGTGACCACGGTCGGTGCCATCGCGAGTGCGCGCTTGGCTTCGATGAAGGTCTTGCTCCAGTAGCTGTCGCCCAGGCTGTCGATTCGCACGCCACCGCTGCGACGGCTGCTGGAATGGATGAACTGGTTGTCACCCAGGTAGATACCGGCGTGACTGACGCGACCACGACGACCGTTGGTAGCGAAGAACAGCAGGTCGCCCGGCTCAAGCTCGTTACGAGCAACCAGCGGGGCCTTCACGTTGATCATTTCGCGAGTGGAGCGCGGCAGGCTCATGCCAGCCTCTTCGCGAAACAGATACCCGATGAAACCGCTGCAATCGAAGCCGGCCTCGGAGGAACCGCCAAAACGATAGCGGGTACCGATCAAGGACATGCCCCGCTCCAGGATGCTGTCAGCCAGCACCGGAAGCTGATAAGGCTTGCTGCCGGCGAAGTCTGCCAGCTCTTTGTCGGTGGCCATTTCTTCCTCAAGTGCAACAGAGGAAGACTGGGCAGTAACGGAATTTTGAACCTGTGGTTGTTGCGCTTGCTGGGACACTGGAGAGTGGGCAGCACAACCGAACAACAGGGTAACGAGTGCGAGAGGCACCAGGGGTGCGAAGCGACTTAGCATGGGCACGACCGTGGCTGAAGTTGTAAAGATGGCGAGACTATGCCCACTATCAAGCTCATTTGCAAATTCAATCGATGCAAATGTGACTTCTCGGTTTTAGGTTTACATCTAAGCGCCCCAACCGTTTTCAACCCTCTGCAGCCTGCAGCCCAGAAGGGACGCGGGCTGTGCCGTGGTAGAAACAGGCTATAAGCCACTATTGCTGCGACTTCTACCAGCCAAGGGTTTCTTTCAAAAAAGGGATGGTCAGCTTGCGCTGGGCCTGAAGCGACGCCTGGTCGAGACGTTCGAGCAGTTCGAACAACGCGCTCATGCTGCGGGTGCCGCGGGTAAGGATGAAGTGCCCGACCTCATCGGTCAGGTGCAGGCCACGCCGGGAAGCGCGCAACTGCAATGCACGGAGCTTGTCTTCATCGGAGAGCGGGCGCATCTGGAAAATCAGCGCCAGGGTGAGACGGGACTTGAGATCGGCCAGCTTCACCGGCAGCTCCCGCGGCGATGTCGATGCAGCAATCAGCAAACGCCGGCCGCTGTCGCGTAACCGGTTGAACAGGTGAAACAGCGCTTCTTCCCAATCAGCCTTGCCGGCCACCGCCTGAAGATCATCCAGGCAGACCAGTTCGTACTGTTCAAGGTTGTCGAGGATCTCCACGCCGCGATCCAGCAACTCGGCCAATGGCAGATACACCGCCGGCTCACCCAATTGCTCGAACCGCAGGCAAGCGGCCTGCAACAGATGCGTGCGCCCCACCCCGTCCTTGCCCCACAGATAAATCAGGCTCTCGGTCCAGCCGGCGTCGGCTTCGCAAAGCCGCTCGACATAGCCGAGTGCAGCGGCATTGGCGCCTGGGTAGTAGTTGATAAAGGTGGCGTCATCACGCAGACGCACACCTAGGGGCAGCTGAATCGGTTTCATGCTGACTGAACAGTTCCAAAAGAACCGTTAGTGGCCTCTGTGTAAAGTGCGCAAAGTTTATACCCGTGACGCGGACCGCACAATGCGCCGGACCACAAGCAAAATCAAAGGTTTGCAGCGACAGAACGATGGAGCGACGGTTTCCCTGACGCTGGGACAACCGCCGCGCCCGCCATTGGCGCTATAGCTCGGGGTCTTCGACGCCACTGTAGATGTCTGAATCCTTGTACAGATCGTGCATATGACGCACCAGCACCATGATCACCGCCGCCACCGGCAGCGCCAGCAGGACCCCGGTAAAACCGAACAACTCACCCCCTGCCAGGATCGCAAAGATCACCGCCACTGGATGCAGGCCGATGCGATCACCCACCAGCAACGGTGTCAGCACCATGCCTTCCAGCGCTTGCCCGACCATGAACACCGCCACGATGCCGACCATCGGGTACAGATCACCGCCAAACTGGAACAAGCCGGCAATCAACGCCGCGCCGATACCGATGACGAAGCCCATGTAGGGCACGATGGCCGCCAGCCCGGCGATCAAGCCGATCAATAGCCCCAGCTCCAGGCCCACCAGCATCAATCCCGCCGCATAGATGAAGCCCAGCGCCACCATCACCAACAATTGCCCTCGCACAAACGCCCCCAACACTTCATGGCATTCGCCGGTCAGGGTCATGATGCGTTCTTCACGATGGCGTGGCAGCAGGCTGCGAATCTTGGCCATCATCAAGTCCCAGTCGCGCAGCAGATAAAAAGCCACCACCGGAATCAACACCAGGTTCGCCAGCCAACCGATCAACGCCAGCCCCGAGGCTGTGGCCTGGCTCAACACCACACCGACGATGTCAGAGGTCTGGCCCATATGCTCGCTGATGGCCGCCTTGACCTTGTCGAACTTCCAGAAGCCTTCAGCCAACCCCAGCCTCGACTGCACCCACGGCACGGCAGTGTGCTGTAACCAGTCGAGCATCTGCGGCGCCAGCTCGTACAGGCGCATCAGTTGCTTGGCCAGCATCGGTATCAGCACCAGCATCAGAGCAATGACAATCAAGATGATCAGCCCAAACACCGACACCACGCCCCAGGTCCTGGACAGGCCGAGTTTTTCCAGGCGATCTACCAGTGGGTCGAACAGATAGGCCAGGAGCAACGCAACCAGGAACGGCGTGAGGATCGGATGCAGCAAATAGATGAACACAAACAGCAGGGCGACCCCACCCAACCAGAACCAACGCCGCGTATCGCCCATGAACCACTCCTAGCTATATAAGAAAGAAAAACTACCAGCGAAACCGCAGGTTGGCGGTCGGCGCTGGCGCTGGCGCGGCGGCCGGAATGGAGCCATCAGCGGCTGGCTGGGCCATAGGCACTGGCGCGACGGCTTCGCCGGCAGGAATTTCCTGCAGTTTCGCCAGGGCCAATTGCGCTTTCAACTGTTCGGCGCTGCCGTTGACCCGATAAATGATCCGGTCCCCTTCAACCCGCTGCAACTGCCCACCGAACGGCTCGAGCAAACGCCCAAGCGCCGCATAACGCTCCAGGTTCATGCCCTGCACTTCCAGCAGCTGCTCGGTGGCCACGCCCGGCTTGGTAACGAAACGCGGCGCCAGGCGTTGACTCACCGCCAGCATCACCGCATCAGCCAGGGCGGCAGGGTCGGCGCCCTGGGCATTGCCCTGCTCGCGCTGGTCACCCTGCCACAAGCGCCAGGTCGCCTGCCATTGGCCGCCCTCTTCCTTGGCATGGACCGCCAGCAAGGCGTCTGCACCATAACGCTGCGATGCCTCGCGCAGCGGGGCCGGATCACTGCCTTCCAGGTTTGGTGCGGTAGCAACGATCTGCTCGCTCAAATCCGCCAGGGGCAGGTGCAGCGGCAGGCCGCGGTGCTGGGCGGCGCGGCGCAGTGGTTCGGCACTGCCCTGGCCATCGCCTACCAGGTTGGAACCTTCAGCCGAGTCGTTCAGCCACCAGCCCAGGATCGCAGGCCGATTCGCGCCCCACAGCGACAAGCCCGCCGAGCGCAAGGCCCGGTCAGTGCTCGCTGGATCGAAATCCACCTTGAGGCTTTCCGGCGGGCCGGCGTCGTAACCATATTGAAGAATGATCTGCTGGGGGTCCTTGCGGATCGCCGCCAGACCGGGATTCTGCGCGGCCTTGGCATCGCCGGTCAGGCGCAGCACCAGCGTGTCGAGGGCGCGCAAAGTCGCCTGGTCACGCTCTTGCGGGGCCTGGCTGCTGACCGGCTCGAGCACCTGATAGAGGCTATTGAGGTTTTCGGCATGGCTCGCCACGCTGATCAACGACAGGCAGCCCACAGACAAGAGTTTGAAAAAACGCATGGAAGATTCCCGGACATAACGGCTGGAACAGGCCGTGTGAAGAAAATTGAGCATGGCTGTGACCACAGCACCTGGCAAAACATTCACACACCCGCTGGAAGTTTCGCACTGTCATAACCATAGCCGGTTACCGCTACACCTTATACAGACGCATCGCGCAGCACCAATAGGAGAAATATCGGTTTTTTTCCAAGGATATGTCCCTGCCCGTCGGCGCGAGGATGGCCGCTGCCCCTCAAGCCTGATAAAATCGCGCGCCTTCGCAGACCGGCAATGGCTGGGCACCCGGAATAATTCGTACAACGGTTATTCAATGGCCCCGGCGGTCGGTCGTTACCCAGAAATCCCCCCTAAAGGCCTGGATCATGAGCAAGCAACCCTCCCTGAGCTACAAGGACGCCGGTGTAGACATCGACGCCGGTGAAGCATTGGTCGAACGCATCAAGAGCGTCGCCAAGCGCACTGCGCGCCCGGAAGTCATGGGCGGCCTGGGCGGTTTCGGCGCCCTCTGCGAGATCCCGGCCGGCTACAAGCAACCGGTGCTGGTTTCGGGCACTGACGGCGTCGGCACCAAGCTGCGTCTGGCCCTGAACCTGAACAAGCACGACAGCATCGGCATCGACCTGGTGGCCATGTGCGTGAACGACCTGGTGGTGTGCGGCGCCGAGCCGCTGTTCTTCCTCGACTACTACGCCACCGGCAAACTGAACGTCGACACCGCCGCCCAGGTGGTAACCGGCATTGGCGCCGGCTGCGAGCTGTCCGGTTGCTCCCTGGTCGGCGGCGAAACCGCTGAAATGCCAGGCATGTACGAAGGCGAAGACTACGACCTGGCCGGCTTCTGCGTCGGTGTCGTGGAAAAATCCGAAATCATCGACGGTTCGAAAGTCGCCACTGGCGATGCCCTGCTCGCCCTGCCATCGTCCGGCCCGCACTCCAACGGTTACTCGCTGATCCGCAAGATCATCGAAGTCTCGGGTGCCGACATCGAGAACACCCAGCTCGACGGCAAGCCACTGGCCGACCTGCTGATGGCCCCGACCCGCATCTACGTCAAGCCGCTGCTCAAGCTGATCAAGGACACCGGCGCCGTCAAGGCCATGGCCCACATCACCGGTGGCGGCCTACTGGACAACATCCCGCGCGTACTGCCAAAAGGCGCCCAGGCGGTGGTTGACGTGGCGAGCTGGACCCGTCCGGCCGTGTTCGACTGGCTGCAAGAGAAAGGCAACGTCGATGAAACCGAAATGCACCGCGTGCTGAACTGCGGCGTAGGCATGGTGATCTGCGTGGCCCAGGAGCACGTTGAAACGGCCTTGAATGTACTGCGTGAAGCCGGCGAGCAACCTTGGGTCATCGGCCAGATCAGTACCGCCGCCGAAGGCGCTGCCCAGGTCGAGCTGAAAAACCTTAAGGCTCACTGATGCAAGAACAGAAGTCTGCAACCTGTGATGTCGTGGTGCTGTTGTCCGGCACCGGCAGCAACTTGCAGGCCCTGATCGACAGCACGCGGACCGGCGATAGCCCGGTCCGCATCCGCGCGGTGATTTCCAACCGCGCCGATGCCTACGGCCTGCAACGCGCCAGGGATGCGGGTATCGACACCCGCGTCCTGGATCACAAAGCGTTCGATGGCCGCGAAGCCTTCGATGCCGCGCTGATCGAACAGATCGACACGTTCAATCCGCAACTGGTGGTCCTGGCCGGCTTCATGCGCATCCTCAGCGCCGGCTTCGTGCGTCACTACCAGGGCCGCCTGTTCAATATCCATCCATCGCTGCTGCCCAAATACAAAGGGTTACACACTCACCAGCGCGCGCTGGAGGCCGGAGACACGGAGCATGGCTGCTCGGTGCACTTCGTCACCGAGGAACTCGATGGCGGACCACTGGTCGTACAGGCAGTAATACCGGTAGAGTTGCACGACACGCCGCAAAGCCTGGCCCAACGGGTTCACGCCCGGGAACACCAGATCTACCCGATGGCCGTGCGTTGGTTTGCCGAAGGCCGGCTGACCCTCGACGATCGCGGTGCCTCACTGGACGGCCAGTTGCTCGCCGCCAGCGGCCATTTGATTCGATACTAGGAGATTTTATGCGTCGCGCCCTGCTCTTCGCTTGCGCTCTGCTTGCCCTGCCCCTGGCACAGGCCGCAGACCTTCAACCGTTCTCCGCCAGCTACACCGCCGACTGGAAACAGCTGCCCATGAGCGGCACCGCCGAGCGCAGCCTGACCAAAGAGGCCAACGGCACCTGGAAGCTGAGCTTCAAGGCTTCGATGATGATCGCCAGCCTGACGGAAGAAAGCACCCTGACCCTGGACAAGGACACACTGCTGCCACAGTCCTACCACTTTGAACGTGGCGGCTTGGGCAAGGCCAAGAAAGCCGACCTGGATTTCGACTGGAACACGAAGATGGTCACCGGCACCGATCGCGGCGATCCGGTCAAACTGCCACTCAACCGTGGCATGGTCGATAAATCCACTTATCAGTTGGCCCTGCAGCACGACGTGGCGGCCGGCAAGAAAAGCATGAGTTATCAGGTTGTCGATGATGGCGAGATCGACACCTACGACTTCCGCGTACTGGGCCCGGAGAAGGTCGATACCAAAGCCGGCCAGATCGACGCGATCAAGGTCGAGCGCGTGCGCGACCCGACAAAAAGCAAACGCATCACGGTGCTCTGGTTCGCCAAGGATTGGGATTACCTGCTGGTACGCCTGCAACAGGTCGAGACCGACGGCAAGGAGTACAACATCATGCTCCAGGACGGTACGGTCAACGGCAAGGCTGTCAAAGGCAGCTGATCCACACCGATATCAAGAGAAGCCCCGCCCAGTGCGGGGCTTTTTATGCGCGGATTTCCTGAACACTAAAACTGCACCCGCACAAAGTCAGCCTGTGGAAGATGAATCGGTGGGAGCGAGCCTGCTCGCGATAGCGCTAGGTCAGCCGGCATCGGTATTGACTGATACACCGTTATCGCGAGCAGGCTCGCTCCCACAAGGTGACTGCCCGACATTTCACCCCCCCGAAACATGAAAACTTCTTCATGAAAAACACCCTGCGACCGAATGCCGCGCATTGCCTGACCTGCGGGATCGCTGAGTTTTTCATGAAATTTTCTTAACAGGCCCAGGCATTTACTTAGCCGGCTACCCAAATCTATAACAAAGTCCTGCACACGCCTTGCTGCAGATAACAGAGATTGGAGCTTGCAAGATGACTGTGAAAGTAACTGAACGCGATGACGCTCACATGTCCCACGAAGGTATTGCCGCCGGTATCCGCATCTGGGATGTACACCAACAGGACCTGCTGGTGGGGATGTTCCACTCCGAGACGGATGCCCATAACTACAAAGCCGAGCTGGAATGCCAGGAAAGGCAGCGCTCGGCTGAAATGACAGAATCCTGAACGATAAGAATCTCTGTGGGAGCGAGCCTGCTCGCGATAGCGGTGGATCAGCGACATCAATGTTGGCTGACAGACCGCCATCGCGAGCAGGCTCGCTCCCACAGTTTAGTGTTCAGTTCATCCTTACCACATCAAATCATCAGGGATCTGATACGCCGCATACGGATCATCAGCATCCACTTCTTCGGTCTGGGTATTGAGCTGCACGATGCGCTTGGGATCGCGCTCTTGGATCTTCAGGGCCGCTTCGCGCGGGATCACTTCGTAGCCGCCGGCATGATGGACGATCGCCAGCGAGCCGCTGCTCAACTTGTTGCGCATCAGCGTGTTGACCGAGATGCGCTTGACCTTCTTGTCGTCGACAAAGTTGTAATAATCCTCAGTGGTCAGCTTCGGCAAACGCGAGACTTCGATCAATTGCTTGATCTGCGCGGCCCGGGCTTTCTGCTCGGCTTTTTCCTGCTGCTGACGGTTGAGTTCCTGATCGCGCTTGACCTTCTCGGCCATGGCCTCTTGGGCGGCGCGCTGCTGGGAGTCATCCAGTTCGATCTGGCCCTTATGGGCCAGGCGCTGCTGTTTCTGTTTCTCTTTGCCGACCTGCTTGGCCTGCTTTTGGTTGACCAGCCCTGCTTTGAGCAACTGGTCGCGAAGGGAAAGGCTCATGGTGCTTACTCACTTAGGCAACAGCCTCAGCCACAGCTGGGCAAATTCTTTTCCTGACGTTTGGCTTCGCCCCATAAGGCGTCCAACTCTTCGAGGGTGCAATCTTCCATGGGACGGTGGGTGTCGCGCAATGCCTGTTCGATAAATCGGAAACGTCGCTCGAATTTCCCATTGGCGTCACGCAGGGCCGTTTCCGGGTCGATTTTCAGGTGCCGGGCCAGGTTCACTACGCTGAACAGCAGGTCGCCGATCTCATCGCTGATGGCCACCGAATCGTTGTCAGCCATCGCTTCGAGGACTTCGTCCAGCTCCTCCCGGACCTTGTCGAGCACCGGCAACGGGCCTGGCCAGTCGAAACCGACCTGACCGGCACGCTTTTGCAGCTTCGCCGCACGGGACAGCGCCGGCAGCGCCACCGGCACATCGTCGAGCAACGACAACTGCTCGGGCGCCGAGGCTTTCTCGGCCCGTTCCTCGGCCTTGATTGCTTCCCAGCGTTGCTTGACCTGCTCTTCGTTCAGTCGCGGCAAGTCCATGGGCGCATACAGATCACCGGTAGGGAACACATGAGGGTGTCGACGGATCAGCTTGCGGGTGATGCTATCGACCACGCCGGCGAATTCGAAGCGGTTTTCCTCCCGCGCCAACTGGCTGTAATACACCACCTGAAACAACAGGTCGCCCAGCTCACCCTGCAAGTGATCGAAGTCGCCACGCTCAATGGCATCGGCCACTTCGTAGGCTTCTTCCAGGGTATGGGGGACGATGGTCGCGTAGGTCTGCTTGATGTCCCACGGGCACCCGTACTGCGGGTCGCGCAGACGGTTCATCAGATGGAGCAGGTCTTCAAGGCTGTACATCAATCCAACTCATCACAAATCACCCTGTGGGAAATAATCCACTGGGAGTATGCCTGTGGGAGCAGCTTGCTCGCGATTGAGGTGGTGGCCCCAACGTATGTCGGAACTGATCCACCGCTATCGCGAGCAAGCTTTGCTCCCACAGGCTCGCTCCCACATTTGGACCGCGCTTAACCCGGCGTGCGATTACGCCGGGTCTCGATGATGTTCGGCAGTTGGGAAATCCGCCCCAGCAACCGCCCCAGCGCATCCAATCCCGGAATCTCGATGGTCAGGGACATCAGCGCCGTGTTGTCTTCCTTGTTCGAACGGGTGTTGACCGCCAACACGTTGATCCGCTCGTTCAACAACACCTGAGACACGTCACGCAGCAGGCCGGAACGGTCGTAGGCGCGGATGATGATGTCCACCGGGTAGGTGAGCACCGGCACCGGGCCCCAACTGACCTGGATGATCCGCTCCGGCTCACGGCCGGCCAGTTGCAGCACCGAAGCACAGTCCTGGCGGTGGATGCTCACCCCACGGCCCTGGGTGATGTAGCCGACGATCGCATCCCCAGGCAACGGCTGGCAGCAGCCGGCCATCTGGGTCATCAGGTTGCCCACGCCCTGGATCTGGATGTCGCCGCGCTTGCCCGGTTTGTAGCCGGTGGCTTTGCGCGGGATCAGTTCCAACTGCTCGTTGCCGCGTTCCGGCTCCACCAGTTGCTGGGCCAGGTTGACCAGTTGCGCCAGGCGCAAGTCGCCGGCACCGAGAGCGGCGAACATGTCTTCGGCGGTCTTCATGTTGGCCTTTTCGGCCAGCTTGTCGAAATCCACCTGCGGCAGGCCCAGGCGACTGAGTTCGCGCTCGAGCAAAGTCTTGCCGGCGGCGACGTTCTGGTCGCGGGCCTGCAATTTGAACCAGTGAACGATTTTCGCCCGCGCTCGCGATGTGGTGATGTAGCCCAGGTTCGGGTTCAGCCAGTCGCGGCTCGGCGTGCCGTGTTTACTGGTGATGATCTCGACCTGCTCACCGGTTTGCAGGCTGTAGTTGAGCGGCACGATCCGCCCGTTGATCTTGGCGCCACGGCAGTTGTGGCCGATCTCGGTGTGGACGCGATAGGCAAAGTCCAGCGGCGTGGCGCCCTTGGGCAGGTCGATGGCGTGGCCGTCGGGGGTGAAGATGTAGACCCGATCCGGCTCGATATCGACCCGCAATTGTTCGGCCAGACCGCCGATATCACCGAGCTCTTCATGCCACTCGAGCACCTGACGCAGCCAGGAGATTTTCTCTTCGTAGTGGTTGGAGCCCGACTTGACGTCGGTGCCCTTGTATTTCCAATGGGCGCAAACCCCCAGCTCGGCTTCCTCGTGCATGGCGTGGGTGCGAATCTGCACTTCCAGCACCTTGCCCTCCGGACCGATCACCGCCGTGTGCAGCGAGCGATAGCCGTTTTCCTTCGGGTTGGCGATGTAGTCGTCGAACTCCTTGGGGATGTGCCGCCACAAGGTGTGCACGATACCCAGCGCGGTGTAGCAGTCGCGCATTTCCGGGACCAGTACGCGAACGGCGCGAACGTCGTAGATCTGGCTGAACTCCAGGCCTTTGCGCTGCATTTTGCGCCAGATCGAATAGATGTGCTTGGCCCGGCCGCTGATGTCGGCCTCCACACCCGTGGCCTGCAATTCTTCCCTCAACTGGGTCATCACATCCGTGATGAAGCGCTCGCGATCCAGGCGCCGCTCATGCAGCAACTTGGCGATCTGCTTGTACTGGTCGGGCTCCAGGTAGCGGAAGGACAGGTCCTCCAGCTCCCACTTGATATGGCCGATGCCAAGGCGATGGGCCAGGGGGGCGTAGATGTCGAACACTTCCCGGGCGACGCGGTTGCGCTTTTCGTCGTCTGCGGATTTCACCGCGCGGATCGCGCAGGTGCGTTCGGCCAGTTTGATCAGTGCGACGCGCACGTCGTCGACCATGGCCACCAGCATCTTGCGCAGGTTCTCCACCTGGCCCTGGGTGCCCAGGACCATGGACTGGCGCGGACTGAGACTGGCACTGATCGCCGCCATGCGCAGCACGCCGTCGATCAGCTTGGCGACCACCGTACCGAAGCGCTGGCTGACCACCGGCAATTGGATCTGCCCTTCACGCACACCGCGGTATAGCACCGCAGCCACCAGGGAGTCCTGGTCGAGCTTGAGGTCAGCAAGGATTTCGGCGATCTCAAGGCCCGTCTGAAAACTCGAGGTGCCTTCGGACCAGAGGTTCTTCGCCGCGTTGTGCTGCTGTTCCGCTTCACGCGCGAACTCGCAGGCTTCTTTCAAGGCTTCGCGATCCAGTGCCGTGTCGATACTGACCGCGTGATCGAGCCAAGCCTCGAGATTGATACTGCCGTCGGTGTTGATCGGCTGGTGTGCTCTCACCTGTACCATCTTTACATACCTTCCCTATGACGCAGATTCAATGCGTCAATAACGCTGACCTTCGTTGCCCGTGTCCCCGCCCAGGGCTGTGGCGGTTGGCACGAACGGGTCAGTCGGACAAGCCATCCTGGCTCGCTTCAAATAACGCCATGGCCTCGACATGTGCCGTCTGAGGAAACATATCGAGAATCCCGGCACGTTTTAACCGGTAGCCCTGCTTGATCAATTCGACCGTGTCCCGGGCCAAAGTTGCCGGGTTGCACGATACATATACCAACCGCCTGGCGCCCAGGGATGCCAGTTTGCGCACCACCTCGAAAGCACCGTCGCGGGGTGGGTCCAAGAGTACCGCAGAAAAGCCTTCACCGACCCACTCGGCAGCCGCCAACGGCTGGGATAAATCGGCCTGAAAAAAGGCAGTGTTATTCAAATTGTTGCTGACGGCATTGGCCGCCGCGCGGTCAACCATGGCCTGTACACCTTCCACCGCCACCACTTGGCGCACCGCCTTGGCCAGGGGCAAGGCAAAGTTGCCCAGGCCGCAGAACAAGTCCAGCACCCGCTCCTCGGCTCGGGGCGCGAGCCACTCCAGGGCTTGGGCCACCATCGCCTCGTTGACCCCGGCATTGACCTGGATGAAATCCCCCGGCCGGTAAGCCAGCTCCAGGTCCCAGGCCTCAAGGCGATAACCCAGCGTCTGTCCCGGTTCGACCGGTTGCGGCTCGCCCTCACCCTGCAGCCACAACTGGGCTTGGTGGGCGGCGCAGAAATCCTTGAGAATCGTCAGGTCAGGCGCCGACAGTGGCGACACGTGCCGCAGCAACACCGCCAGGGACGAGCCAGCGAACAATTCCACATGTCCCAGCGCCTGGGGCTTGCTCAGGCGACGGAGCATGTCCGGCAAGCGACTCATGATCGGCTGCAAGGGTTGTACCAGTACCGGGCAATCGCCGATGGCCACGATGTCCTGGCTGCCGACGGCACGAAAACCCACTTCGAGTTTTTTTGCCTTCTGATCCCAGCGCACCGCCACGCGGGCACGACGCCGGTAACCCAGTTCCGGCCCGCTCAATGGCGCAGCCCATTCATCCGGCTGCACGCCGGCGACCCGCGACAACTGCTCGGCGAGCATGCGCTGTTTCAGGGCGAGCTGTTCGTTGTGGGGCAAATGCTGGACGCTGCAACCGCCGCAGCGACCGGCATGCACGCACGGCGCCGCACGGCGCAGTTCACTGGACAGGAACACTCGCTCAGCGCGGGCCTCGACCACTTTGCCATGGGCCCCCAGCACCCGCGCCTCGACCTCTTCGCCGGCCAGGGCACCGATCACGAACCAGGTGCGCCCGTCCAGAAAGGCAATGCCCCGGCCATCGTTGGCCAAGCGTTCGATGGTCAAGCGCTGCTTCTTTCCTGTGGGCACCTGCGGGGCCCGGCTTCCGCCGCTGGGCTGGAAGCGCAGACCTCTTTCTTGCTTGGCCATCAGTTGGGCGCGTCGAAAATGCCGGTTGACAAGTAGCGGTCGCCGCGGTCGCAGATGATCGCGACAATGACCGCGTTTTCGACTTCCTGGGACAAGCGCAGCATGCCCGCCACGGCACCGCCCGAAGACACGCCGCAAAAGATGCCTTCTTCACGGGCCAGACGACGGGTGATGTCCTCCGCCTCGCTCTGGGCCATGTCGATAATGCGGTCCACGCGGTCGGCCTGGTAGATTTTCGGCAGATACTCCTCGGGCCAGCGACGGATGCCGGGGATGGCCGAGCCTTCCATCGGTTGCAGGCCGATGATCTGCACGTTCGGGTTCTGTTCTTTCAAATAGCGCGAGGTGCCCATGATGGTGCCGGTGGTGCCCATCGAGCTGACGAAATGGGTGATGGTGCCATCGGTCTGGCGCCAGATCTCAGGGCCAGTGGTGGTGTAGTGGGCTTCGGGGTTGTCACCATTGGCGAACTGGTCGAGCACCTTGCCGCGACCCTCGGCCTGCATCCGCTCGGCCAGGTCCCGGGCGCCCTCCATGCCTTCGTCTTTGCTCACCAGGATCAATTCGGCGCCATAGGCGGTCATTGCGGCCTTGCGCTCGGCACTGGAGTTGTCGGGCATGATCAGGATCATCTTGTAGCCCTTGATCGCCGCCGCCATGGCCAGGGCGATGCCGGTGTTACCGGAAGTCGCCTCGATCAGCGTATCGCCGGGGCGGATCTGCCCGCGCAATTCGCCACGGGTGAGCATCGACAGCGCCGGCCGGTCCTTGACCGAACCCGCCGGGTTATTCCCTTCGAGCTTGAGCAAAAGCGTGTTGCTGGTCACGCCAGGCAGGCGCTGCAAACGAACCAGCGGAGTGTTGCCGACGCAATCGGCGATAGTGGGGTACTGCACGGTCATGGCGTATTCGCAATCCGGACTGCGGGGGCGCCTATCATACCGGCAAACCTTGCCCGGCCATATCACGCAAAGTGTGGTGGTTATGGCTTATGGGAATAAGCAACGAAAGTGGGCTGCAAGCTGCCACTCAGAAATCCTGATTGAAGGGATCGCCGAGGCACGGCAACCGGCGAGACCGATGCACGGCGACATGAATTTTACGAAGATTGCCTGCCCGCAAGTCGCTACACTGCGCAGGTATTGCGTGCCGGATGCGCGCAAAGCTCAAACAGACCGCTGGATGCAGGAGAAAAGTGTGCTCAAGAAACTGGGAATCAAAGGCCGCGTGCTGTTGCTGACCCTGTTGCCGACCAGCCTGATGGCGCTGGTCCTGGGCGGCTACTTCACCTGGATGCAGCAATCGGACTTGCATGCCCAGTTGCTGCAGCGTGGCGAGATGATCGCCGAACAGCTGGCGCCGCTGGTCGCCCCGGCCATGAGCCACCAGGACACCGATCTGCTGGAGCGGATCGCCACCCAGTCTCTCGAGCAAGCGGATGTGCGCGCCGTGACCTTCCTGGCTCCCGATCGCACATCGCTGGCCCACGCCGGCCCGACGATGCTCAACCGAGCCCCGGAGGGCAACAGTGCCCAATTGCTGCAACGCACCGGCAACGATGCCACGCGTTACCTGCTGCCAGTATTCGGCAAGCACCGCAACCTGGCCGGCGAGCTGATTCCCGAAGAAGCCGATCGGCTGCTGGGTTGGGTCGAACTGGAGTTGTCCCACAGTGGCATGTTGCTGCGCGGCTATCGCAGCCTGTTCGCCAGCCTGCTGTTGATCAGCGCCGGCCTGTGCCTGACCGCACTGCTGGCGTTGCGTATGGGTCGCACGATCAACCGACCCCTGAGCCAGATCAAGCAAGCCGTGGCGCAACTCAAGGACGGTCACCTGGAAACCCGTCTGCCGCCTCTGGGCAGCCAGGAACTGGATGAGCTGGCGTCGGGCATCAATCGCATGGCCAGCACCTTGCAGAATGCCCAGGAAGAGTTGCAGCACAGCATCGACCAGGCCACTGAAGACGTGCGCCAGAATCTGGAAACCATCGAGATCCAGAACATCGAGCTGGACCTGGCCCGTAAGGAAGCCCTGGAAGCGAGCCGGATCAAGTCCGAATTCCTGGCGAACATGAGCCATGAAATCCGTACGCCGCTCAACGGCATCCTCGGCTTCACCCATCTGCTGCAGAAAAGCGAATTGACCCCGCGTCAGCTCGATTACCTGGGCACCATTGAAAAATCCGCCGACAGCCTGCTGGGCATCATCAACGAGATCCTCGACTTCTCGAAGATCGAGGCCGGCAAACTGGTGCTGGACAACATTCCGTTCAACCTGCGGGACTTGTTGCAGGACACCCTGACCATCCTCGCCCCCGCCGCCCACGCCAAACAACTGGAGCTGGTGAGCCTGGTCTACAGGGACACGCCCCTGTCGCTGGTGGGTGATCCGCTGCGCCTCAAGCAGATCCTGACCAACCTGGTGAGCAATGCCATCAAGTTCACCCGCGAAGGCACCATCATCGCCCGCGCCATGATGGAAGACGAACACGAAGACAGCGTGCAACTGCGCATCAGCATTCAGGACACCGGTATCGGCCTGTCGAACCAGGACGTGCGGGCCCTGTTCCAGGCGTTCAGCCAGGCCGACAATTCCTTGTCCCGGCAACCGGGTGGCACCGGCTTGGGCCTGGTGATTTCCAAGCGGCTGGTGGAGCAGATGGGTGGCGAAATCGGCGTGGACAGCACGCCGGGCGAAGGCTCGGAGTTCTGGATCAGCCTGCGCCTGCCCAAGACCCGTGACGACGCCGAAGATTTGCCTGGCCCGCCGCTACTGGGTCGGCGCGTAGCGGTGCTGGAAAACCATGAACTGGCCCGTCAGGCCCTGCAACACCAGCTCGAGGACTGCGGTCTGGTGGTGACACCCTTCAACACCCTGGAAAACCTGACCAACGGTGTGACCGTCGCCCACCAGACCGATCAGGCGATCGACCTGGCGGTGCTGGGCATCACCAGCAACGACATGCCGCCGGAACGCCTCAGCCAACACATCTGGGATCTTGAGCATCTGGGCTGCAAGGTACTGGTGCTGTGCCCCACCACTGAACAGACGCTGTACCACCTCTCCGTGCCCAACCCCCACAGCCAGTTGCAGGCCAAGCCGGCCTGCACGCGCAAGTTGCGCCGCTCGCTTTCCGACCTAGTCAACCCGCGCCCGCCCCGCAACGAACCCAACGAACCGGTGGGCAGCCGCGCGCCCAAAGTGCTGTGCGTGGACGACAACCCGGCCAACCTGCTGTTGGTGCAAACGCTGCTCGAAGACATGGGCGCCAAGGTGCTGGCGGTGGAAAGCGGTTATGCGGCGGTCAAGGCCGTGCAAAAGGAAACCTTCGACCTGGTGCTGATGGATGTCCAGATGCCCGGCATGGACGGTCGCCAGAGCACCGAGGCGATCCGCCAATGGGAAAGCGAGCGTCATTGCACGCCGCTGCCAATCGTCGCCCTCACCGCCCACGCTATGGCCAACGAAAAACGCGCCCTGCTGCAAAGTGGCATGGATGACTACCTGACCAAGCCCATCAGCGAACGGCAACTGGCCCAGGTGGTGCTTAAATGGACCGGCCTGGCCCTGCGTAACCAGGCGCCGGACCGGAGCACCGACGCTCAGGGCGGCAGCGAACTGCTGGTGCTCGATCATGAAGAAGGCCTGCGCCTGGCCGCCGGCAAGGCCGATCTGGCGGCGGACATGCTGGCGATGTTGCTGGCGTCCCTGGAAGCCGACCGCGAAGCGATTCGCCAGGCCAGCGAGGCCAATGATCACAACGCCCTGATCGAACGGGTCCACCGCCTGCATGGCGCCACTCGCTACTGCGGCGTACCGCAATTGCGCGCCGCCTGCCAGCGCAGCGAGACCCTGCTCAAACAACAGGACCCCAAGGCCGAGGCCGCTCTGCAGGAACTGGAGCGTGCCATCGACCGCCTGGCTAACGAGGCACGCATCAGCGCCTGATCCAGGGCAATAGCCCAAAACCCGGGATCAAGGAAAATCTAAACGCCTAGAGGCTTATCTTTTGTGCCAGGAGGCCGCCATGCGCGCGATTCTTTTCAGCAGCCAGACCTACGACCGCGACAGTTTCAGCAAAACCCCGGCGCCCGCTGGCCTTGAACTGCAGTATCAGCCGGCACGCCTGAACCTCGACACCGTGGCCCTGGCCGAACACCATGAAGTGGTGTGCGCCTTCATCAACGACGACCTGAGTGCCCCGGTGCTGGAGCGGCTGGCACAGGGCGGCACGCGGCTGATCGCCCTGCGCTCGGCCGGCTATAACCATGTCGACCTGGCCGCTGCCAAACGGCTGGGGTTGAGTATCGTCCGGGTGCCGGCGTATTCGCCCCATGCCGTGGCCGAACATGCCGTGGCGCTGATCATGGCCCTCAATCGCTGCTTGCATCGCGCTTACAACCGCACCCGGGACGGCAATTTCAGCCTCCATGGGCTGACCGGTTTCGATCTGGTGGGCAAGACGGTCGGCGTGATCGGCACCGGGCAGATCGGCGCGACGTTCGCGCGGATCATGGCCGGCTTCGGCTGCCGGTTATTGGCCTACGATCCGTCCCCCAACCCGCAGGTCCAAGCCCTGGGCGCTCGCTACCTGCCCTTGGCCGATCTGCTGGCGCAAGCACAGATCATCAGCCTGCATTGCCCGCTCAACGAGCAGAGCCGACATTTGATCAACGCCGATTCATTGGCTGCCATGCAACGTGGCGCGATGCTGATCAACACCGGACGCGGCGGCCTGGTGGACACACCCGCCTTGATCGAGGCATTGAAAAGCGGTCAGTTGGGTTATTTGGGGCTGGATGTCTATGAGGAAGAAGCGCAACTGTTCTTCGAGGACCGCTCCGACCTGCCCTTGCAGGATGATGTGCTGGCCCGGTTGCTGACCTTCCCCAACGTGGTGGTCACCGCGCATCAGGCCTTCCTGACCCATGAAGCGTTGGCCGCCATCGCCGCGACAACCCTGGACAACATCGGCGCCTGGGCCGCCGGCACCCCACAAAACCTGGTGGACAGCTGAGCATTACCCTTGTGGGAGCGAGCCTGCTCGCGATTACGATGGGCCTGTCAGCATGGCGTCGACTGACGCCCCGCTATCGCGAGCAGGCTCGCTCCCACAGGGGATTTCGTCGCCTGGATCATCCCAACCCATGGCCCGTGCTAGCATATCGCGCCTATCTGGAGGACCCATGGCCGAACACGATTTCCGCTACACCCTGATGAACCCGCAACACACCCTGACCGAGGTCCGCGCCCTGGCGCCGGGCCGTTATCAGGTCACCGGCAACGGCGGTTCGATTCAGGCCAACGATGTGCTGCTCGTCACCCTCAAAGGCAGCAAGGATTTGTCCATGCGCCTGACCGTGGACACCGTTCGGCACTTGCTCAAGCCCATGGGTCAATGGACCGCCATGACCACCGGCCCGGTGTTCGGGGAGCTGGCGATCCACACCTGGCAGGTCAACTGCGACCGCTGCGCCAAGCAACTGAGCTTTGAATTTGCCGTCGACGCCAAGCTCGGCGTCAAGGCGCAGAAGCCGGCCGCCACCGCGCGCATTGCCGAGCTGGGCTGGACCACCGTCGGTGAAAAACACCTGTGCCCGACCTGCCAGGAAGCCGCCTGATGAAACGCCTGGCCCTGACCGCGCTGATCGGCGCCGGCCTGATGGGTTGCGCCGCCGAGCCGGTGCAATTGCAGCAAAACCGCAGCTACATCCTGGAATGGATTGGCGAACGGCCCTTGATGGACTACAGCAACCTGACCATCACCCTCGGGGACGACGGTCGGGCCTACGGCAACGGCGGCTGTAACCACTGGTTCGCGCCCTACACCCTGGAAGGCCACCGATTGAGCTTCGGCAAGATCGGCAGCACCCGCAAACTCTGCGCCCCGGCGCTGATGGAGCAGGAGACGCGCTTTTTGCAGGCCCTGGAAAAGGTCGAACGCTGGGACATCTCGCCCATTGAGCAAATGCGCTTCTGGCCGGCCCAGGGCAAGCCCCTGCGGTGGTGGCTGGAGGAAGGTTGAGACCCGAACTACGACGAGATCCCTTGTGGCGAGGGGATTTATCCCCGCTGGGCTGCGCAGCAGCCCCGAGCGCCTTGACTGATAAACCGCAGTGGCAAACAGAAGTATGGGCCGCTGCGCGCGCCAGCGGGGATAAATCCCCTCGCCACAAGGTATCCACCCTAGCCCCACAGGTGGTTATTTGAACGCCTGCAACGCCTCAAGCTTGGCCATCACCCCCGCCGCCGTCTGTTCCCCCAGCATCTGCTCGCGCACCTTGCCCTGGTTGTCGATGATGTAAGTCACCGGTAACCCTTCGCTGCGCGGGATATCAAAAAAGTCGGCCGGGTCACGGGCCATCACGGTGAAGCGGATGCCCATTTTCTCGCTCGCGCTCTTGAGCTCCTCACCTTGCACCTGATCAAAATTGACCCCGAACACCCCCACGTTACGGCCCTTGAGCTGTTCGGCCAGGGCATTGAACTCGGGGATTTCGGTACGGCACGGTGCGCACCACTCGGCCCAGTAGTTGAGCACCACCCACTGTTTGTCCAGCCGTTTTGAGGCGATAGCCTGGCCGTTCTGGTCAACTCCGTAGTCATTCCCGCAGCCGGCGAGCAATAAAATCCCCATGAATGCCAGTGCCGTCGTCAATCGCCTTGCCATGTGCCAATCCTTGTATTGAATGTGAACGTCGGCGCGGCCCACCGTTTTCGAACGCGCCCGTCTCAGGTGCCTGGTACCTCGCGACACAGTAGAATAGCCGCCACCTTACGCAAGATGCGACCCGCTCATGACCGATCTGACGCTATATCACAACCCGCGCTGCTCCAAATCCCGCGGTGCGCTGGAACTGTTGGAGGCCCGTGGCCTGACGCCCACCGTGGTCCGCTACCTGGAAACCCCGCTCGACGAAGCGCAGTTGGAACGCCTGTTGGCCAAGCTCGGCATCACTGCCCGGCAACTGCTGCGCACCGGTGAGGACGAATACAAGACCCTGAACCTGGCCGATGAAAACCTGAGCCAGTCCCAACTGATCGCCGCCATCACCGCTCACCCCAAACTCATGGAACGACCGATTCTGGAAACCGCTGACAAGGCCGTGATCGGGCGCCCGCCAGAGAAGATCCTGGAGATCCTGCCGTGAGCACACCGTACATTCTGGTGTTGTATTACAGCCGCAGTGGCTCGACCAACGAAATGGCCCGGCAGATCGCCCGGGGCATCGAGCAGGCCGGGCTGGAAGCGCGGTTGCGCACGGTGCCGGCGATTTCCGCCGAGTGCGAAGCGGTATCGCCGGACATTCCCGAACAAGGCCCGCTGTACGCCAGCCTCGATGACCTGAAAAACTGCGCCGGCCTGGCCCTGGGCAGTCCGACCCGTTTCGGCAACATGGCCGCGCCGCTGAAATACTTTCTCGATGGCACCAGCAACCTGTGGCTGACCGGCGCCCTCGTGGGCAAGCCGGCGGGTGTGTTCACTTCCACCGCGAGCCTGCATGGCGGCCAGGAAACCACTTTGCTGTCGATGATGCTGCCGCTGTTGCACCACGGCATGCTGATCACCGGCCTGCCCTACAGCGAGTCAGCCTTGATCGAAACCGAGGGCGGAGGCACGCCGTACGGCCCGAGCCATCACGCCGGGGCCGACGGTAAAAGCGGCTTGAACGAACATGAAGTGGCGCTGTGCCGGGCACTGGGCTTGCGCCTGGCAAAAACCGCCCTACTGCTGGAGAACGGCCGTGGCTAAGAAGCCGAAAATCCTGCCGCCCATTCAGTGGCTGGAACCGCGGGTACGCATCGCCCGGGTCCTGAGCCTACTGTGCTTTTTCGGGCTGGTGGGGTTGCTCTGTGTGTATTACCTGCTGATCGCCGACCTGCACGGCGCGCGCCCCTGGGTGATTCTGCTGATCGAGCTGGTGCCGCTGCTGATACTGGCGCCAGGCATGATCAGCGGCAGCCCCCGCGGGCATTCGTGGATGTGCTTTGTGGTGAACCTGTACTTCATCAAAGGCGCGCTGGCGGCCTATGACCCGAACCGACAGGTGTTCGGTTTGCTGGAAATGGCGGCGAGCGTGGCGGTGTTCTGCTCGGCGCTGCTGTATGTGCGCTGGCGGTTTCAGTTGAACCGGCGGTTGGCTGGAGAAGGCGAGATTTCCGTCGCCTGATAGATGGCTATCGCGAGCAGGCTCGCTCCCACAGGGGATCTGTGAACGCCACAAATCTCATGTGGGAGCGAGCCTGCTCGCGATGCGGCCTCAATGATTGACGGTATACGCCAGCATCATCGAAATCTGGCTCATGGGCCTTCCACCACTCTCTTCATGCCACTGATTGAAGGCCTGCTGCACCGTCGCCAGATCCCGCAGGCTGGTGGGAACTTTGTCGATGATGTCCTGCGCATTGAGCGCCGCCACCACGTCATAACTGGGCACAAAAGTGTCCTTGCCCATCATCCGCAGGAAACGCGGAGCCGACAGACCGCCCAGTTGATGGCCGTGCTTTTTCAGGTAGGTCCACAGGCCTACGATGTCGGTCACCGGCCAGTCGGCGATCAGCGCGCCAAAGCTGCCTTTTTCATGGGCCACGTCCAGTATCAATTGCGCGTTGCGCGGCACGCTCTTGAGCTTGCCCAAGTGACGGATGATCCGCGCGTCCTGCATCAGCCGCTCCAGGTGCTCGGCGCTCATCAGCACGACTTTTTCCGGGTCGAACTTGAAAAACACTTCCTCGAACGCCGGCCACTTGGCGTCCACCAGGCTGTGCTTGAGCCCGGCGCGAAACACCCGCAGCGCCATGGTCGAAAGGTAGCGGTCGTCGCTGATCTTGCGTAGTTGGGCCGGGGTCTTGGGAACAGGCAGGTGGGCTTCCAGTTCAGCCGCCGAACCGAAGCGGTTCAGACAATACTCGTGCAGCCACTTGTAATCGCGCATGCCCTCTCCTGGGGTCGGAAATGAAAACGGCGCTCTAAGTGGCCTGGCCACGAGCGCCGTGAATAGGAGCCGCTGAGTTCGTCAGAGGTTCACCACGTTGACGAATCGCGGCGTGGCGCTTTCGTCGATGCGCAGGTTGGTGAAGTCGAACAGGTTACGGTCCGCCAGTTGCGACGGAACGACGTTCTGCAAGCCGCGGAAAATGCTCTCGGTACGGCCCGGGGTCTTGCGCTCCCACTCCTGCAGCATCTCCTTGACCACCTGGCGTTGCAGGTTTTCCTGGGAGCCGCACAGGTTGCAAGGGATGATCGGGAACTGCTTGAAGTCTGAATAGGCCTGGATGTCTTTCTCGCTGCAGTAGGCCAGCGGGCGGATCACCACGTTGCGCCCGTCATCGGCGCGCAGCTTGGGCGGCATGGCTTTGAGCGAGCCGTTGTAGAACATGTTGAGGAAAAAGGTCTCGACGATGTCGTCACGGTGGTGCCCCAGGGCCATCTTGGTCGCGCCGATCTGGTCGGCAAAGGTGTAGAGCGTGCCACGACGCAGGCGTGAGCACAGCGAGCAGGTGGTCTTGCCTTCCGGGATCAGTTCCTTGACCACCGAATAGGTGTCCTTCTCGACGATGTGATATTCCACGCCCAGCGATTGAAGGTAGGCCGGTAACACATGCTCGGGGAAACCGGGCTGCTTCTGGTCCATGTTCACCGCGACAATGTCGAACTTGATCGGCGCAACCTTCTGCAAATGCATCAGCACATCGAGCAAGGTGTAGCTGTCCTTGCCGCCGGACAGGCAAACCATGACCTTGTCGCCGTCTTCAATCATATTGAAATCAGCGACCGCCTCACCGGCCTGGCGGCGCAGGCGCTTTTGCAGTTTGTTCTGGTTGACCGTAAGAGTGCCCATGACGCGAAATCCGTGAGGTGTGACGAAAGGCCGGCATTTTACGCAAAAAATCCGCCGTCGGCGAAGGCTGATGACATGCCCTTTTGTGGCGAGGGGATTTATCCCCGCTGGGCTGCGAAGCAGCCCCATTATTCAAAGACTACTGCGTGGCATCAGACCGACTCAGAGGGCTGCTGCGCAGCCCAGCGGGGATAAATCCCCTCGCCACAACGCCAGTGTGTTGGTCAAAGACGATGTAGACAGACCCATCGGCGATTAACACCGTCGCCTACAGCGCGATTTGCTCTAAGCCCCCCATCCCCCTGGCGAGAACTCCTTTCTATACTGCGACATAAGGTCGCACACACTTACAGACCTGTACTTACTCGGCCGTTTGGCCCGTAGGCGCTCCGTTGGGGGGCGATGGCAATAACAAAGGAGTGACTGACTATGATCCATCATGTCGTGGGGCTCTTTACCCACCCTGATCAAGAATGGAAAGAAATCCGTGGCGATCAGGAGGAAAGCATCAGCCACATGTACCTCACCCACACGCTGATCCTGGCGGCCATTCCCGCGGTATCGGCGTTTATCGGCACCACGCAGGTGGGATGGGTCATCGGTAATCGGCCTCCGGTGATGCTGACTCAGGAAAGTGCGCTGTGGATGACCATCATGTCGTACCTCGCCATGTTGGGCGGTGTGGCGGTGATGGGCGCCTTCGTGCACTGGATGGCCCGCACCTATGACGCCAACCCGAGCCTGGCGCGCTGCGTCGCATTCGCCACCTACACCGCGACCCCCTTGTTCATCGGCGGCCTGGCGGCGCTCTATCCGCACATGTGGCTGGGGATGATCGTCGGTACGGCAGCGATCTGCTACACCGTCTACCTGCTGTATGTGGGCCTGCCCACTTTCATGAATATTCCTCAGGACGAGGGTTTTCTGTTTTCCAGTTCGGTGCTTGCCGTGGGTCTGGTGGTGCTGGTGGCTATCATGGCGTTTACGGTGATTGTCTGGGGGCTGGGCGTCGGTCCGGTGTATACCAACTGAAGCGTTCGAACCCGCTCAGGGTTCCCTTCTGAAAACAAAGCAATATCTGCCAATACAGGCCGCCGCAAGGCGGCCTTCCTGTGTTTGGCGCTGGCGAAACGACCACTGGGCGTCTGGGCGATTCGCAACGGCCGGCGCTTGCGGCATACTCAAGCCTCTGGAGACCCGTACAGCATGCTTGAGCAACTCAATACCCGCGTCGAAGAGTGTTACCAACAAGCCGAAACCTTTTTCAAACGTCCTTTCAAACGTCCCGTGGTCAGCTTCAAATTGCGTGGCCAGAAGGCCGGTGTCGCGCACCTGCATGAGAATCTGCTGCGCTTCAATCCACAGTTGTACCGGGAAAACGCCGAAGACTTTCTCAAGCAGACCGTCGCCCACGAGGTTGCGCACCTGATTGCCCATCAGCTATTCGGCGAACGCATTCAGCCTCATGGTGAAGAGTGGCAACTGATCATGCGCGGCGTGTACGAACTGCCGCCCAACCGCTGCCATACCTACGAGATCAAGCGCCGCAGCGTGACCCGCTACATCTACAAATGCCCCTGCGACGGCAGCGACTTCCCCTTCTCGGCCCAGCGTCACAGCCTGGTACGTCAGGGGCGCCGCTATTTGTGCCGCAGTTGCCGCAATACCTTGGTGTTCAGTGGCGAGACTCGGGTGGAGTAGCAGGTTTTTGTGGCGTCTGGGCTGGCCCCATCGCGAGCAGGCTCGCTCCCACAGGAATTCTGTGAGTGCTATAGATCCAGTGTGGGAGCGAGCTTGCTCGCGATGAGGCCCGAAAGAACGCTACAAAACCACCCCGGCATCGCGCAGTTGCGCAATCCGCTCAACACTGAACCCCAACTCCCCCAACACCTGATCCGTGTGCGCTCCCAGCCCCGCGCCAATATGCCGAGGCTCGGGCAAGCCCTGCGAGAACTTCAACGGACAGGCCATCTGCGTCTGGCTCGAGCCATCGCCACGAGGCACCTGGGTCACGACGTCCCGGGCCGCTAACTGGGGATGCCTGAGTGTTTCTTCCAGGCTCAGCACCGGTTCGACGCAAGCATCAACCCCTGCAAACAACCGGCACAGCTCAGCGAAATCATGCTTCTGGAATTCAGCCTGCAATTGCTGCTTTAGCTGCCGTTGCTGATCTGGATGGGGCGACAGCCCCTGGGCCGCCAGCTCCGACCGTCCCAGGGTCTCGCACAACGCCTGCATGAAGACCGGCTCCAGGCTGCCCACCGACATCCAACGGCCATCCCGGGTGCGGTAATAGTCATAGAAGCTGCCACCGTTGAGCATCTGGTTTTCCCACTCAGGTGCCACGCCGCAGGCCAGATAACCGGCACCGGCCAAAGCGTTGAGGCTGAACACGCAGTCGGTCATGCTCACGTCCAGATGCTGGCCCTGCCCGGTCTGCTGACGGGCGATCACCGCCGCCAACAGCCCGATCACCCCGTGCAGGGAACCACCGGCGATGTCCGCCGCCTGGATGCCCAGCGGCAATGGCCCGGCGTCGGCACGCCCAGTGTGGCTGGCCAGTCCCGCCAGGGCCAGGTAGTTGATGTCGTGGCCGGCGCGATCCTTGTAGGGACCGGTCTGGCCATAGCCGGTGATGGACACGTAGATCAATCGGGGATTGATCGCCTTCAAGGCTTCGTACCCCAGGCCCAGCCGCTCCATCACACCGGGGCGGAACTGTTCCAGCAGGATGTCGTGGTCGCCCAGCAACTGCTTGATCACCTCCAGCGCCGCCGGCTGCTTGAGGTCCAGGGCCAGGCTGCGCTTGTTGCGGTTGAGGTAGGCATGGCTGGCCGAGACGCCCTGATCATGGGGCGGCAGTATCCGTAACAGATCCGGGCGGGTCGGCGACTCGATGCGCAACACCTCGGCCCCCATGTCCGCCAGCAACAATGAGGCGAACGGGCCGGGCAGCAGGGTCGAGAAGTCCAGAACCTTGAGCGATGCCAGTGGGCCTTGCATGGGCGATCTCCGCGAGGTGATGCCCTCAAGACTAGGCAGGGGTTGGCGGTGGAGCAATTACCGCAGGTGTCAGTCTGGCTGACCATTGCGCTCAGCAACAGCATCCTCGACTGAAAAATCCCTCAAATAAAAAAACCCGCCGAAGCGGGTTTTTTATTGCAGCGAAAGGTTACTTCACAGCAGCAGGGGTTGGGCCTTCGGCCACGCCCAGGTCGTCTTCTTCACGGGTGTCGGAGATGCCGCGACCGCCGGAAGCCAGTTCGCTCTGCAACTGGTCTACGTCCAGTTCCTTGACCCACTTGGCAACCACGATGGTGGCCACAGCATTGCCCACCAGGTTGGTCAGGGCGCGGGCTTCGGACATGAAGCGATCGATACCCAGAATCAGCGCCAAGCCAGCTACCGGCAGATGACCCACAGCCGACAGGGTGGCCGCCAGCACGATGAAGCCGCTACCGGTCACGCCGGCAGCACCTTTGGACGACAGCAGCAGCACCAGCAACAGGGTGATCTGGTGAGTCAGGTCCATCGGCGTGTCAGTGGCCTGGGCGATGAACACCGCAGCCATGGTCAGGTAGATCGAAGTGCCGTCGAGGTTGAACGAGTAGCCGGTCGGGATCACCAGACCCACCACGGATTTCTGCGCACCCAGACGCTCCATCTTGATCAGCATGCGTGGCAGGGCCGATTCCGACGAGGAAGTACCCAGCACGATCAGCAGTTCTTCACGGATGTAACGGATCAGCTTGACGACACTGAAGCCGTGGGCCCGGCAGATGGCGCCCAGCACCACCAGGACGAACACCACACAGGTGATGTAGAAGCAGATCATCAACTGGCCCAATTGCACCAGCGAACCGACACCGTAGGCGCCGATGGTGAACGCCATGGCACCGAACGCACCGACGGGCGCCAGTTTCATGATCATGTTGATGATGTTGAACATCACGTGGGCGAAGCGATCGATGAAGTCCAGCACCGGCTTGCCGTAGGCACCCAGGCGATGCAGGGCGAAACCGAAGATCACCGAGAACATCAGCACTTGCAGGATATCGCCATTGGCGAACGCGCCGACGATGGTGTTCGGGATCACGTTGAGGATGAAGGCCACGATGCTCTGGTCTTTACCAGCCGAGATGTAACCGGCGATCTTGCTGGTGTCCAGGGTCGTCACATCGATGTGCATGCCGGCGCCCGGTTGCACGACGTTGACCACGACCAGACCGATCAACAGGGCGATCGTGGAGACGATTTCGAAGTACAGCAGCGCGTAGCCACCGGTCTTGCCCACCGACTTCATGTTCTGCATGCCGGCAATACCGCTGACAACGGTACAGAAGATGATGGGAGCGATGACCATTTTGATCAGTTTGATGAATCCGTCACCCAGCGGTTTGAGGGCAACGCCGGTCTGCGGATAGAAGTGGCCGAGCAAAATGCCGATGGCAATGGCTACGATCACCTGGAAATACAGGGATTTGTACAGTGGCTGACGAGTCGTCATGGCAAACCTTCCTCAAGCGTCCCGTGTGACAACATCCACCTGTCGTCCACGAAACCTCAATTGCGAACCCTCCTGCACTGGAGGGATTTGTTTTGGCGGCTGCACGGCGGCAGACCTGCGGATGCCTATCGCAAGGCCCATGCCATTTTCCGGAAAATGCCTACAACCCCTGAGCTACAAGGGCTACACGCGGGTAAACAGACCTGAACAGCCAGACGCAGATGGCGGATTCCCGCCCACAAGGCCGTTCTCGCTCCGGGATTTGGCGGATATCCGCCTTGTCGAGCGCAAGGCCCCTGCTACCATCGGCAGCTCAATAAACGGATTCCTGCCATGCGCCAACGCACCATCGCCAGCCACTTCGCCCGCGCCGCCCTGGGTGGTGCGCGCCGGCAAGGTTTCGATTACGTTCCCTTGTTGCAACAGCTGGGCATCAGCCCCGAGCTGTTGGACGAGCCGCGAGCACGCATAGCACCAGCGCAGTTCGCCAGCCTGTTGCAGGCCCTGCGGCTGGCACTGGGGGACGAGTATCTGGGGTTTGGTCGGGCCCCCAGTAAACCCGGGACGTTTGCCATGATGTGTCACGCGTTGATCCACTGCCGGACCCTGGGCAAGGCACTTCAGCGCGGGTTGTTGTTCTACAGCCTCTTCCCGGACGCCCCGAGCCTGACGCTTGAGGCCGAAGGGGAACGGGTGCGTTTGAACCTGGATGAAACGACACTGCGCGACCCCGACCATTTCCTGGCCGAAAGCCTGCTGGTGATTTGGCATCGCCTCGGCAGTTGGCTGATCGGCCAGCGGATCGGTCTGGAACAGGCGACATTCAGCTATGCCAAGCCCGCCCATGGGGCCGAGTACGATCTGTTGTTCCCCTGCCCGCTGGTGTTCCAGGCGCAACGTTGCAGCCTGTTGTTCCACAGTCGTTACCTGAATATGCCGTTGCTGCAGGACGAACGAACCCTCAAACACTTTCTCGAACATTCCCCCGCCGACCTGCTGTCACGCCCTGACGATGGCAACAGCCTGAGCAGCCAGCTACGCCGCCTGCTCAGCCGCGACGCCGCACGCTGGCCGGATCTGGACACCGTCGCCGCCCATCTACACATCAGTCCGCAGACGTTGCGCCGGCATCTGCGGGAGGAAGGCACCAGCTTCCAGGAACTCAAGGATCAGCTGCGGCGGGATATCGCCATCTACCATCTGGGACGCGCGGACCTGTCGTTGCAGCAGATTGCCGAACAGCTGGGATTCTCTGAACCGTCGGCGTTTCACCGGGCATTCAAGAAATGGACGGGGGTGACGCCGGGGGCTTATCGGGAGCAGGAGAGTTGATGGAGGGGCTGCAGATTTTCAGTGGACACACAACCCGCGCGCCCCTCAGATCAAAATGTGGGAGCTTGGCTTGCCCGCGATGGCGCCCTTGAGACCGCCATCGCGGGCAAGTCATGCTCCCACAGGTCTGATTCCAGCAGGTATCCGTTAGCAGTCAAAGCACCGGAAAATGAATCCGAAATGCCGCCCCGCCCAACTCTGAATCCCCCAGGGTCAACCGGGCGCCGTAGCTTTCGATGATGTCTTTGACCACCGCCAGCCCAATGCCCTGCCCCGGATGCTGGCGATCCAGCCGCTCACCACGCTGCAGAATCCGCGCGCGTTGATCCGGCGGCACACCTGGCCCGTCATCCTCGACACACAATTCAATACCGCCGAGGGTCTGATGCACGCTGATGCGCACCTCGCCCAGGCACAGCCGATAGGCGTTTTCCAACAGATTGCCGAGCATTTCCAGCAAGGCGCCCTGCTCGATCGGCACATGGCACTGCTCCGGCAGATCGAAGCTGACGTGGACGCGCTTGTCGCGATAGACCTTGTCCAGCGTATCGCACAGGCTTTGCAGCACCGGGCGCAAGCGCACCTGATGGCGCACCAGGCCACTTTTGCGCAGGCTCGCGCGCTGCAACTGATAGCCGATCTGCTGGCTCATGCGCTCGATCTGGCTTTGCAGCACCCAGGCCTGTCCACGATCTTCGGTGCGCCGGGCCATGTCTTCACTCACGCCTTGCAGCACCGCCAGCGGGGTTTTCAGGCTATGGGCCAGGTCATCGAGGGAGTCACGATAGCGGCTGCGCTGCTCCCGCTCGCCATGCAACAGGCGGTTGAGGGAACCGGTCAAGCGCAGCAGCTCCCGGGGGTGCTCGGTGCTGAGACTTTCCCGGCTGCCGCTTTCGATTTCGTCCAGTTCCTGGCTCAGGCGCCTCAACGCGCGAAGTCCCCAGCTCAGGCCAATCCACAACAGGGCCAACAACACTGCCAGCGCAGCACCGAAGCCCAAGTAGAGATTTTCCCGCAGGCCGTCGAGCGTCACTTCGTAATCGCGCACCGGTTGCAGGGTGACGAAACTGAACGCCGCGCTCTGGCCACCGAGCAGTTTGACTTCGACGTCGTAGACGAAAAACTCCTGGCCGTTGTCTTCGCGGATACGCGCAAACTGATTGCCCTGGCCGTCGTAGCGCGGCGTGTAATTGATGTTCTCCTCCCGAGTGGCCTTGGACCGCCACACCAGGCGCCCGTCGCGATCATAGATGTAGCCCAGCAGACGGGCGTCGGCGAGGTTAAAGCGCTCATCGGGCAATTGCGCCGGCATCTTCAAGCGGTTGTTTTCCACACGGGCAGCGGAAATGAGCGTGGTCACGTCCGACGCCAGGCGTTGTTCGATGGACTCCTGCAGGGCCAGGCTGAACGCGCCTTGCATGGCCGGCAGCAGTGCCAGCATGAACAACACCGCCAGGGTCATGGCGGCCAGCATCAACCGCAACCGTAGCGAACGAATCACTGGCAACGCTCGTTGAACAGGTAACCCAGGCCACGCACGGTTTCGATCGGTTTGAAGCCGGCCGGGGCTTCCAGTTTGCGCCGCAGACGCCCCACCAGCACTTCGATGACATTGGGGTCACGCTCGTCGTCATCCGGGTAAAGCTGCTCCATCAAGCGGTCCTTGGCGACCACCTGCTGATGATGGCGCATCAGGTATTCAAGGATGCGGTATTCATAGGCCGTCAGCGCCAACGCTTCCTCACCCAGGGACGCTTGCTTGCGATTGAGGTCCAACAGCAACGGACCGGCCACGATGGTCGACTGGGTGAAACCACTGGAACGGCGCAACAACGCGTTCAGGCGGGCCTCCAGCTCTTCGAACTGAAACGGCTTGACCACGTAGTCGTCGGCACCGGCGGCCAGACCTTCGACCTTGTCCTGCCAGTTGCCGCGGGCAGTAAGGATCAGGATCGGGAAGGTCTTGTCCTGGGAGCGCAACCGGCGGATCAGCTCCAGCCCGCTGATGCCCGGCAAGCCCAGGTCGATCACCGCCAGGTCGTGATTGAATTGCGCGACCTGATACAAGGCCTCCTCGGCATTGGCCACGGCCTGCACCACATGGCCGCTGTCGGTCAGACGGGTCTGCAGGTGATGGCGCAGCAAGGCTTCGTCTTCGACGACCAGTAATTTCATGGGGCTCTCCCAGGCAAATCGAACAGTCCAGTCATGCACATCGGTTTACGAGAAGCGGCGCCGGATCGTCTTGGGCCGATCCGGCTGACCACGCTCACCTTCCAGCCTTAGAACGTGTAGTTGGCCGAGAGATAAGTCTGGGCACTGCTGGTCAGGTCCAGCGATCCAACCTTGCCACCTGCGTGGGGGCTCATCTCGGTGCTGGCGTTGCTGCGCAGGTAACGGTAACCCAGTTCCAGCGAGGTGTTTTGTGAAACCTTCTGCAGGATGCCGGCCTGCAAGCCCACGGCGTAGCCGATATCGCTGTCACGGCTATAGCCGGGGGAGTCCTGGGTCAGTTTGGTCAGGCCCGACGTACCGCCGCCGAACAGCTTGGTGGTGCCGGTGACCGGATAGAACATATCGTAACTGCCCAGCAGGTTTTCCTGGCGCAATTTAATGCCATTGTGAGTGCCCGAAACGTTGTCGTACGTGGCGTAGTAGCGACCCTGGTCGTTTTGCCGGCCCAGTCGGACGCCATAGGTGGTGTCCTTGCCGATGATACCGTCGGCGTTCGGGTGATTGAGGTTAGCGTTCAGCGCGTCGGACTTCTTGACCTTGTCGCTGGTCTGGCCGAGGGTCAGGCTGGCGAAGTTGTCATCGGCGTGGGCCATGGCGCTGGCGCCCAGCACCGTGAAAGCCAACAGCAGAGTTTTCATGTGAGTCATGTTCAAGCTCCTGTGCAACGTGGGTGGTTTGTGAAGTCACAGCCACGTTAACCAACCGTCCCTGAATGGCCCTTGAACGTTCTCTGAACCTGCGCTGAATGAATCGGTTAGAGTGTTCTGTCTCACCCCCTGCACTTATCAAGGAGATCCGTCATGCACAGGTTGCTTGCTGTTGTACTTCTGGCCTTTAGCGCCGCGAGCCACGCCGCCATCCAGACCCAGGAGATTCCCTACACCAGTGCCGACGGCACCAAACTGATGGGTTACTACGCTTACGACGACGCGGTCAAAGGCCCGCGCCCGGGCGTGGTGGTGGTACATGAATGGTGGGGGCTGAACGATTATTCCAAGCGCCGCGCCCGTGACCTCGCGGGCCTGGGCTACAGCGCGCTGGCCATCGACATGTACGGCGACGGCAAGAACACCGAGCACCCCAAGGACGCCATGGCGTTCATGCAGGCGGCTCTCAAGGACGGCAAGGCGGCCAGTGCGCGGTTCCAGGCCGGCCTCGACCTGCTGAAGAAACAACCCCATACCGACCCGGACAAAATCGCCGCCATCGGTTACTGCTTCGGCGGCAAAGTGGTGCTGGATGCGGCGCGCCAGGGTGTTCCACTGGCCGGCGTGGTGAGTTTCCACGGCGCGCTGGTCACCAATACCCCGGCAACACCGGGCAGCGTCAAGGCCAAGGTCCTGGTCGAACATGGCGCGCTGGACAGCATGGTCACCCCGGACAACGTCACCGCGTTCAAGAGCGAAATGGACAAGGCCGGTGCCGACTACACCTTCGTCAACCTTGAAGGCGCCAAGCACGGCTTCAGCAACCCCGACGCCGACCGCCTGGGTCACGGCGAACATGGCGGGCCGGATATTGGCTACAACAAGCAAGCCGATGAAAAGTCCTGGGCGGACATGCAGAAGTTCTTCAAGAAGATTTTTGGCTGAACCCCATCCTTCAGCTGAAACAACCCCTGTGGCGAGGGAGCAAGCTCCCTCGCCACAAAGCTTCACCCGCTCACAATCTTTATGCCCCACTACCCAGCCTCAAGCCAACCCGGCAAAATGCCGGGCATGAACGCTCTCCCCGCCCTGCCCGCCTGCTGCACGCCCCTGGACGATCAATGGCTGTTGCCTCAAGTCCTGCCCGATACCCTGCTGCTGAGCACCCGCTTCGATCCGTTGCTGCTAAGCGCTGATGATTTTCCGAACAGTGCCATCGAGCCTCCCGCGAGCATCCAGCGTTCGGTGGCCAAGCGTCAGGCGGAATTTCTTGCCGGGCGGATCTGCGCCCGAGCGGCCCTTCATCAGTTGGACGGCCAGACCTGTGTGCCGGCCATCGGTGACGACCGCGCCCCGGTATGGCCGGCCCATGTCAGTGGCTCGATCACCCACAGCACCGGCCGGGCCGCGGCCATCGTCGCCAGAAAACACCACTGGCAAGGGCTGGGCATGGACCTGGAAAACCTGCTCGATCCCGAGCGGGCCGAGCGCCTGGCCGGTGAAATCCTCACCCCGCCGGAACTGCTGCGCATGGCCGCGACCGCGCAAGATGACCGAGCATTGCTGGTGACCCTGACCTTTTCCGTGAAGGAAAGCCTGTTCAAGGCGCTGTACCCGATCGTCAGGCAGCGCTTTTATTTCGAACATGCCCAAGTGCTGGAATGGACCCACAGCGGACAGGTTCGGCTGCAGTTGCTCACCGACCTGTCGGCCGAGTGGCGTCATGGCAGTGAACTGTCGGCGCAGTTTGGTGTGAAGGATGGGCAGTTGTTGAGTCTGGTGGGGATCAAGGCCTGAGATTTGTCGCGTTTTTCAGGCCCTCATCGCGAGCAGGCTCGCTCCCACAGGAGACTGCATTTCAATGTGGGAGCGAGCCTGCTCGCGATAAAGCCCGCACAGGCGCCACACCTTCAAGACCTGTCCTGATGCCGCGGCCAGCTCAAGCTGAAGCAGGCCCCACCCAGGCTCTTGCTCTTGCCGATCAATGCCCGGCCATCGTGCCAGTGGATGATCCGCCGCACGATCGACAACCCCAACCCATGACCACCTGAAGCACGGGCACGGCTGTCGTCCAGGCGCAGGAAGGGCTTGAAGATCCGCTCCCACGCCGCCTCCGGCACGCCGGGCCCGTCGTCCTCGACGTCCACCCGACAACGCAACTGACCCACCTGGTAACTGACCGTCACCCGGGAGCTGGCGTGACGCATCGCATTGCTCACCAGGTTCTGCAGGGCCCGATGCAGGAAGCGCGGCTCGGCCTCGACCCAGGCGCCATCGCAATCAGCGGCAGACAGGCACAGGCCGCGCTCGACCGTAATCCCGGCCCGAAGCGGTCCCAACTCTTCAATGACCTGATTGACCAGCGCATCCAGATCCACGCGCTGGAAGTTCAGGGCCGGCGATCCCTGCTCCAGTCGCGCATAGGTCAGCATCTCGTCCACCAGCCGATCCAGGTCTTCGATGTCGTGATCCATGCCCGCCAGGTATTTGTCCCGGGCCTGGGGCGTGGTAGCGCTGCCGATCATCTCCAGGCCAAAACGCAGGCGCGCCACCGGGGTGCGCAACTCATGGGACACCGCACGCACCAGCTCCCGCTGAATCGCCAACAACTGCTGCAAGTGTTCGGCCATGCCGTTGAACGCGGCGGCCAATCGCCCTACCGAGTCAGCACCTCGAGCCGGCACCCGGGTTTCCAGGCTGCCCTGGGCGATCTGGGTGGCGGCCGATTCCAGACCACGCAGGCGCCGCTCCAACTGGCGCACCAACAGGTAAACGATCAGCCCGATCAGGCTCAACCCCAGCGCCGCGATCAGCACCAGCCACTCAGGCGGATAAGGGTTCATCTGGTACAACGGGCCGATTTCCAGCACCCACGGCGTACCGACCATGCCGGCGAACACCCGGATCGAGTCACCGCCCTTGCCCAGCGCCATGACCGTGTCGCCCTCGGCCACGCGCCGACGCTGGTCTTCGTCCATGTCCGCCTGCGTAATGGGCATCAGCCGCAGGTCAAACCCGAAGCCTTTTTCCTGCTTGAGTTGCGCCAGGCGTTCAGGCTGCTCGGCCACCGGGTAACGCACCAACTCATCGGCCAGCAGGTAGATAGTTGCCCGGGCCAGTTGCTCGCTGATCTGACGGACCTCCCCGACCAGCATCAGTTTTTCAGCGTCGCTGACCAGCCGATAAACTTTCGCCGCATGGGGCCCGGTCTGCTCCACCAGGGCCTGGCCGCGCATGACACGGGTGCGCTGGCCGAGATCCAGATCGGTCTGGGCGTAAGTCTGCAACGCCAGGGGAATGCCCAGCAGGCGTTCCCACACCGCCAGGGCCCGGCGTCGCTCGGTGTCGTTCATGGGCCGCAGATTATCGGCCATCAAGGAAAACGTGCCGTGGGCCAGACGCTCGCGGTACTGCTCACTGCGAGTCTGGTTGAGCAAATGCAGGGCCAGCACGCCGAGCACCGCCACCAGCACCAGCGCCGCGCACATGCCGCCGTAAATGCGCAGGAAGATCGAGTTCACGACGTCGGGTCTACGCAAGCTTCAGGAACGAACAGATAACCCTTGCTGCGGATGGTCTTGATCAGCCGTGGATGGTCCGGGTCGTCGCCGATCTTGGGACGGATGCGCGAGATGCGCACGTCGATGGAGCGGTCCTGGCCGTCATAACCGATGCCACGCAGGGCGGTGAAGATCTCTTCCCGGGACAGGATGCGCCCGGCGTTGGACACCAGCAGCCACAACAGATCGAACTCGGCACTGGTCAGCTCAATGCCGTGGTCTTGCAGCCAGGCTTCGCGCAAGGCGTTGTCCACTACCAACGGGCCGAATTGCAAGCGCCGTGGCTTTTGCGACGTGGCCGGTTCCGGTTCGCTGCGTCGCAACAGGGCCTGGACGCGGGCCAGGAGCAAGCGTGGCCGCACCGGCTTGCAGACGTAATCGTCGGCGCCCAGGTCCAGGCCCTGGATCTGATCGGTGTCGTCGGTGCGGGCGGTGAGCATCAGGATCGGCCCGTCGTAATGCTCGCGTACCTTGCGGCAGATGCTCAGGCCGTCCTCGCCGGGCAGCATCAAGTCGAGGATCACCAGGTCCGGTTGCTCGGCAATGATCCGCGCCGCCGCCACCGCACCGTTGCCTTCAATGGCCACGCGCAGGCCGTTGCTTTCCAGGTACTCGCGAGTCAGCTCGGCCAGCCGCTGGTCATCCTCGACGATCAATACCTGCCAGGCTTCTTGTTCCACGGGGGGGCCTCGTCTTGTTGTGTATATAGAAGAAAGGATAGGCACCTGACTTGTGGCGAGGGAGCTTGCTTCCTCGCCACAAGACGTCTGCTCCAAATATAGAATCCAGATCCTCCCGTCTTTTTGTCATGTTAAAGGAGGATAAGCATGCCCATGCACGGGCCGATTGTATAAACGCCGGCCCTGCATAAAACAAGCGGACAAATGCGTTCGGTCGCGCGGGACTTGTGTGGTAACGTCCGCGCCCGCAAAAACCATCGGGCTGTTTTCGGATCGTTAAAACGATGAAAAAAGGTCCACTCCAGCAAGGTCGCGGCCTACAGAGCTGTTCCACGTTTCGCACACAAATTACGCACAGGCTTATCCACAGGTAGCACGTTGCATTCATCCCCCAAAACGCATTATCTTGTAGCCCGTCGCGTAAAAAACCCTACATGTAGGGTTTTCGACCAAAAACCAAACACAAGTCGGACAGATAATTCAAGCGCTTTTCTTGCCTTTGTCCGACTGAAACACCGCATTTCCCCAAGACCAGACCGCCCCTCGCGGATGGCCATCGTTTCAAGGTCAAAACGACCAGAACGGTACGGGTGTTGCAGTCCATTGCAGGCACCTCTGCAATCCGGTTTCGAGCCCAGGCTCGAAGCCCAGAACTTCGGAAGGAAGCGGTATTCAGGCCTGCTTCCTACTGTCCCGAAGTTGTTATACCCGGCGCCAGTCGGTTGTAGTGCTTCAGGACGGAACGGTGGGCACCGTGATGGTGCCCAAACAAACATAGAGAATGTGGAGACACCCATGCACACCGACACAACTCGCGAGAACCCGCAGGGCACCGCGCCGCTGGCCGCTGATTCGAACTCGGATCTGGCCGCTACCGCGCCTGGCCAGCTGCGTGTGATCAAGCGTAACGGCACTGTCGTTCCTTACACCGATGACAAGATCACCGTCGCCATCACCAAAGCGTTTCTCGCAGTTGAGGGCGGCACCGCCGCCGCTTCGTCGCGCATCCACGACACCGTGGCCCGCCTGACCGAGCAAGTCACCGCAACCTTCAAGCGTCGCATGCCGTCGGGTGGCACCATCCACATCGAAGAAATCCAGGACCAGGTCGAACTGGCCCTGATGCGTGCCGGCGAGCAGAAAGTGGCCCGCGACTATGTGATCTACCGTGATTCGCGCGCCAAGGAACGTGCCACCCGCTCCCCGGCCGACGCACCGGTCCAGGCCCACCCTTCGATCCGCATCGCACGCGCCGACGGCAGCCTCGCGCCGCTGGACATGGGTCGCCTGAACACCATCGTCACCGAAGCCTGCGAAGGCCTGGAAGAAGTCGACGGCGACCTGATCCAGCGCGAAACCCTGAAAAACCTCTATGACGGCGTCGCACTCAAGGACGTCAACACCGCGCTGGTGATGACCGCGCGGACCCTGGTGGAACGCGAGCCGAACTACTCCTTCGTGACCGCCCGCCTGCTGATGGACACCCTGCGTGCCGAAGGCCTGAGCTTTCTGGAAGTCGCCGAGAGCGCGACCCACCACGAGATGGTCGACCTGTACGCCAAGGCCTTGCCGGCCTACGTCGCCAAGGGTATCGAATTCGAATTGCTGAACCCGGTACTGGCCGAGTTCGACCTGGAAAAGCTCGGCAAGGCGATCAACCACGAGCGCGACCAGCAGTTCACTTACCTGGGTCTGCAAACCCTGTACGACCGTTACTTCATCCACAAGGACGGTATCCGTTTCGAACTGCCGCAGATTTTCTTCATGCGCGTGGCCATGGGCCTGGCGATCGAAGAGAAGCAGCGTGAAGACCGTGCCATCGAGTTCTACAACCTGTTGTCGTCCTTCGACTACATGGCCTCGACCCCGACGCTGTTCAACGCCGGCACCCTGCGTCCACAACTGTCGAGCTGCTACCTGACCACCGTACCGGACGACCTGTCGGGCATCTACGGCGCCATCCACGACAACGCCATGCTGTCCAAATTTGCCGGCGGCCTGGGCAACGACTGGACCCCGGTTCGCGCATTGGGCTCGTACATCAAGGGCACCAACGGCAAATCCCAGGGCGTCGTGCCGTTCCTCAAAGTGGTCAACGACACCGCGGTCGCGGTCAACCAGGGCGGCAAGCGCAAGGGCGCGGTGTGTGCCTACCTGGAAACCTGGCACATGGACATCGAAGAGTTCATCGAGCTGCGCAAGAACACCGGTGATGACCGTCGTCGTACCCACGACATGAACACCGCCAACTGGATCCCTGACCTGTTCATGAAGCGCGTCTTCGACGACGGCAAGTGGACCCTGTTCTCGCCATCCGAAGTTCCAGACCTGCATGACCTGACCGGCAAGGCTTTCGAAGAGCGCTACGAGTACTACGAAGCCCTGACCGAGTACAACAAGATCAAGCTGTTCAAAGTCGTCCAGGCCAAAGACCTGTGGCGCAAGATGCTGTCGATGCTGTTCGAAACCGGCCACCCATGGCTGACCTTCAAGGACCCGTGCAACCTGCGCAGCCCGCAGCAGCACGTGGGCGTGGTCCACAGCTCGAACCTGTGCACCGAGATCACCTTGAACACCAACAAGGACGAGATCGCCGTCTGCAACCTGGGCTCGATCAACCTGCCGAACCACATCGTCGATGGCAAGCTGGACACCGCCAAGCTGCAACGCACCGTGAACACCGCCGTGCGCATGCTCGACAACGTGATCGACATCAACTACTACTCGGTGCCGCAGGCGAAGAACTCCAACTTCAAGCACCGTCCGGTCGGCCTGGGCATCATGGGCTTCCAGGACGCCTTGTACCTGCAGCACATCCCGTACGGTTCGGACGCTGCGGTCGAGTTCGCCGACAAGTCCATGGAAGCGGTCAGCTACTACGCGATCCAGGCTTCCTGCGACCTGGCCGACGAGCGCGGCTCGTACGAGACGTTCCAGGGTTCGCTGTGGTCCAAGGGCGTGCTGCCACTGGACTCGCAACAGATCCTGATCGAGCAGCGTGGCCAGAAATACATCGACGTTGACCTGAACGAATCCCTGGACTGGGCACCGGTTCGCGCCCGTGTACAGAAAGGCATCCGTAACTCCAACATCATGGCCATCGCTCCGACCGCCACCATCGCCAACATCACTGGCGTGTCGCAGTCGATCGAACCGACCTACCAGAACCTGTATGTGAAATCGAACCTGTCGGGCGAGTTCACCGTGATCAACCCGTACCTGGTTCGCGACCTCAAGGCCCGCGGCCTGTGGGACTCGGTCATGATCAACGACCTGAAGTACTACGATGGTTCGGTGCAGCAGATCGAGCGCATCCCGCAGGAGCTCAAGGAGCTCTACGCCACCGCGTTCGAAGTGGACACCAAGTGGATCGTCGACGCGGCCAGCCGTCGCCAGAAGTGGATCGACCAGGCTCAGTCGCTGAACCTGTACATCGCCGGTGCCTCGGGCAAGAAGCTGGACGTGACCTACCGCATGGCCTGGTACCGTGGTCTGAAAACCACCTACTACCTCCGTGCCCTGGCCGCCACCAGCACCGAGAAGTCGACCATCAACACCGGCAAGCTGAACGCTGTTTCCAGCGGCGGCAACCACGGTGACGATTCGGTCCTGGCGGCTCCAGCCGGCCCGGCACCCGTGCCAAAGGCCTGCGCGATCGATGAGCCGGATTGCGAAGCTTGCCAATAAGCTGAGTGGGTGGGCGCTGCAAGGCGCTTGCTAAAGAAGCCCCCGATAGACCGCTGGTTTATCGGGGGTTTTCTTTTGCCTTGAGAAAAGTAGCGACTGGGCTGACCCCATCGCGAGCAGGCTCGCTCCCACATATGTTCCGGTTCGTTCGCAAGATTTGCGCTCACTGAAAATCCCTGTGGGAGCGGCTTTGGTTCAGCCAGTGACCACATTGGAATGCGTCCACCTGTGGGAGCGAGCCTGCTCGCGATGAGGCCGGGACAGCCACCCCGAAAACACCCACCCACAAAAAAGCCCCTCTTGCGAGGGGCTTCTTGTGCAGCGTTCAGGCAACCATCGATATCAGGCCATCTGAATGATGGTCTGCATGATGGTGCTCTGGGTGGAGATGGTCTTGGCGTTCGCCTGGTAGTTGCTCTGGGCCTTGATCAGCTCGACCAGTTCGTTGGTCAGGTTGACGTTGGACTCTTCCAGGGAGTTGGAGACGATCGAACCCAGGGTGCCGGTTTCCGGGGCATCGTAGCCCGGGATGCCCGACGCGAAGGTTTCTTTCCAGCTGCTGCCGCCTACCGGCTGCAAACCTTGCTCGTTGGTGAAGCTGGCGAGGGCGAGCTGACCGATCGGCTTGGTCTGGTTGTTGCTGAAGTTGGCCAGCAGTACACCACTACCATCGATGGTCAGGTTGGTGATCTGGCCGGTGGCGTAGCCGTTCTGGGCAGGGATTGACCGAGCGGTGTCAGCGTTGAATTGGGTGGTGTTGGCCATGGAGACCGTAATCGTCGACGAACCGGCACCGTTGGCGGTCCACACGCCGTTGGTCACGGTACCCGGCACCCAACCGTCCAGTTCCAAATCGTTACTGATGGTCGGCGCGGTCGGCGGAACTGTGACCGGTCCTGGAGTACTGACCTGAACCAACTTACCACTCGAATCAAAGGTCATCGTCGAAGGAACCGGAGCGTTCGGCGCAACCGGCGCACTGCCATTGAGGTTACGGCCATCAATCAGGGTGTAGACATCCCACGTGTTGGCGCCAGTCTTGACCATGTACTGGTCCATGGAGTGCTGGTTGCCCTGGGTATCGTAGACAGGGGTGGTGAATTGCTTGGTGAACGTGGCGGTATCGGTTGGATCGAATACGTAGGGAGCCGCCTGGGAAATCGGCGTCGCCGTCGAATTCAGGTTGATCGTCGACGAAACCAGGCTGGTCGCTTGCGGCGGCAGGTTGGAGGTGTCGATGCGCAGGTCGGTCAGAATACCGTTGAGGATGTTGCCATTGGCATCCACGCCATAGCCCTGCAAACGCGCAGTGCCATCGCTGTTGGTGATGAAACCTTCCTTGTCGGTCTTGAACGTACCGGCACGGGTGTAGCTCAGGGAACCGTCGTTGCTCAGGACAAAGAAGCCCGAACCCTGGATGCCCATGTCCAGCACGTTGCCGGTGTTGTTGACGTCACCCTGGCTGAACTGCTGGGAGACGTTGGCCAGGCGCACGCCGTTGCCGACGGTCTTGGTGCCAGAACCCAGCTTGGTCGCCGAGTAGACGTCTTCGAATTCCGCACGGGACGATTTGAAACCGGTGGTCGCCACGTTGGCGATGTTGTTACCGGTCACGTCCAGGTGCTTGTTGGCTGCATAGAGACCGCTAAGGCCGATGTTGAAAGACATGTTGCACTCCTTTTGCCGGTTTAGTCGGCTCTACATACCAATAGTTTGTACTTTGGACAGGGCGATGCTGCCCAGCCCGGCCAAGTTGAGCATCAGCTCACCGCCGGTCTGGCTGATCGTCACGCTGCTGACGGTCGCCGGCAGGTTGGTGATCAGCGACACGGGCTTGTCATCGATAGTGGTCGAAGCGGTGAAGGTGTAAGTGCCCGACTCAAGGGTGGTGCCCGCATCGTTCTTGCCATCCCAGATGAAGGCCGAGTTACCGGCATTCTGGCTGCCCAGCTCGATCGTACGAACGGTCTTGCCGTCCTTGTCCGCGATCTTGATCGCGAGCGAAGACACCGAGGCCGGTACCACCACCGTGCCGTTGAGGCTCTTGGAGGTGTCGACCACAGCCTTGTCACCAGGGGCAATGACCGAACGGCCCACCAGTGACGAGGCTTGCAGGGCCTGGGACGAGTTGTAGTTGCCGGCAATACCGCTCACGGTTTCGTTGAGCGTGGTGATGCCTTCCAGGCTGCTGAACTGCGCCAACTGGGCAACGAACTCGCCGTTATCCTGCGGCTCCAGCGGGTTCTGGTTTTTCAGCTGGGTGACCAACAGTTGCAGGAACGCATCCTTGCCCAGCTCCTTGGAGCCGGTAGCCGCAGCTGTTGCCGAGCCCAGGCCATCGTTGGTGGTGTTGGTCTTGACCGAGGAGTTGGCCAGAATCTCGTTGAGGCTCAAACCACTGGTGGTGTTAGTGACGCTCATGTGACTCGCCCCTTATCACTGACCGAGGGTCAGGACCTTCTGCATCATGGTTTTGGCGGTGTTCATCATTTCGACGTTGGTCTGGAACGAACGACTGGCGGAAATCATGTCGGCCATTTCTTCAACGACGTTCACGTTCGGGTAATAGACGTAGCCCTTGGCGTCGGCGGCCGGATGGTTCGGCTCGTAGCGTGCGTCGAGGTTGCTCTGGTCTTCGACCACGCCGAGCACCTGTACACCCTGCCCTGCGGCGTCCTGCTCCTGGAACAGCGAGTCGCTGCCGCCGGATTGGCCGCCCTGGAACATGGTGGCGAACACCGGGTGACGGGCACGGTAGGTCTGGTCGATGCTCGACGACACGGTCTCGGCGTTGGCGATGTTACTGGCGACGGTGTTCAGACGCGTGGTCTGGGCACTCATGGCGCTGCCGGCAATGTTGAATACGCTCGCAATCGACATGACTTACTCTCCGCGCAGGGCCGATACCAGCCCTTTGAATTTGCTATTGAGCAGGGTGAAGCTGGCCTGGAAGTTCACGGAGTTTTCCGTGTAGTTGGACTGTTCCAGTTGAGCGTCCACGGTGTTCTGGTCGATCGAAGGCTGCATCGGCGTGCGGTACATCAGCGACTCATCGCCATTGCCCAGGCCTTCGGCTTCGATGTGACGGCTGTTGGTCATGTTCAGGGCGAAGTGGCCGTTCTTGGCCTTCTCGTTCTGCTCGGCGAGCACTTTGGAGAAGTCCAGGTCCCGAGCCTTGAAGTTCGGGGTGTCGGCGTTGGCGATGTTGTTGGCCAGGACTTCGGCACGCTGGGCGCGGAAGCTCAGGGCCTTTTCGTGGATGCCGAGCGCTTTATCGAAACTGATGCTCATGTTGGAAACCTTCGGGTGACCAGAATTTACGTACGATGGACATAGCAAGCGTCGTGCCACTTTCAAAAAGCCCATAAACCGGGGCTTTGCGGGCATCGGCAAAGCGGCAATGCCAGAAAAGCGGCAATCGGTTTCCGCTGGCTGCCGCTTTTCTGCCGCTTCCACCCAGGCAATGGGGATCAAATGTGGGAGCGAGCTTGCTCGCGATAGCGGTGTGTCAGTCAACATTGATGGCCTCTGCAATACCGCTATCGCGAGCAAGCTCGCTCCCACAGGAGGTTGTGGTTCATTGGAAAAAACCGGCAGGCAAAAAAAACGGGAGCCTTTGCGGACTCCCGTTTTTTTGCCAACCCAAGCAATCACTTCGCCTGATAGATGATCCCAGGACTGCACTGCACCATCTGGTAGTGGTCCGGCAAACCGTTCAGTGCCTCGGAGGCACCGAGGAACAGGTAGCCGCCCGGTTTGAGCGTGCTGTGGATGCGCAGCAGGATGTCTTTTTTCACTTCGGCAGAGAAGTAGATCAGTACGTTGCGGCAGAACACGATGTCGAACTTGCCCAGGCTGGCGTAGCTGTCCAGCAGGTTGAACGAGCGGAATTCCACGCGGTTCTTGATCGGCGCCTTGACCACCCAGCGTCCCGGCCCTTTCGGGTCGAAGTAGCGTTGCAGGCGATCAGGCGACAGGCCGCGGCCGATGGCCAGGCTGTCGTATTCGCCGGTCTTGCAGTTATTGAGCATCGTCCCGGACAAATCGGTGGCAACGATTTGCACGCCCATTTTCAGCTGGCCGATATTGGTCCGCTCGAACTCGTCGATGGACATCGACAGCGAATAGGGTTCCTGCCCCGACGAACAGGCCGCCGACCAGATCCGCAAGCGTTGCCCCGGACTGGCCTTGATGGCCGCCGGCAGCACCCTGTTCTTCAACACCTCGAACGGATAGGTGTCGCGAAACCACAGGGTTTCGTTGGTGGTCATGGCATCCACCACCATCTCGCGCAACCCACTGCGCGGCTGGGTCTGGATGCGCTGGACCAGTTCGCCCAACGATTTCAGGCCCTGTTGCTCCATCAACTTATTGAGACGGCTCGACACCAGGTATTGCTTGTTTTCACCAAGCAAAATGCCACAGGCTTTTTCCAGGAAGACCCGGAACTGTTCGAAATCCAAATTACCCGTAGACAAAATACCGCCTCTTTCATCGTATTGACTTGCCGGGCGCACAACGCGCCCGACCTTTATTCTGCAGCCTTGATGCGCTCGACTACCCGGGAAGCCAGGTCATCGGGCCGGAACTTGGCCAGGAAGTCATCGGCCCCCACCTTCTTGACCATCGCCTGGTTGAAAACACCGGACAACGAGGTGTGCAAGACAATATGCAGCTTTTGCATGCGCGGGTCGTTGCGGATTTCCGACGTCAGGGTGTACCCGTCCATCTCCGGCATTTCAATGTCGGAGATCATCATCAGAAACTCCTCTTCCGGCTTCTTGCCCTCTTCCACCAGCTTGCGCAGGTAATCCAGGGCCTGGCGTCCGTCGTTCAACGCTACCACTTCGACACCGACCGTTTGTAGACAACGGGTCACCTGCTTACGTGCCACCGAAGAATCATCAACCGTCAGGACCCGCAGCGAAATCGCCTTGTGCTGGGTTTCGGCGTCGACCACCCCCACGGAAATCGTTTCCGGGGTCGGTGCCACTTCGGCGAGGATTTTCTCCACGTCGATGATTTCCACCAACTGGTTATCGACCCGGGTCACCGCCGTGAGGTAGTGATCGCGACCGGTGCCCTTGGGCGGCGGATGGATCTCTTCCCAGTTCATGTTGACGATGCGCTCCACCGAGCGCACCAGGAAGCCCTGGGTCTTGGTGTTGTACTCGGTGATGATCACGAACGGATTGCTCTGATCCAGAAGCCGCCCCGAACCGGTCGCCATCGCCAGATCGAGAATCGGGATGGTCGCTCCGCGGATATTGGCCACACCGCACACGACGGGGCTGGACTTGGGCATCAGGGTCAGCTTCGGGCACTGGAGCACCTCGCGGACCTTGAATACGTTGATCCCGTACATCTGTTGGCCGTCGAGACGGAACAACAACAGCTCCAGGCGATTCTGACCGACCAGCTGAGTGCGCTGGTTTACCGAATCCATTACTCCCGCCATGCCCTGACTCCTACCTAACGCTAATGTGTCCGACGCGCATTCATCACTAAACGGCACGGGGCTTGCTATTGAACCGGCATGAACGCACAAACGACATTTTTTCGACGCCTGACCACTCACTGCCGCCACTGGCTCGGTGCACTGTTGGCTGCCTGCCTGCTCGCTTTGGGCGGCCCTGCCTTTGGTGCTGTTCCGGTTACCTTGCCTGATCTCCTTATCGGCGTCACTCAGGGCTTTCTTGAATTCACCGTAGAAGACTACCTGGCAACCAGTCAAACCGAAGGTCGCTACGAAATCGAAGTCAACCAGCTCGACCCGCGCCTGCGCATGCCCATGTGTGACAAGGAATTGACTGCGTCTCTGGAGAGCCCGGCCAGACCACTGGGCCGGGTCACGGTAAAGCTGCGGTGCGACAGCGCCGCGCCCTGGACGGTGTTCGTGCCCGCTCAAGTGCGCCTGTTTCGCGAAATCGTCACCACCACCCGTCCGCTCAAGCGGGCCGGGATCGTCGAGCCTCAGGACGTGACACTGCGTGAACGGGATGTCAGCCAGATCAACCAGGGTTTCCTCACCTCCGTCGATCAGGCCATCGGTCAGAAACTTGTCCGACCAATGGTCGCCGACCAGGTCATTACCCTGGTCCACCTGGAACAAGCCGAAGTGGTGCGCAAGGGCGATCAGGTGGTCATCACCGCCCGCAGCGGGACCCTGGCCGTGCGGATGCCGGGCGAGGCTTTGTCCAACGGCGGCATGCGAGAACAGATTCGGGTAAAAAACCTTAATTCCCAACGTGTTATCAAGGCGCAGGTAATGGCCCCAGGCCATGTGGAAGTGGCTATGTAGAGATCGGGTGGAAATGGGTAGAGAGCTGGCGCTTGCCCACGGTGTTCCCTAGACTGTGCCTTACGCAAAGGCAAGCGCAGACGTGCGCACGTTCATTGAATAAATGAGCCTAAAGTTTTTTTGGGGATGGCCGAAAACATGGCAAGCGTCCAAATACCCAGAGGTTTTTTACCATGGTCATCGATTTCAATCGTTTAAACAGCTCTTCACCGCTAACAGGCACTACGCGCCCTAACGCCAGCAAGGAAACCGTCGAAACCGACAAATCCGCGCCGGCCGAACAAGCCGCCACTGTCAGCAACGGGGAGTCGGTACACCTCAGCAATGAGGCTCAGCAGTTGCAGAAGGTCACTGACAAGCTGCGCGATCAACCTGTCGTCGACAACGCCCGTGTGGCCGAGTTGAAAGCAGCAATCGCCGATGGCAGCTATAAAGTCGACAGCAACCGTGTAGCCAGCAAACTGCTCAACTTCGAAGCCCAGCGCTAGGCCAACGCCTGCGCCAGGCTTTTGGACGCTTAAGACCTAAGGCCAGCCATGCACGACACTAATTTGTTGCAACTGATCACCGACGACTTTGCCCCGGCGCAACAATTGCTGGAGCTATTGCAGGCCGAGTCCCTGGCATTGCACGGTCGCGACATGCCGTCGCTGGAGAATATCCTGGCGCAGAAACAGGCATTGATCATTCTGCTCGATCAGCATGGCCGCAAGCGCAGCGAGATCCTCGCCAGCCTCAACCTGCCCGCCAATCGCGATGGCCTTGAGCAGCTGGCCAGCCAGTCGTCGGTGGGCGATCAACTGTTGTCCCAAAGTGAAGTGCTCAACGACCTGCTCGCTCAATGCCAGGCCGCCAACATTCGCAACGGACAGTCGATCCAGGTTCAGCAAGCCGCCACCGCCAACCAGTTGCGCATTCTCAACGGCGGTGAAATCCCGACGCTCTATGACGCTCGCGGTTCGACCGCCAAGATGGTCAAGCACCGCCCGCTCAGCCAGGCATGAAACGAACAGTGCCGGCGCTCTATCAACGCGCGACACATGCTGGCAAAATGCTGGCTACTCGTCGTATTTTGCCTGGAGATTGACCCACCGTGTTCAATGCCTCAAACGCGGATGATGCTCCGCAGCCGCCCAAGGTCCTCGCCACGCCCCTGGAAATTTCCGGCAACCTGCGGATGCTGCAAGATAGCCATGACCCGCTGATCATCACCTTCCACGAACGCAGCCAGCGCTTCCAGAGCTATCTGGTCGATGTCGACCGGGAGCGTAACGCCCTAGCCCTGGATGAAATGATCCCCCGGGACGGCGAACGCTTCCTGTTGGCGGGCGAGCCGTTTCGTGTCGAGGGTTTCCATGATGGCGTGCGCATCGCGTGGGAAAGCAACGGCCCTTTGACCATCGATGAGTCCAGCGACGGCCGCTGCTATCGCGGCGCCTTGCCTGACGAAGTGGTTTACCACCAACGCCGCAACGCCTTCCGCGCCGCCCTCAAGCTGGCGCAACTGGTAAGCGTCGAGCTGGGCGGTGACAAACTCAAGTCACCGGTTGACGGCAAGCTGCTGGACATTTCCGCCACAGGCTGCAAGTTGCGTTTCGAAGGTGACATTACCGCACGCCTGCAATTGGGCCAGGTCTATGAGCGCTTTATCGCGGCATTGCCCTTCGGCAACATGACCGCACCGGTCGAACTGCGTTATCTGCATTTCGAAGAAAGGATCAACACCACCTTCGCCGGCGTACGTTTCCACAACATCAGCGGCCTGGTGCAACGGCAGGTTGAGCGCTTCGTATATCAGCTGCAACGCGAAGCCCGTCGTTTCGACAAAGACGACCTCTGATTTTCGACACGTAAAAAAACGGGCAGTCCCTTGCGGTGACTGCCCGTTTTTTTATGACTGGCTCAAGGCCTGGCCTGAGTGAAATCGGGGCTCGACGGCTCGTCGCTGACCTCTTCGGCGACAACCTCCTCCATGACGGGTTCTTCGTCGGCCGGTTCTTCCGTCGGCACAGGATCGACGTGCATCTGCTCCTGCACCACTTGTTCGTCGACCCGGGGATCGAGGCACGCCACCAGAGGCGAACTCGACATGCTGTCCGGCATCGCCACGTGATGCAGCGGTGCGTCGTCAACCTGATGCAGGTTGGTCACCGCCTTCGGCCGGATTCGCCACACCAGCACCAGGGCGAAGAAGGCAAAAAAGGCATAGAGCATCTGGCTGCCGAACATCTTCATCAGCACCCCCGCTACCAGCGGCCCGATACTGGCGCCAACCCCATAGGTCACCAGCAGCATGGCCGTCAGGGATACCCTTCGATCAGCTTCGACGTGGTCATTGGAAAACGCCACTGCCAACGGATACAGGCAGAACTGCACCAGCGAACAGAAGAACCCCGCGACGAACAGTACCTCCAACGGCACCGTAGGCAATATCGCCAACGGCAGCGCACAGACTGTCAGCACCAGCGCAAAGCAGCGGATCAGCAGCGCCCGGTCATATCGATCGGAGAGCCAGCCCAGGGGCCACTGAACCAGCAATCCGGCAAAGATGCAGCTACCCATGAACAGACCAACCTGCTCGGTCGACAGCCCCTGCTGAGAAGCGTACAGCGGCGCCAGGCCATAGAACGAACCGACGATCAGCCCCGAGCCCAGCACCGTACTCAATGACTGCGGCACTCGCTTGATGAAAAAGCGCGGCTCCATGGGCGCCGGGTGCAGCGCCGCCGGGTGAATCCGCCGGGTGAGTGTCACCGGCACCAGGCACAAGGCGAAGCACAGCGCCACCAGCATCAGCAACTCAAGCCCCAAGGCCGGGTGCATGACCAGAATCAACTGACCCAGCACCAGGCCCAGGTAGGAAGCGATCATGTAACCACTGAATACCACGCCACGCTGCTTGGCATCGGCCTGCTCGTTGAGCCAGCTCTCGATCACCATGTACTGGCACATCATGCCCAGGCCGACAATTACCCGCAGCACGATCCAGGCCGGCAGCCAATCCACCAGGCCATGGCCCAGCACCGCCGCACCGACAATCCCGGCGCAGGCCGAATAAGCCCGGATGTGCCCGACGCGGGCGATCAGCCGGTGGCCGATCTTGCCCCCCAGCACCAGGCCGAAATAGTTGGCGGCCATAAGCGCACCGACCCACAGGCTGTCGACATTGTCGGCAGCCAGGCGCAAGGCCAGGTAGGTACTCAGCAGGCCCGAGCCGATCAACATCATCAGCGAGGCGAAATACAGCGCTCGAAAAGGTTTCCAGATTTGGCGCATCGGCGTTCCGAGCGGCTCCTTGAGATGAGTACGGGCTATTTAGAAGATAGCCCGAATGCGACGTTGGGTTATGCCTGGGCCGCTAGAACACGCCGCTCCCAGGGAGTAATTTCATCAAAGAAGCTGGTCAGCTCCATGGTCTTCGAAGCGATGTAGCCTTCGATGAACTCCGTACCGAACAGTTCCTTCGCCAGATGACTACGCTTCAGACGTTCCAGGGCTGCATGCAAGGTACATGGCAGCGAAAGATTGTCCGGCACTTGGAATTCGCCCTGGATCGCGGCGCTCGGCTCCAGGCGATTTTCGATGCCATAAAGCCCCGCAGCCAGACTGGCGGCAATCGCCAGATAGGGGTTGGCATCGGCACCCGGCAAGCGATTCTCGACCCGACGGGCCGCCGGCGAACTGGCGGGAATCCGCAACCCGGCCGAACGATTGTCATGGGACCAACAGGCATTGTTCGGTGACGCAAAAGGGTGACACAGGCGCTGGTAGGAATTCACGTTCGGCGCGAACAGCGCAGTGAAATCCGCCATGCCAGCCTGTTGCCCGCCGATGAAATGCCGGAACGCCGCCGTCGGCTCGCCCGCTTCGTCGCTGAACACATTGCGGTCGCTGTCCAGCTCGACGACGCTCTGATGAATATGCATCGAACTGCCCGGCGTATGGGCCAGGGGCTTGGCCATGCAGACCACGGTCAGGCCGTGTTTGAGGGCAACTTCCTTGAGCAGGTGCTTGAACAGGAACGTCTGGTCGGCCAGCAACAGAGGATCGCCGTGAAGCAGATTGATCTCGAACTGGCTCACGCCCATTTCATGCATGAAGGTGTCGCGGGGCAAGCCCAGCGCCGCCATGCATGCATAGACCTCTTTAAAGAACGGTCGCAGGCCGTTATTGGAACTGATGCTGAACGCCGAGTGACCGTCTTCACGCCGTCCGTCCAGGCCCACAGGCGGCTGGAACGGCTGGGTCGGGTCCGGGTTGGGGGCGAACACGAAAAATTCCAGCTCGGTCGCCACCACGGGCGCCAAGCCGAGGGCGGCATAACGAGCAATAACCTGTTTGAGCTGACCGCGCGTGGAGAGCCGGGAGCTTTCACCAGTCAGCTCATCAGCGTCGCAAATCGCCAAGGCTCGCGGCTGTTCGCTCCAGGGCAAGCGGTGAATGTGTTTCGGGTCGGCCACCAGCGCCAGGTCGCCGTCGTCGCTGCCATAAAAACGCGACGGCGGATAACCGCCCATGATGCACTGCAACAGCACACCCCGCGCCATCTGCAACCGTCGACCCTCGAGGAAGCCCTCGGCAGTCATCACCTTGCCTCGTGGCACGCCATTCAAATCCGGGGTGACACACTCAATCTCATCAATGCCCGTCAGTCGCTGCGCGAGTGAACACTGGCCATCGGTCGTCATGACGCAATCCTTGTTATGTGCGAGCCGCTAACGGCAACCCGTACAAAATAGGCTTCGGGTGTTCGGAATATCAAGCGGCCCAAGACAATAAACAACAAGCCCTGGAATACTGGGTGGGAGCGAGCCTGCGCGCGATGGCGTCGGGTCAGCCAATGCTGAGTTGACTGATACACCGCTATCGCGAGCAGGCACGCTCCCACAGGGGGGTTGTGTCGACTGATTTATGAGTGCCGGGCAGGCTCAGGGCAGATAAATCCGGAACACGCCCCCGCCCAACGCGCCGCCATTGGCAATTTCGGTACGCCCGCACAGGCCGCCACGCTGATGCAACCCGGCAATCCGCGCGGCGAAGTACAAGCCCAGTCCGGTGCTGCCGCTGCTGTGATTGATGCCCTGCACATACTCGGCCTGACGCTCGATCATCTCGGCCGGGTAGCCTTCGCCGTCGTCATTGATGGTCAGCACCAGTTGCCCGGCCTCGTCGCTCGCACTGATCAGCAACGCCTGGCGCGCGTGGCGGATGGCATTGTTGATGCTGTTATCGAGCACCGACGCAATCAGCTCACGATCGAAAAAACCCAGGGGGCTCAGCGGGTCGACCTCGTAGGTGACCATGATCCCGCGACTGCGGAACACATCCTGATGACCGGCCAGTTGCGCCTCGATAAAGTCATCCAGCTCGTGATAGGCCGGATGCAGCGGCAACTGGTTGACCCCCAGCTTGTACAACCCCAGCAACTGCACCAGCAGGCCATTGAGGTGGGCGAACTCGAACTCCATGACGCCCTGCTCCGAGGTCTGCCGCTCGGATTCGGGCAAACGCTCAAGCCACTGGGTATGAGCCTGCATGAGCAAGGTCAGGGAGTTTTTCATGTCGTGCACGGTAGACGCGATCACCGTGGAAAAATCGAGAGCCTGTTCGCTGTCATTCATCGCCAAATGCCTTGCTTCGCAGTTTCTGATAACGCGCAAAACGCGCATCGGTGTCGGGCATCATGCCCACCAGTTTCAGGCAGGCGCGGCACTCCTGCAGCAGCTCCGATTCCACGCTGGTATCGGTGCCATGCAACAGTGACTGCGCCATGTTCAAAGCAATACTGATGTTCTTCGGTTGCATCTTCAGGGCTCGACGGAACAGCTCTCGCGCCTCGGGCAACGCGCCGGTCTTGTAGACGCGCACACCTTCACGGTTCAGCTCGGCGGCGGCATTGCCTTGATTGAGGATATTCGGATCGTCGGTCAGCTTGGCGATGCCTTGCATCACCGTCGGATCATCGCCATAGATCTCCGCGCAGTTCTTGAGCATCGACTCGCCGGCGCTGGTTTGGCCGAGCATCTGCAACTGCTTGGCCACCAGCAACGCGGCCTCGGCGCTCATGAACTGCTCCATGCCGTCGAGGCGCTGCAAGGCCTGCTCGGTGAGCTTTTCGGCGGTTTCGGCATCGTTGAGCAACAGGCTCGTGGCCTTCATCAACCGCGCACGCACCTGCAACCCAGGATCGTTGAGATTTTCCTTGGCCACGGCGCTGAGGGTGGTGTTGATTTCCAGCCGAGTGCGGGTATCCAGGCCTTTTTCGCTGCCCTTGCTGATCAGTGCATGGGCCAGGCCCAGGTTGCTTTCCGGGTCCTTGAAGCGCGACTGCGCGCCCTGCCCCACCGCTTGGCGATAGGCCTTGGACGCGGTCTCGAAATCTTCGTTGGTCATTGCCAGCTTGCCCAGCAGCGACTGCCGTCGCACCGCCAGTGGCGATAGACGAACCGCCTCTTCCAGCACGTGTTGCGCCTGCTTCGTATCGCCTTCGGCCACCAACACTTCAGCCATCCCGTCATACAACGCCGGCATCATCGGGAATACTTTCAAGGCCTTCTCATAAACATCCTTGGCCTGCCCCACCTGGCCACGCTTGAACAACAACTTCCCCAGCCCCGCATAAGCCCACGGCAAAGGACGGTCAGCCAGGATGGTGTTGTACAACCGCTCAAGGGCTTCGTTCTGGTTCAGGTCCCGCAGCGCATCAGCCCGATAACGCAGACACAACGGCCCGTAGCGCGGATCCTGCTTGCACAGGGCGATACAGGCATTGAGCACCTCCATCGGCTTGCCACGATCCAAGGCTTGCAGGATCGGCTTGAGCAGGGTCTTGCGCTGCTCCAGCCGTTCCAGCCGCTGAGCCAGCCCCGAGCGATTGAACGGTTTGGTCAGGTACGCATCCGGCTCATGCTCCAGCGCACTGAGCACCATCGCCTGACTGCTTTCAGCCGTCACCATGAGAAACACACTTTCATGGCTGATCAGCTTCTCGACCATCAGGTCTTCCAGCACCTGCTGACCGTTCTTGCGGCCGTCGCCCAGGTGATAATCCTGCAAAATAAAGTCATAGCGCTTCTGCGAGCACATGCGCAGCGCCACTTCACCGGTGTCAGCGGTGTCCACGTCCTTGACGCCCAGCTCACGCAACATGGACCGGACGGAACTGCGGAAATCCGAGAAATCATCGACGATCAGAAAACTTTTTTGGTGGTACGCCAGCATCGAGGATGTCCAGGCAAGTAAAAAGATGCACCCAATGGCAAAACAACGAAACGCCGTGTCACCGCCCGGTGTGGCGCGCATTGCTAGCCGTTTTCGCGCGCCGAAACGCGATAGAAAACAGGGCTCATCAGGGTATCGGCAGGAAATGGCGTTCCGTTAAGAGATTGTGTGAGGTGGTTCCGGGACCCATCGGCTACCTGCCGGGCATGGAACAGGTGGACCGGGGACATGGTTAACCTCTGCCTGGCCGTGACCTTGAACAGCTTGGTTGGGCGGTTCAGCCCTTAACAAAAGGCCAGCTCTTGGGTTAGGGACTGTAGGCTCTCAGCATCAATGCCCTCCACGACAGTGAATAGCTGGTCGGGGGATGGCTTCTTGTCAGGCTGGGCGGGCTTGGGGTTCAGATAGGAATCGATGACACGCTCGGCGTTGGCGTCGGCTGCGATGTCCAGATGCAGCGGGGGAACGGGAGGGTCTGGTATGAGTTTGTCCATGGAATACCCCTAACGTAAGTGGGAGCCGCCACGTCCGCTGCTAAACGAGTGGGTGGCAGCCGTGCGCAGGTTAGCAGACCGGTACGTTAGGAAACCGGCGCACCCGAGGATGCCCTGCGCATAGCTGCCATAAGAATTCGGGCAACAAAAATGCCCGCATTGAAGGCAGTTGCCATGCGCCTAACGTGATTCCGAGCTGCTAAACCCGACCGCTAATTGGCAGCGGTGGACAAAGACTAGGCACCGGAATCAGCAGGCGCAAGGGACTGGAATTTTCTAGGAAATGTCCTACAAGTCAATGGGGAATATTCTTTCCGTCGGTTCCTACGGCGAGCTGGTTTAGTCGTTCCAGGCCGAAAAAATTGCGTATAGTCCCGCCCGCCGCCTTGCCGCAATCCGCTTTGGTAAACCGCCGTTTCTAGAAGGAGCTTGAATTTGTACAAGGGATTTACAGGAGTCGTTTTTCTGTTACTGGGCGGCTGCTCGCTGCATCCATATTCCAAGGATGAGCTGTTGAACACCGGCACAACCAGCCCCGAGTATTGCCTGACGCAAGAGCGGGCGGTGGTGGAAGAACGCGTGCAAGGCTACCTGAACCACTGCTTCCACCCCCAAGTAACCGAGCTCAACACCGGCGCAAGACTCGTCAACACCATTCAATTGAAAGTCGACCGGAACGCCGAAAGAAGTGACATGGTGCTGTGGGCGCCAACAATTTACGGAAGCCAGTTCTATATGAACCTGATCGTCTCGGAAAAGAACCCCGCCTGCAAAACCACCATGACCGCCGTGGCTTCAGGCTGGGGATTCGCGCGAAACTTTCCGAAGATCCTGGAAAGCGCAAACGGGGAAGACCCGTGGTGCCCGCTATAACCTCCACCAATTGATTAATCAACTGGCTCTCGTGGCAAGGGAGCTTGCTCCCGCAGGGCTGCGCAAGCAGTCCTCGCGCCGCTATAGGTATGTCACGCCCCCCTTCGCTTATCAAACAAGCTGCCCCCTCTACTGCCATCAACGCCTCGCTTAAATCAGCTACGTTGCCGCGGCATAAAATCTTCGATGCTCTTGTTTCTCAGTTGCAGCAGAGACATAACGAATTCTGGCTCGACCCCCATCAGAAACTCCATAGCGTCGTAGATTTTCCATTGATGTATTTCGGGGCGATCTATTATCGAGCTGAGGTGCTGTTTAACAAACGGGATGTACTCCGGATACCGCTCACGCTTTAAGAAGGCGAAAGCGTCAGATATTTCAAAGGGTTCCGTTCCTGCCAACTCGATGATAGTAGACAGTGGTAAAAAAACTTGAGCCCTAGCGACTTCCCTTTGTCCCCTGTCGACCATATTTGCGAAGTACATGGTTACAGCCATGAGGATCTGGCGATAAGTATCATCGTATCCATGCAACCTGTGGGGGTAGGTATTTTTGATAAGTTCCGGCTTTTCCATGCTTTCGCTTAATGCAACCAACCCCTCGAAAATCCCCCAGCTAGTCAACAATTTTGCAGCTTCGAAGCGCACAACATCATCATCTGAATTGCGAAGCAAATCCAACACTGCAGTCATTCTTTCCTGCGGTATATCTTCGGCATCCAGCTCACCTGCCTCGGCGGCATAATCAGCATGATCCGGTATGCCGTGGAGTAGGTCGTAGGTTTTCCGATCCACAATGAACCCTATTTCTGAATGAATTTAATATAGCCGGCCGGTACACAACCCTTGATCAAGCACTCACCATCACGCATCACGTTCACCAGGTCTGACTCCGCCCTGCTCAATGAAGTCTCATTTTTTGGGCTGGGGTTGCTTGTGTATTTATTCCGCGCGGCATTTACCCTAGCCTGAAGCTCAGCAACGACCTCACGATTGCTCAAAAACTTTGTGTCTGGTAATACACCAGAATCTATATCCTGCTGCAATCGCTTGACGTCGATTTCTATTTTTTGAGAGCCGTAATCTTTAGGATTGGATGACACTCTCGGGTCGGTCACAGAAATGTACGGAGAATTTTCAGAACCGCCTCCGCGCACATGTGTCTGAATGCTGCCTGTCCCCTCAAGATTAGGGGGTACCAAATCGCCATTCTCTTTAATGTAGGCCTTTGGCTTTCCATTTCCCCCCACAGATAAAGAAAAATCATTGTCGCTGCGCACTACTACAGGGTCGGCTGGAACTTTAGGCACACTGGAACTGCCAGAGTCTTTAGCACCTTGACTCGCACTACCCCGTCCAGATGCCCCAATCCTCGGCACCCCAAGACTCGCCGCATTCATAGCGCCGACCACAATGTTGCCGATGCCATTCCACGTATCACCATCGTAGACCTGGCCCGCACCGTGTCCTGCTTGGAGTGCACCATTCGCCGCAGCTGCGACCCGAATCGTAGTGCCGAGATTTCCGGTCAGGAAATACAGAGCAGGTGACCCCACGTCACTCATCGCCTGCATTTCACGATTGATGCGCAGGTAACCCTCAGCATCGCGGTACAGCATTTCGCTAGCGCTCTGGTCCCTGGACCAAAAGATGTTGGCCACCGACACGCCGTCCCGAGCTCTCAGGTCGTCGGCGTAGGCAATTCGCTCCTGGGTAGTACCGCCCGCATACGGGTAGTCTCGGTATGGATCCGGTCCGTTTTTAAGCAGATTATTGATGCTCGTGCGAGCAGCCTCCACCCCGTGTTCCTGGCTTTGCTCGTAGCCGTAGACCTGAAGATAAGCGCCCAGCTCTGTTTTCTCTGCCGGAGAAAGCGACGCGGGATCGGTGTGAAAACGCTCCAACAACGCATCGCTACGCTGGTCCGAGCCTTGGAGCACCATCATCTTTTTGGCGGCGTCCAGGCTCTTGGTTTCTTCATACTCCTTGAGAGCTCTGTCTCGCTCCGCTTGGGAGTGGTCTCCGAGGAAGTTGTAACGCGTGCCGTTTTCCGCCACTTGCGCGGCAACGTCCAGATCTCCATTGGGGATCCGTCAGGGACAGACCACGTTTTTACATTACAGAAAACGTGGTCTGTCCCCGTTACCCCGTGCTCGTTGTTCACCGTCCGGGTTTCCATCCAGACGATGTCGTGGGTCAGAGGCGACATGCGGTGAAGTAAGGCCAACGTCCAAGACACGTTGAGCTCCTGCCGCTGGCCTCGCTACGAATCCTACGTAAACCTCAGAAACCGGCGCCTTGCAGCATTGGAGGGATGAAGCTTATAGTCCGCCCGTCGCCCAACATGGCGATTCAGGTTTGGCGACCTGACAGTAGAGAATGCGTAAGCTGAGTGCTTTTTTGCAGTCATTTGCGCACCCGCAAAGTCGTTTTATGGCGGCTGTGCGCGGGAGACCTTCGGGTCTGCCGGTTCTCTATTGCCGGTTCGCCAACCTGCGTACAGCTGTCACCCATTCGTTTGGCGACGTTTGAGTGATGGCATTCACTTAAATAGAGGAAGCCAAAACATGAAACGATACATGCCCATTACTGGCATCGACTGCACACCCGCTACCTTGCTCATCGACACCGAAGCTCCCCTCGACGTCCTTTTTGAAACCGCCGATTACCGTATTCGCACCGTGACTCAGGTATTGGAAAACATCGCGTTCCGTTCGGATATCAGCTCCGATACGGTGGTGCTTGCTGACTTCTGCAAAATGCTGACGATATCGTTGCGCGATGGGTGTGATGTAATGGATGTGATTGGAAGAAGGCTGCGGGCGCAGGCTGCGGAGTAATGAAAACGGGCGACTTGAGGGTCGCCCGTTTCTCAATCCTTAAATCGGATTCAGAGGCCCGATACGCTCGCAACAGGAATACGCTCCTGTGGCTGGGTGACGTCGTAGACATGCTGTTCGCAACCGGCCCCGACGATCACGAACTCCACCAGGTAAACCTTTTGCTTCTCGGGTTTGAAGGTGGAGCTCATAGGGCCGCATGCATAAACAATTTTTTCGGCATAGCGATAGTAGTTCGAGTCGTAGACCCGTGATTCACCGATCACTTCAATCGCCTGTCCGGGATCAGCCTGCACCTCCAACTGAGGGAAGCGCTTTACGGTGGCGCTGTTGGCAACCTCGTTCACTTTGGCGATCCAGCCGAATACCTTGCCACGACCGGAATCGACCACGGTTCCCAAGACCTCGGCACGCTGATCGGCATCGTAACTGCGCCGCACGGAGAATTGCACCGGGTGGGTAAACCCTGTCGACTTCATGATGATCTTGGCATGGTCCGCGTCAGCAACGACCTTGGTTTGCTGCAACTGGACGCCGTCCTTGAGCAGGCTTGGAGAGGAGTCCCTGACATTTGAGTGACAGCCTGCCAAGGCCATGGCTAGAACTAAAACGGTAGTTTTTTTCATGATTACTTCCCTGCAAAACTTGAATGACCGCAGACCACCGAAACACTTTCGACAACAGCAGAGAAAAGGGGCAGATTTATTTATAAACCGAGCACAGCCAATAAGCATGTTCCCTCTGCGCTTCACAAAATAAATCTGCCCCCTGTTCGCCCTTCCGCTTAAAGCTCAGCTTTAGCAGATAGATAAACACTCAACACACCAGACAAACCTACCCGACCAATATAGTCAACGATATATACAGCGGAACTCTCGTCCGCCTCACATACCGGCTCAGACATTTGCTCTTGTAGCCCCGCAACCTCGTAGGCCTTATTAGCAAAAAAACCGATTACCAACAAAATCAAAATCAAACTATTTTGCTCTACGCTTTCAGATGCAAAATTTTCTTCCGCCAACGGTCCGCTCTGCATTTCCTCGGAGTCTAGGTAATATGCTAATTCATCCGCACTGACCCTTCGATCAGATAGCCATAGCCAACATTTATCAACCGCCTCCTGACATTTTTCTTGAGTACCGCTCGCCGAGTCAAAATTACGTAGAGCATAATCGAGCAACAAAAGAAAAATTGAGGCTTTCTTCATCCACATCATATTGTCAATGACCTTAAGAGCCTCTTTATTGTCCATTAATTATTCTCCCACCTTTAACTAGGATCCGTCAGGGACAGACCACGTTTTTACATTACAGAAAACGTGGTCTGTCCCCGTTACCCCGTAAAGACCATAGGTACGACCACCAACCAGATCAACCGTCATCTCCACGGGATCACTGTATTCAGTTCCAATGGCGTGCTTGACGAGAAAAAGGGACAGATTTATTTAAGAACAGCGCAACTAAATAAATCTGTCCCCTTTTCCCGGAAGACATGCCCGAACACTTAGCAATTCGGCCACAGCAATGCTAATCTCCAACGTCCATCCTCCCTCGAATCAATAGCTGTCAACCGGCTTCCCAATGTTCGCAGTGTAGACAGAAAAAAACAATTAGCCTACCACTCTACAGAGCCCCCTCCACCTCCCAACTCAGGTATTTTGGAGTATCCACCACCGACAACTAATTTCTGGCTCAAGTATTATTTTAGCCTCAGACACTGTGTCACCGACATCAAACAAAACATGCATCCCCGCCTCAGAGCCGTCTCTCACCAACTTAATCGATCTTACATTTTCTGAAGAAACATTTACCAGCTCGTGCTCAGAAATACGTAATACGATCTGAAAAGACCGCATGACAGCACTGAAAGAAACATCAACTTCGAGCTGGTTAGACTCTGACTTCTTTATATATCGGCACAATGCCAAGCCTGGATCCACCTCAACTGGCTCCATACCAAATTTCTCCAAAAAATCATACTCGCTTGGAAACTCCATATAACATCCTCAGTGAAGTGGTATGACGGTACTCAGTTTTCGAGTTCCATTATCGAGAACCTGAAACGTGCTCTGAAAATTTGCAGCCTTACCTGACGACCCTATAAACAAGGATTCTCTAACCTCAAACCTACCGTACTCATTAGAGAAAGATTTTATTATGTTACCCTCAGTTCTAGCCGAAAAAAGAAAAGGGGACAGATTTATTTAAGCACAGAGCATTTAAATAAATCGCCCCCTCCCCCCCTAAAGAACTGAGCAAACAAATAAATCTGTCCCCTTTTTCGCTCGAATTTGAAGAGTCGCTGCCAGCTGCTCAAGTGCCTGTATAGACGCACCAGGGGCGACTGCATCCTCTTTGGAAAACTCAAGAAAAATCGCAACTTCGACGATTGCGCGCGCAACACACTTATTAACTTCACTCATATGCTCCCCTCACCAAAACAGGAACGAGAGCAGCCTATTTTTTTATTGAAAAGGCATTTCCACTTTCAGAAAAATAGAATTAGTCTGTTCCCGCGTCCGTTCCCTTTCAGCTTCTCAGGTCGGACTCAGTGCCCTTGGGCACTCGCAATAGGAATACGCTCCTGTGGCTGAGTGACATCGTAGACATGCTGCTCACAACCTGCCCCAATGATCACGAACTCCACCAGGTAAACCTTTTGCTTCTCGGGCTTGAAGGTGGAACTCATAGGGCCGCATGCATAAACAATTTTTTCGGCATAGCGGTAGTAGTTCGAGTCGTAGACCCGTGATTCACCGATCACTTCAATCGCCTGCCCGGGGTCAGCCTGCACCTCCAGCTGGGGGAAACGTTTTACGGTGGCGCTGTTGGCAACCTCGTTCACTTTGGCGATCCAGCCGAATACCTTGCCACGACCGGAATCGACCACGGTTCCCAAGACCTCGGCACGTTGGTCCGCATCGGAACTGCGCCGCACGGAGAATTGCACCGGGTGGGTGAATCCTGTCGCCTTCATGATGATCTTGGCGTGTTCCGCGTCAGCGACGACCTTGGCTTGCTGCAACTGGACGCCATCCTTGAGCAGGCTTGGCGAGGAGTCCCTAACGTTTGAGTGACAGCCTGCCAGGGCTATGGCTAGAACTAAAAAGGTGGTTTTCTTCATGATGACTTCCCTGCAAAATTTGAATGACCACAGACCATCGAAGTACTTTCGACAAAAGCGGAATGGAGATGACCACGTTCTAGTAATCGATGACTAATTTGGACATCGCTTAACCTGAACGTCCTAACAACCTTGCCCACCATCTAGGCTTGGCGACTGGCTCAGGTGTTGGAACAGCTTCTTCGCTGGGATGGAGTAAATCTCCCGGATAGTGTTCATGTCCGATGCAGTCACTATCATCAAGCCCAAAGATTTTCACGGCGGCGACCGCCTCGAAACACCAACGACCAAAATAGCTTCCCATCTCAAGCGGATGTTTTACTGGATCACCATAGATGTACCACCACGGTTGCTGTTTACCGCGCCGGTTCAGCTCTGGATACCAATGTTTTACGAAAGCAAGTAACAACGTTGCTTGCTGCGCCTGTGGCGCGTCAATGGCCTTGAGCAGCCTTGCGTAGGGTTTGGCATGCAGGAGGTTCTCCCCAATCGGCCGCTCTGGTTGACGAGACGCCATGACTCGATCAAGCAGAACGTCCTGCCCACCCTCACCTATCAACGCAACCAAACGAAGCCACTGGTCGTCGGGAATTTCAAGAACGAGCGCCAGACTCACCAACCAGAAACACCAGATATAGTGGTTTAAATTTGCGAGCTCAAAGGTCCAGTCTCGGCAAGTCTGGAGATTGTTTTCTGCACAGATTTCTTCGGAGGTGCGATTGGAGAGCTCCCAAGCGTCTAAAATCCGAGGAAAAAAGCTGGCCATCTCTCCAACATCACCACCGCGGGAATACACCCTAATACCTGCACGTAAACAGTGCTTCGCAAAATTGAATGCGAACTGCGCTCCATACTCGGGATTCGCGGAAGGTTCTGCCAACATTAGATCCGCCCGCTCAATCCATTGCAGATCTTTTACCTGACGGTTGTCCCAATACTCTTTATCACCCATCGGTGCACGAATCATGGAAGAACCCCGTTCAAATTTTTTGAGGGTAATATCTTAGAAGTGTCTATTGATTTGACTTTACCACGCGCATCCAGCACCTCGACCTCCGTGGAGTCATCGGGACGAGTTCTGACGACCCAAGTTTCAGCGCGGTTCGACCGAACAGCAGCTTCTACCTCCAAGCTCTGATCTTGTCCAACCGACCGTTCTAAACGATCACCACCAAGCGTCCACGCTACGGAGCCTTGCTTGCCATCTTGAGTATTACCTAGCCCTGATGACCCCGGTTTTTTGTTGTTACTAAGAAACTTGTATTCGATAACAACATAGTCAACATCCGGGCGATCCACCTTATAAAGATCATCGATCCCCGTCTCCCCAATCCCCGGAACCCGTGCAAGCTTCTGTCCTTCGGGAACGATTTGCTGAACAGAGCGCTCGCCAAACAAATCACCCATGACGCTTTTCTGCTGTTTGGTTAAAACTGCCAGATCCATCATCGGCTGGCCATCGGGACCAAAGATACCAAAAAAGGGGACAGATTTATTTATCAACGTACAAACCAACAAGCCTGCTCACCTCATAAATAAATCTGTCCCCTTTCGATCAATAAATGGGCACCCCAAACATGTTAAGTAAGTGCCATTCAATTCTGTCCCTTTTTTCACTACCCTTTTCTCACTATTCCAGTCATTTTCACTACCTCAGAATTACCCCTGAGATTGCAAGCGCCAAAAATCCATTCCATCCACTATCCAATATTTTTTCTCACTCGGAATCAACTCTCCGAACTCACTAGACGCTTTTGCATTCCAATCTGAAGGGACATAAGACTCATGCGACCTATCCCAATCAACATGTTGAAATATCCTACTATCAAGATTTATGTAGAATCGAGGCAGCCTCATCCTTAGCTTATCCCACTCGGCCAGACGAGCTTCTGCGCGACCAGACAAAACGTCTTCTATATGTCTATAGAACTCAGCAAAATAGGCAACGGAGTGACCATATTTAAAAAAAACACCCATCCAAGCAGAAGAGTAAACTTTAACCCCGTTATTATCTAGGTAACGTTGAAATGTATTAATATCTAGGACCGGGACGCCACCTCTAAACGCGGAAATGGCAGCATCATAAAGATCACCATCCATAACACCGCGTTCAACATACCCTCGATACTCAGGTCTTACATCAACGCAAAAATTTTCTTTATCATCTGCGAGGTAATAGCACCTACCGCCAACGACAAACACAGCCAAGTCCTTCCTTCCTTCGAAAATATTTTCAAGCAGGCTGTCAAAATCATTTACCAAATTCATCAACAAACTCCCTACTTGTTAACACCCGCGCTTTCGAAAAGTTTTGCTCAATCAGACGATCCCATAGCTTAGGTAATTCTAGTGAGATACTCGGCTCGCCTTTACCCGGATCGACAATTTTAGGAGCATTAGGGTCCCTAGGTACGTTCGGCATCGGCTTTTGTTGAATCGCCGAAGCCATGATTTCCTTATGCAAAGATGCATCCACTTCAAAAACCACTACATCCCCATCAGTCCGTCTGTTTGCAAAAAAAGGGGACAGATTTATTTACTTAGAAGCAGAACATCAGCCCCGCTTACGCTTAAAAAATAAATCTGTCCCCTTTCCTGTTTTTGCTCCTTTTTGCTCATTATATCTGTGAGGGGTCTTAGGCGTCGCCCCCCCCCCCCCCGTATCTGTTGTATCGTCACGATAGACAAGTAGATGGCCTCTGGGCCAGTCACCCGCCCACCCACACGGCCATCCACCTTTTAGATAGGTAGAAAATATTCCCTCAAAAAAATCATTCGTCTTACCTTGAACAGCTCGACTATATAGACAGCACTTTAGATCCGAGACAATATCATCCAATAGTTCTCTATGCTTCGGGGAGAGCTGCTTTTGAACTGAGTTACTCAACTCATCCAAAAGTTCGGATAATTTAATATCCATCTCAGAATATTTTTCGCCCCCCCGTAAACCATATCCCAAACCTCACTCATCTTCTCAGATCTTAAGTCAGACCAGGTGAAAGATTCTTCCCCATAAACCTGAACCCACGCATATTTTTTTGCCGCATCAAGATCAGCAATTTGGGCATTCTCCAAAACAACTTGCTTGACAGAACTCAAGAGCAGCCCACTATTTACAAAGCCAATAACTTCATTTACCAGATTGCTATTTTCAGCCAACTCTACTTCCCTAACCATTTCAACCAAACCTCCGTCTTAGCGCCGTCTACGTTGCGGACCAGAGAAAAGGGGACAGATTTATTTAAGAACTGAGTACACAAATAAATCTGCCCCCCTTTTCTCATACGCTACCCCCCCGCCCGGAGATAAAAGACTTAACGTAGTCCCAACGAGTAACAACCCAGTACAATGCAAATATCCATGACAGAGGGAACCCGACCCAAATAAAAACCCAATTTGAATCAGTCTGAAGTAACAGTGAAATTAACACCGCAACTATCATCGCAAGAAAAGCACTCACCCCCCACACGATAGCCAACAATGAAAAAGCCAGCACCACCGCACTAATAAATATACTTCCTCTCATTCGCGGCCTCATTATAAAAACTATAGCCTTTCAAACCCACCGAGTTAAAATACAAGCCCATTACTAAAAAGGGGACAGATTTATTTATAAACATAGCAAAACCAATAAGCTCCCCTCTGCGCCTCACAAAATAAATCTGCCCCCTTTTTCCTTTCTAGCAAACTTTTAGTTGCTTAATAATTTTTCTAGCCGCGTGTCGTATTTCTTGAGTCTCTCCAGCTTTACTTAATGCTTCCACTTCGACTTTCAAACTATTAGATCGCGGGACGAACAAAACCCACTTCAATGCTAAATTAGACCAGTACTCGCTCTGACTCTTAAGACCCGTCACAACAATTTTTTCAAAAGGGAATGTATCCATGAACTCTTGCGAAAGCCCATAACGCTTAAGGCCGCCAACCATCTTGTCGCGTACCACTTCTGGGGCTTCTTCTAGTATTGGCAGAAAAAACACATACACTGCTTCATCGGCGACTGTCTGAACAGCAAACTCTGTCGATCTAGCCCAAAGCCCTTTGCTAGTTAACCCTAAAAGAAAACGTCCGTCAGAAAATTCTGCTACAGGAAGCCAATTCAAATACCCTCCTTCAGAGGCGTACTCATTTTTTTTTACCCATGGAGCGTCTAGATTAACTAGCTCCATCAATAGCTTTTCTTTTAGTGCATCCGTCATCTTGCTATCCCCGGAGTATGAGTAACATTCACTCCATGACTGCTCATAAAGGTTTTGAACTGCTTACGAAGTTCGGGAGTCCAGTTCATCCCGTAATGTCCACTCCACTCATAGGTCCGAAGCACTCCGTTTTCTTTCCAGATCCCGCCTCCAACAATGGCATCAGACGAAGGGATTTTTCCAGCATTTAGTACTCCATCATGCCCAAATTGATTTCGCCCCATTATGAATCGCTGACTCACTGGATCGTAGATGAAATCAATAGGTTTGGAATTATTCAGCCCTTGTACAGCTTTGGAGGATGAATATGCATCACTGACTTCTAAGAAGCCCTTGGCTGGTCCACTGCCAGTCGCCGTCGCTTTTGCACCAGCGATATTTTTCTCTGCTTCAACCAAACCAGCAAGATTCCCCCCCGCCTTCGGCGTCAGTCCATTACTCGTCTCAAAATAGAGTTTGCCATCCGCTGCCAAAACCTCCGTGTTACCCGTCTTGGTATTGATGACTCGGCGATAACCCTCTGGTAAACCTCCCGTCTCATTAAAAGCAGCTCCTGCTGAACCGCCTTCACGATAGCCTGCCGGTAGGGCATTTTTCACTGCCGCGACAGTTCCAGTACCAACAATAGCCTCAGCCTCTAATCCCCCCGCAGCTTTTTTCGCCGCCATCCTCTCAAGAATTGTTTCAAGGACTGTCTTCGCAGCCTTGGCCCCTGGCATCACCAGCATCGCTGCATCCAGCTCCGGCGAAACGGTCACGATCCCTTTCCCGGCCAAAACCGACAGCCTCTGCGCAGCGGCCTCTACGTCAGAGTCATAGCTCGACAGTTTTGCAATCTCACCCGAATGCTGGCTCGTCTGCTCCTGCCCGTACTGACGCCATTGTTCATACACCGCGCCGGGGCCATACAACCCCGCCGCGTTGAACAACGTTGAATCATTGAATTGTTTCTCAGTTGCGCCGAACGCGAAAACCTTCTCGCCATTCGCGACAATTTGGCTTCCGTTGCTCCACGTCAATGGGATTTTCTGTGCCGCTAATTGAGCAACAACGCCTTTGGCGAAGTTTAAATCCTCGGCAAAACGCCGGGACTCCGGGTCATTCCCTTGAGACTGCAGAGACAATTCATTCAATCGTGCAGCGTCGGCGGCATCGACGCTGCCACCCGCCGCTATCATCAACAAGTCGATCCAACGAGAACTGGAACCCGGTTGACCTAAGGTCTTCTCCAGTTCCTCAGCTTTTTTCTCCAGAACAGGAATTTCTTGCTGCTTGTGCAACTGTCGGTTGAATGCCTCAACGCCATTAGCCGTGCCTCCAGCCACGACCAAGCCACTAGTGCCGTTACTCGATCCAACCGTTGCCCCGACACCCGCCGCAATCAGCGAAGCGAGGGCATCTTGGTCAGCCTCTGTCATTGTTGTGCCGCTGAGGGCTTTGCCAATGTACGGCATCAGCGCCGCTGACGTACCAGCCCCAAGCGCCCCACTTTCCACATTGCCGCTGGAAAGCCCTATCGCAGCCCCTGCCAGTGCATGCAGCATCACCCGCGCCGCACCACCCTCCGCCCAGGCAGCTCTGGTAGCTGCATCCGATTTCGGGTCGGTCGCGCGCGCTTGGGCGTAGTCGCCGATCTTGTGGAAAATATCGCTGGAGGCGGTGTTGGCAACAATACCAACCGCCGTTCCCCCTGTAGCGCCACCCAGCCCTGCAGCAATCAATCCTGAAGCAATGTCTGCCATCAGTTTCTTGTCACCGCCGACCTGCCAGCGCTGGGACTCGACATAGGCGACTTCTGCGGCCCGTACCGCCCCGGCGGCATCGGGCGAGCCAGCTTCCACTTGTGCTTTCGCTTGATCGTCGAGCTTTTTGGCCTCATCCGCCTTTGCCTTCGCCACCGTACTGATAATTCCACTGGCCAATTGCGCCGAGCTTTGAATCAGATCGATACGCTCCTGCATGGCCTCTTCATCAGGCCTGTCCAGTTTCTGATTGGCGTTGGCGGTATCGCGATTCAGGCCCACCAAGTCATTCGCGCCCTCGGGGTTACGAACAACAATCGTGCCTTCGCTGACAGCGCTACGGGTGTAGCTGTGATCTTTATCCTTAAGGGCTACTGGGATGCTGCCGCCCATTGAGGGGCTACCACCACCAGTGCTGCCCGAGATGGCGATTCCCGCAGACTGGCTCTTGATCTCGCTGGTGTTCTTGATGTCGCTGACGATCAATCGATCCGTGCTGAGGCGGTTTTTATCTGCGGACGCTTCGCTGGCAATCACAGCGCCCTGCAGGGTCGTGGTTTTACCCACATCGATGTCGTAGCCACCTGAGCCAGCGAACAACCCGCTCTGGTCGGTCACGGCCTTGTAGTCACTGTTCATGTTGGCTGCAGCAATACTCGCCGAACCCGCGACCATGGCGCCGTAGCAGAACGGCGGAACGCAAATGCTCGCGCCGATACCCCCACTGCTTTGCTTGCTTTTCGACGATTCCGTGTCCTGGCGAGAAAGGATATTCAGATTGCCGCCAATCGACGCGTTGATGGTGTCCGCCCGGACCTGGGCGCCTTCGAGGGTGGTGTCGCGACCGCTTTGCAACAACAGCAATCCGGTATCCAACGTGGTATTGACCTGGGTGACGGACTTGCCGTTACCCATGTTTTTTGCACCTTGGGCCCCCAGGTCGAGGGTGAAGCCGTTTTGCTCCCCAATATTAAAGCTGGCACCAATGGCCGTTTTGTTGCTGGAGCCGTCGTTTTTGCGATCAACGGTGTCTTGTGCACTTTTCAGCAGCACATCATTTTTAGCCAGCAACAAGGTGTTTTCAGCCTTAAGGCTGCTGCCGGTTATCTGGATATCACCCTGGGTTCCCGCCGCGTCCCCCGTGGCAACAATCGATAGCTCTTGACCGGCATTAAGGGTGCTTTGCTTCGCCGTCAGGCTGTTGTACTCACTGCTGCTTTTGCTGCGCGTATTGGCCAGCTCGGTACCGATCTTGATCAGTGAACCATTGCTGGGGGTGCCGCCTTGCTTGTTTTTGAACCCAGAGCTCTGCCCGTTGGCATCCGAGGCCTGACCACCCAGGTTGTAAAACGCCAGGGCGGCCTGGGCGATTTTTACTGCCTTGAGTCGAGGGTCATCGGCATTCTTCGCAGCTTTGGACGCGTCGCGAATAGTCCTTGCAGTGTCGACGATAGCACCGCCAATGACCCGCCCAACTGCCAAACTTTTTGAGCTGTCCTCGGTGGTTTGCCGCGCGGTTTCGTCACCAGCGGTGATGGTCACGTTGGAACCGGTAAGCGCCATGTCCTTGGTACTGACCAAATCACTGGCCACCACACTCAACTCACGCCCAGCCGTAAGCGTCACATTGCCGGCGCTGGAGCCGATCGTGCTGCCGGTAAGCGTGGTTTCTGTAGCCGTGCCGTTGTGCTTCTGACTGTTGATGAACAGATGCTGATTGCCCGTCATGTCATCCAGGCCCAGCTTGTTACCGGTCAGCACGCCTGTCAGGTCGCGATTCTTTTCCTTGTGCATATCGGTGCGCGAGAAGGTATTGCGTGCCGCATCAATGGTCAGGTCGCGCCCGGCCTGGACGCTCAGGTCGCCGGTACTGACCAGAGACGAGCCCGTGACTTTCACATCTTGGCCGCCCGCGACGGTGACCGTCTCGCCCGAGACCATGCTGCCCACCGCCGTGGTGCGTTTCTCGTCGACCTTGTCCTGGACTTTGCTCGACTTGAACCCGCCCCAACTGCTTTTGCTTTCCTTACGCTCATGTCGAGCGCTGTCGGAATCCGTCACGGCAAAAATCTGAACATCCTTGCCTGCGACCAATTTCGTCGCACCTTTCTCGGCGGTCACCGCGCTACCCGCCAACAGCAGGTTTTCTCCCGCCACCAGTGTGCTGTTGCCGCCAGAACTGACCAGGCTGCCCACCTGGGTGGTGCTGTCCGTTTCATCCAGCCGGAATTTCTTCCCGGAAGAAGACTTCTTGGTCTTGCTGTAGAAGCTGTAGTCCTGATCCGCAGCGGCCCTCAGGGCGAGGTTGTTACCCGCCACCAGATACGCCTCATTCCCCGCGTTGACCGTACTCGCTACCAACGTGAGATCCTGCCCCGCGCTCAGCGTCGCATCCCCGCCCGCCTTGAGCGTGGTGGACACCTGCTGGACATGATCCTCGATGCTCTTGACCTTCTTGCTCTGGCCATACGAATGCTGTTCATTCGCCGCGGGCCCCAAGGTCAAGTTCTTGGTAGCGACAATGGCCAAGTTCCGCTTGGCTTCGACCTGGCTGGCGATCACGTTGAGGTCACCGCCCGCAGCGGCCTGAAGATCACGCCCAACCGTAACGCTAGAACCATTCTGGGTAATGGTCTGGTCTCGATGTTTGCTGCTCTGCGTATGGCTGTCCACCTGCTCGGCGGCGGTGATGTTCATATTTCGGGCTGCGCGCAATGTAGTGTCGTTACCACTCTTGAGCACACCACCAACATTGGCGATATCCCGCCCAGCGCCCGCGCTCAGGTCATGACTCGCCTCAATCCGCGCCGCACTGTCGGCAAATTCGCGTTGCTCAGTCTTGTAGCCGGTGCTGCTGGTATGCCGGGTAATGGTTCGCTCATTGGTCAAATCACCCGCCACGGCAACAACACTGACATCCCGCCCAGCAATAACCCCGCCAGCCCGGTTGGTAAGATCCTTACTCGCCAACGCCTCAAGCCGATTCCCCGCCTCCAGCAACCCGCTGTTAACCAGACTGTCGCCCGCCGTCGCCCTCAGGTTGCTGGACGCACGCAAGGTGCCCGCGTTGTTCAGGTTCTTACCAGCAATCAGGCTGACGTCTGAGCCCTGAATCAACGCCCCATTAGCCGCCAGACGATTATTGGCCTGGGCCAGATAAAGCACCGGCACCAATACCTGTTGATCGTTCACCGTCCGGGTCTCCATCCAGACGATGTCATGGGTCAGGGCCGCAACCTGTTCGGCGGTCAGGCTGACGCCCAGGGACAGAGCAAGAGCGTCCTTGCTGGCGATGGCGTTGTTCATCAGGTACTTGAACATGCCGTCGTCGGAGGTCTGGCCGTCGAGGAAGCGTTGGCCGGTGCGGGCTATCACCGCCTGTTGGATCAGGCGTTGTTCGTAGAAGCCGTCACCCAAACGCTTGGCGGCGACGTCGGGATCGTAGCCTAGGTTCGTCAGCAGGTAGTCCGAGCTCATGAACTGGCGCATGTCGGTCAGCGCCGGGTTGGTCTCGATCAGGTATTTTTGCGGGTTGGCCTGGAACGAACGGTCCGGCAGGCCACGCACTTGTGTCAGCCCCGTGCTCTGGGTCGGCGTGGCCGAGCCGTCGCCGTTCATGCGGAACAGGCCGTTTTGCCCGGTGGGCAAGTCAAAACCCGGCAAGGACAGCGGATCGACTTGTTGCTGGGTCAGGTTCGGGGGTAGCTGCCGATTGACGCTGATACGGGTCGAGAAGGCGTTGTCGGCCTGGGTGTCGGTACGCGGGCCAGCGCCAACGTAGTTGTAGCCGCCACGCACGACGCCGCTGTTGACGTCGCCCTGGGTAGGAATGTCGATGGCACCGCCGGCCTGGATAATCGCGGCATAGGTCTGGTTATCGGTAGTACTGGTTTGGGTGCGAAACTGCAGCAGCTCGGTCTCGGTCATGCCGATGAAGCGGCTCATCGCTGCTTCAAGGCCACCCAGGTCATTGGCGTTGTAGCCTGGGCTCTGCAACCAGTATTTGTTGGTGAAGTCATTGGCGGCGGCGCGCCAGCTACCCGGGCGGCGCGTGCGTTCGGACCTGAAGGTGCGCGAGGTTTCGATCTCGCCAGTCTCGATGCCGATGTTGTTCAGGCTGACGAGGTTGGCGGTCAATGCACCGCCGACGCCGACGCTGCTGCTCCGGTTGGTCAGGGTGTCGCCCTGGATGTCCAGGTTGCCACCGGTGGTGATGCTGGAGGCAGCGCTGGCCGCGGTGACTTCGAACTTGTCGCGCTGGATGATCTGCCAGACGTGGTTTTGCTTGGGGCCGTCGCAATCACCTGGAATGCAGGCCACTTCCTTGATCGAGGCGGTGTAGATGCCTGCATCGTTGGTGGTCAAGACCTCGCGGACGTTGTCGATGGTGCTGGCCGCCAGGCGCATGTTGCCGTTGCTCTGCAGCGAGCCGGAGCTGTTGAGGATGCGGCTGGCACGCGTGCCCAGGCCGTCGCGATCGATGCTCAGATCACCCAGACTGTAGATATCGGCATAGCGGTTGGTCAGGCTATTGACGCGCAGGCTGGTATTGCCGCCGCTGAAGATCAACCCGTGTTCATTGAGCAGGTCGCCGGTTATTACACCCAGCGCGCCGGTACTGCCCAGCGTGCCATAGTTGTTGAGCGTGGCGGCCGTGACGCTCAGGTCCGCCGCCGAGGTCAGGCGACCGTAGCTGTTGAGGACGCCATCGACCACGACGGTTGTGTTGCCACCGCCCGCGATGCTGCCGTTTTGCTCCAGATTGATCAGCGCGGCCTTGAGGCCCAAGGTGCCGAGACTGCTCAAGCGGCTGTTGCCTGTATAGGCGCCGGTCAGTTGCAGGTCGATGGTCCCATCACTGCCGATCAGGCCGTCAACGTGCCAGTTGCTGCCACGGCCCACCAGGCTGTCGGTACTGAGCAGGTGGCCGGTGGCGGTCTGGGTCAACTGGTCGACATCCACGACCAGGTGCCCGGCCTGGATCGCCGTGCTGTTGGTCCAGCGATCAGCCGTCACCGTCAGGTTGCCATAGGTCACCAACTGACCACCGGCCTGTCCCAGGTTGGCCTGGCTGATGCCGAACACGCCCAGGCCAGTGTGCAACAGCTTGCCACCGACGTTCTGGAGGCTGTTGGTGTCCAGGCCGACATTTTGGCTGGCGGTTTCCAGGGTGCCGTCGTTGTTATCGAACAGGCCACCGATGTTGAATACCGTGGTGCTGTTCTGGCCCAGGGTGCGCAGTTGGCCTTTCTGGTTGCTCAGGCTGGCGGCGAGAATATCCAGGCTGTCCTGGCTTTCGATGATGCCGGCGCTGTTGTTAAGCGCGCCCGAAAGATCAAAGTCGATGCGATTGGCACTGACCTGCCCGCCGCCGCTGTTGTCCATGTCCCGGCCAATGACCTTGACCTTGCCCGTGGCGTACATTCCACCGCGGCGATTGTCGATATCCGCAGCCGCGTTGGTGATCACGATATCGCCCGCTTGTGCGGCCATGCGCCCGCCGTCGTTGAACAGCCCCGCCAAGGCTCGGATGTTCAGTCCTTGGGCCTGGATCGTGCCGCCCTGGCCATCGAGGTCATAGCCATTTCTCAGCACGCCAGTGGTGCGCGCCTCCAGGGCAGCCTTGACGCTGGAGAGCACGCCACCACGGTTGTCCAGTTTGGCCGCTTCGATGTTCAGGTCGGCGTCTTGAGCGATGATCGTACCGCCCTGGTTATCGATATCGCCGGATACATCCACGGTGACCAAGCCCTTGCCCTGCAAAGTGCCCTTGGCGTTATCCAAGCTGGAGGCCTCAAGCTCGACGCCGGCACTGCGGCTGGCGATCAGGCCTTGGTCAGCGTTGTTGACCTTGCCGGTCGCCGTGACCACCAGCTTGCCATTGGCGGCAACAGTACCTTTGCTGCGGTTGTCCAGGCTGGCGGTGCGCACGGTCATGATGCCTTGGCTGGATAGCTCGCCGCCCTGGTTTTTGATCGCGCCGGTGTTGGTGATGTCGAGGTTTTTGCCGGCCATGACTAGGCCGGTCAGGTTGTCCAGACTGCCGAGGATCAGCGTCGCGTTGTTCAGGCTCGACAGTTCACCTGCATTGTTTTCCAGGTGGCCCAGGTTGGCAGTCAGCAGGCCCTGGCTATTGATCAGGCCGCCCTGGCTGTTGAGGACTTGATCGGCGTTCAGGTGCAGTTCGGTGCCGCCGAGGAGGCGGCCTTTGCTGCGGTTATCCACCATGCTGCCGGTGACGGTGGTCTTGCGCTGCCCACTGAGCGTACCTCCCTGGTTGTTCAGCGCCGCCGTGGTCGTGACATTCAAGTCGCGACTGGCGATGACAGTTCTGCCGCCGTTGTTCAGTTGCTTGGCAGTGAGGGTGACATCACCTGTGGTATTGCGGCTGTTATCGGCGTTGACCCCGGCTTCGATAATCCCGTTGTTGCTCAGCGTGCCGCCGCTGTCCAGGCGAATGCTGTCGCGCGCCACCAGGTTGTTCTGGCTGGTCAGGTCACCCGGGGTCTTCACGTCCAGACGGCTACCGGCGTACACCTGGCCGCGGGCTTCCACACTTTTGGCCTGGATGTCGACGGCGCCGGTGGCAGCCGTCTCGGCCATGCTCAAATGACCATTGGCATCAAGCTGGATATCACCGCCACTGGCGACCATCTTGCCGTCCAGCTTCACGCCAACCCCGGCTTCCGTACCCACCAGCTTAATCGCCCCGGCGTACATGCCGCCCAGAGCCGAGGAGTCTATGGCCAGTTCTGGTTTCGCGCTGCCGTCATTCGCACGGGCGGTGGCGTTCAGGGTATTGGCGTTAACGTCGTTACGCCCAGCCACGATGGTCAGATTCTTGGCCTGGATCTCGGCATTGATCTTGGCGCTGCGGGTGATGATTTCGAAACGGTCGACGTTGTTGGCGTTGAGGCCTGCGCCTTCGATCGCAACGCTGCCCTGGTCGACCTGATAGCGACTCAACTGACCGTTTTCGATAATCGGTTTGCCGGTGGTCAGGGTCGCCTTCGGGGTATTGATAAACCCGCAACCATTACAGGTGATGCCATAAGGGTTGGCGACGATGACATGGGCCGACTGCCCCGCCACTTCGGTGTAGCCACGCAGCTGGCTCGGGTTGCCGCCGTTGACTTCGTTGAGGATGACTTTGGCGGCCGTGCCCTTGAGGTTCGGGTTGCCGAGGATGATCCCGCCCAGTTGCGTGGACTGGGCGGCGTTGGTGGCGTTGTTGAGGATCACGCCGTTGCTGCCGACGCTGTAATCCTTGAACTGGTTGTGGGACAGGCCGCTGCCGTTGGGCTTGGCGATGTTGACCACCGGCACGCCATTGCCGGCCTGGCCGAGGCTGGTGCCCGGGGCGCTGACCACGATGCCGCCCGCCTGGGCCCACATCGGCTGCCAGAACATGACGTTGGCCAACAGGAACGCCAGGCCGCGCTTGGGCATGCCCCAGAAGTGCTCGCGGGTTTGCACGGCAGCAGAAGGCTGGCGGGCCAGGAAGGCGTATTGACGGTCGTCCATGATCAAGTCTCGTTGCAGCAGTTTTTAAAAAGGCTGTATTTAGAAAAAGGAATCCACGCGGAAATAGATCGGCGCTTCGCGCTCGGTCAGGGCATCCGGGCGTTCCAAGGAGTGGGCAAAGGTCACGCTGGCCGTCAGGTGCTCACCGCGGGCGAACAACTCCACCGAATTGCTCGACATGCGCCCGTGCTGGTCGCCGTTGTAGCGATTACCGCGAATCACCCCCACGTCATAACCAAGGCTGGTGCCGTACTCGGCGAACACCGGGCGCAGCCACTCCAGCGTCACCGGGCGGCTCCAGCGCAGGTCGTTGCGCCAGTAACCACCACTGTCGCCGGACAGCGTCTGGTCCTTGTAGCCTCGGACCGACGCCAGTCCGCCCAGGCTCATGCGCTGCGAGGCGAATAGCGCATCCTCGCTGCGCTGGCCGGTCATCAGGCTGCTGAAACTGAAGGATTCGCCGCCCAGCATGAAGGGCTGCAAATAGCTGAGGGTGGCGGTGTATTTGCGGTAGCGGGCGTCGGCCTGCCCGGGGCCCGGATCGTCGTCGCCCTGGGCATCGAAAGCGCCGATGCCTTGCTGTACACCCAGGTCCAGGTTGACGAATGCATTGCCGACCCGTCGTCCATGGTTGATGCCGAACTGCGCCTCGCTGATGCGATTGCTGCTGTTACCGAGCTTGCTGTCGTTGACGAAGTTGTTAGTGCGCAGGTACGCCAAGCCGGTGTTGAGCGAAGTCTTGCTCACCGCGTCGCGATGGACCACCCGCTCCAGGCGCACCTGATGGCTCTGACTGTCACCGCTCTGCTTGAAATTGAAGCCGTTGGCCTGGCCCAGGGCGCGGTACTCGCTCTGACTGTAGCTGTAGTTCAAGTTCCACCAGCCAAATGGCAGGTTGTAATAGAGCATGGCATTGCGCGAGGTTTTCTGATGATCGCTGACGGCATCGTGGCCGCCGCGCAAGGCCAGTTGATCGGCCAGGCCCAGCGGGCTGTCCCAGTCGAAGGAGGTGCCCCATTGCTGTTCGCCGGTGCTCTTCTGGCCATCGTTATGCCGCGCCAGGCCAACGCGCCAAGGCTTTTGCGGGGTGTTTTTGACCAGCACATCACTGCCACCGAGATCCTGTCCCGGCGCCAACTCCATCTGCACGCGATTGGATGGCAAACGGTTCAGTTGGTCGACCATCTGTTCGATGTCCCGCAGATTGAGCAAATCGCCCGCCTTGCCGGGAAAGCTCATGGCCAGTTCCCGCTCGGACAGGCCACTGCCCTCGGCACCCTTCAGCCCTTCCAGCCGGCCCTCAACGACCAGCACTTGCAGATGACCGCTGGACAGGTCCTGTTGCGGCAAATAGGCACGACTGGTGACCAGGCCTTTTTCCAGGTAGTAATCGGTGATGACCTTGAGCAGCTCATTAAGCTGTGGCACGCCCAGGCATTGGTTGATATAGGGCTTGAGCAGTTTTTCGCGCTCACTGGCCGAAAGACTGTCGGCGCCCTTGATTTCGATGGTCTTGATGGGGAAGCAACGGGTATCCACAGGCGCTGTCGGCTGAGTCGGCTTCGCCGCCTTGCCAGGCAATTCCTTGAGTTCTTCCAGGCGTCGACGCTGCTCTTCGAGCAAGCGATCCTGGCGTTCGCGGATCAGGTCCGTGTCGCCGGGTGTCGGCGCAGCGTAGGCAAGTGTTAGCGGAGAAAGGCACAGCAAAGCCAGGCACGACCTCGCCCAATGGGCGGGTGAGAACATGTTCGATCCCTCGATACGGAAATGGCAGCAAACTGGCGAGCAGACAAAGCACCGGAAATCGGTCTTCTCATTTCGGGGAACGCCGGAAAGTCCAGGCTGACTCCGAAAATACTCACGCTACTAATGCGCAAAACTACGCGCACACCAGACCCGGCATATCGCCTTCGGTTCAAAGGAGGGGAAACTTTCTGCTCAAAAAAGAGACGTGTCTCACAGGACGCATTAGAAAGCACCGACAGAAATCGTCTGGTCGGACCTGTACGGGGTGGATTTTTTCGCGATGAAGGAATCGACGCCCGTACCGACCAAGGGGATTTGGCGCAAGAGAGGCAAACCACTGGAGGGCTGGAGAATGATGGTGTCCCAGGGCAGGTTCGAACTGCCAACCTTCCCCTTAGGAGGGGGATGCTCTATCCAATTGAGCTACTGAGACACAAGTCGACCACGAGAAACGCGGTGCGTTGGACGGCGTGCATGTTAACGGTCAGCCTGGCGTTTGTCATGTCGTCCATGGCTTTTTAAGTGTAGGCAAATGTACCGTTCGCCAAGTCTCCCATCGAAGAGCCTGGACCGGACCGCCGCTCATCTGGCCCACCCTGCTCATTCTAGTAAATCGGCAAATCGCCACTATCCTATACAATACAAGGACAGCATCGCGCCGCCGCCTGCGTCATGGTTATCCGCCAGACGGTATGGCACATCGACACGATGCAGTGGTCACAAGATGCGGACCTGGAATTTTTTCCAACCAGTCCGCATTTTTGACGAAGGGTACTGGCATAACGCCTTTACGCGGATCAATATTTGTCACAGAATTGGCGCCAATGATCTGGCAATTTTGAGGCATGATGCGGGCCTCTTAACAATTCAGGTTGAACATTTGGCTAAGGGGCTTGTCCTATCGACATCCTGCGGCCAATCCCGAGAACCGCTCCCCTGAACTAACCGGTTAAATATATGCGCCCAATGAAACAGGCAATTTATTCCAGCCGTACGGCTGACAAGTTCGTCGTACGTCTGCCAGACGGAATGCGGGAACGCATTGCCGAGGTGGCTCGCAATCATCACCGCAGCATGAACTCCGAAATCATCGCGCGCCTTGAGCAAAGCCTTATTCAGGAAGGTGCGTTGGGTGAAGAGCTCAGCATGCGACTGGACAGCCCAGAGCTGTCACTGCATGAACGCGAGCTGCTTCAACGATTCCGACAACTCTCTCATCGCCAGCAAAACGCTCTCGTTTCGCTGATTGCCCATGACGCAGAAATGACCGCAGACGCGTCCTGATAGCATCCAAGATATTGAAGCCAGCCTTGTGCTGGCTTTTTTTTGCCTGGCATTTGGTGACAGAGATTTCCGGCGCCCACGAAAAAGCCCGCCAAATTGGCGGGCTTTCTTGAAGCGCGAATCAGAGCAGGAAAATCGTCGCCAACCCCAGGAAGATGAAAAATCCGCCGCTGTCGGTCATGGCGGTAATCATCACGCTGGCCCCCATGGCGGGGTCACGCCCCATTCGAGCCAGGGTCATGGGAATCAATACCCCCATCAAGGCCGCCAACAACAAGTTGAGCGTCATGGCGGCGGTCATCACCACTCCCAGCGACCAACTGCCGTATAGCAAGTACGCCACCACGCCGATCACCCCACCCCAGACCAGACCGTTGATCAAGCCCACGGCCAGTTCCTTGCGCATCAATCGCGATGTATTGCCGGTACTGACCTGGTCCAGCGCCATGGCGCGGACGATCATGGTAATGGTCTGGTTGCCGGAGTTGCCGCCAATCCCCGCAACGATAGGCATCAGCGCCGCAAGGGCCACCAGTTTCTCGATGGAGCCTTCGAACAAGCCGATCACCCGGGACGCGATGAAAGCCGTGATCAAATTGACCGCCAGCCAGGCCCAACGGTTACGCAGGGACTTCCAGACCGAGGCGAAGATGTCTTCCTCTTCGCGCAGACCGGCCATGTTGAGGACTTCGCTTTCGCTCTCCTCACGAATCAGGTCGACCATTTCGTCGATGGTCAGACGGCCGATCAACTTGCCGTTCTTGTCGACAACGGGCGCAGAAATCAAATCGTAACGTTCGAACGCCTGGGCCGCATCGTAGGCATCTTCGTCCGGATGAAAACTCACCGGATCACTGGCCATGACCTCGGCTACCTGCTTTTCCGGATCATTGACGAGCAATCGCTTGATAGGCAGCACGCCCTTAAGCACACCGTCGTAGTCCACCACAAAGAGCTTGTCGGTATGCCCCGGCAACTCCTTGAGACGGCGCAGATAACGCAATACCACTTCAAGACTGACATCCTCACGGATGGTCACCATCTCGAAGTCCATGAGCGCACCGACCTGCTCCTCGTCATAGGACAACGCCGAACGCACGCGCTCACGCTGTTGGCCGTCGAGGGTTTCCATCAGTTCGTGGATAACGTCCCGTGGCAGTTCGGGCGCAAGGTCGGCGAGTTCGTCGGCGTCCATTTCCTTGGCCGCCGCCAGCAGCTCGTGATCATCCATGTCAGCGATCAGGGTTTCACGAACCGAGTCGGACACTTCAAGCAGGATGTCACCGTCACGATCCGCCTGGACCAACTGCCAGACCGTCAGACGCTCTTCCAGCGGCAAGGCTTCAAGGATGTAGGCGACGTCGGCGGAGTGCAGGTCATCGAGCTTGCGTTGCAGCTCGACGAGATTCTGCCGGTGGACCAGGTTCTCGACCAGGTCGTGATGCGGGCCTTCCTGGCGATGCGTCAGGTCTTCGACCACCCGCTGGCGATGCAGCAGCTCAACGACTTGAGCAAGGCGATCCTGAAGGCTTTCCTGCGTTTTCTTTACTTCTATTTCGGTCATAGGCGAACTCCACTCCCAGCAGTGGAGCACGCCGGAAGGATCAATCAGTCAGTTCATGATTGGTAAAACGAGATATTGAGTAACTACTGGGTAAGTCCATGGGATATTCCACAAGCCCCGGCGGGGCTGACGGGCGCAATCATACACCGCTTGACGCTTTAAAACGTTAAAAAATCATGGCAAGAACAAGCGCTTGCGAGACATACCTGAACGCAGATTGAACCTCTATGCCTACGACGACTTATCCTGAAAAGAAAACACACGCCCCGGTAAAAATGTAGCGGCTAACCTTCTTTTCTTCACCGTCAAGGAGGACGTCAGGATGCTCGTCAGTCGCTACCTGTTTTTACTCGCTGCCCTGCCCTGCCTGCCTTTGGGGGCTGCCGGGCAAAGCGTGCATCGCTGCGAAAATACCGCCGGGCACGTGACCTTTACCACCCTGAGTTGCCGACAGGAAGAAACCCTGTCACTTCAGCAGATCCATCCGACCAGCCCGGGCAGGGCCGAGCCAATGACAGAGGCCATGCTGCCCGAAGCAGAGTTTCGGCAAACATTCGGCAACAAAGCCAACCGCAAGGAACCGACTGTTGTCGGCCAACTCGAAGACCGCTGTGGCAACCTGCTCAATGCCAGGCAACGCCGCGAAGCGATCATGAACCAGCGAGTCGTCAGTGGCATGAGCCAGCAGGACGTGGAAAGCGCCCTGGGCAGACCCGACTCGGTCAAAATCAGGAATTCGAGCACGCGATATACCTACAAAGCGAAAAAAGGTCGCAGCGCAGAGATCGTGTTCGATGAGAAAGGGTGCGTGAAAGGCAAATCGTAGACAGCAAAAAGCCCGCGTTAAACGCGGGCTTTTTGGTGTTTGGTGCACTCGACAGGATTCGAACCTGTGACCGCTCGGTTCGTAGCCGAGTACTCTATCCAGCTGAGCTACGAGTGCAAGTTGTGGTTTTATACCAGATCACAACTGGTTGAAGCCAAGTTATTTGCATCACTGCAAAAAACTCTTAAATGGTGCACTCGACAGGATTCGAACCTGTGACCGCTCGGTTCGTAGCCGAGTACTCTATCCAGCTGAGCTACGAGTGCATT
>NZ_JAXUDQ010000004.1:223122-256681 GCF_034555295.1 Pseudomonas sp. N-137
ATGGTGCACTCGACAGGATTCGAACCTGTGACCGCTCGGTTCGTAGCCGAGTACTCTATCCAGCTGAGCTACGAGTGCATTTGTTGCCGCGCATTATAGGTCGCCGAATCTTTTTGTAAAGCGCTTTTTTTCAGTAATTTCAATAACTTACCGATAAAGCCAGATTACGTCGCACTAAATAAATAATGGCGGAGAACGGGGGATTCGAACCCCCGACACCCTTTTGAGGTGTACTCCCTTAGCAGGGGAGCGCCTTCGGCCACTCGGCCAGCTCTCCGCAACACGGGGCGTATATTAACCACCTTCATCCCCGTTTGCAAACATAAAAAACGATAAAAATTAATGGCTTGGTTCGTCGTCCTTCTCTTTCTTGATACGCAGGTAAATTTCCTCTCGGTGCACCGCGACCTCTTTCGGGGCGTTGACGCCAATACGCACTTGATTTCCTTTGACGCCGAGCACGGTCACGGTGATTTCGCCATCGCCAATAATCAGGCTCTCTGCGCACCGACGAGTCAGAATCAGCATACCTTTCTCCTCACGCAATTCAGTTCAGGGACAACAGTCTGCAAAAAAAGGCGTAGGCCCTACGAACCGAAACGGTCGCAGCCTACAAGCCTAGTATTGACCAGCGCGAGCAAAAGAACAGTTTTGGAGCGCGCCTTTCAGAAAAACAAAGGGCGCGGTAAACCGCGCCCCAAGACAACGCCTTACTCGCCCTGTCGGGCAGCAGCGTCGAGTTCGAAAGCCGTGTGCAGGGCGCGCACGGCCAGCTCCAGGTACTTCTCTTCGATGACCACGGAAACCTTGATTTCCGAAGTAGAGATCATCTGGATGTTGATGCTTTCCTTGGCCAGGGATTCGAACATACGGCTGGCCACGCCTGCGTGAGAGCGCATGCCGACACCGACGATCGAGACCTTGGCGATCTTGGTATCACCCACCACTTCCCGGGCACCAATCTCGTCAGCAGTCTTTTTCAGCACCGCTTCAGCGGCCTGGTAGTCGTTGCGGTGCACGGTGAAGGTGAAGTCGGTGGTGTTATCGTGCGCGACGTTCTGCACGATCATGTCGACTTCGATGTTCGCGGCACTGATCGGGCCGAGAATCTTGAACGCCACGCCGGGGGTGTCTGGCACGCCACGGATGGTCAGCTTGGCTTCATCGCGGTTGAAAGCGATGCCGGAAATGATCGGCTGTTCCATGGATTCCTCTTCATCAATAGTAATGAGGGTGCCCGGACCCTCTTTGAAGCTGTGCAGAACGCGCAGCGGAACGTTGTACTTGCCAGCGAATTCGACGGCCCGGATCTGCAGCACCTTGGAACCGAGGCTGGCCATTTCCAGCATCTCTTCGAAGGTGATCTTGTCCAGGCGCTGAGCCACAGGCACCACCCGTGGGTCGGTGGTGTAGACACCATCCACATCGGTGTAGATCTGGCATTCGTCAGCCTTGAGTGCCGCCGCCAGCGCCACGCCCGTGGTATCGGAACCGCCACGGCCGAGGGTGGTGATATTGCCGTGCTCGTCCACACCCTGGAAACCGGCGACCACCACGACGCGACCGGCCTTCAGGTCGCCGCGAATTTTCTGATCGTCGATCTGCAGAATACGCGCTTTATTGTGCGCGCTGTCCGTCAGGATACGAACCTGGTTGCCGGTGTAGGACACCGCCGGCACACCCCGCTTGATCAGCGCCATGGCCAGCAAGGCGATGGTCACCTGCTCGCCAGTGGAAACGATCACATCCAGTTCGCGCGGAACCGGCTGTTGGTCGCCGCTGATTTGCTTGGCCAGATCGATCAGACGGTTGGTCTCGCCGCTCATTGCCGACAGCACAACCACCAGGTCATCGCCCGCTTCACGGAATTTCTTAACCTTGTCGGCGACTTGTTCGATTCTCTCGACAGTACCGACCGAGGTGCCTCCAAATTTCTGTACGATCAAAGCCATTTCAAAGCCGCCTCTGCCCATGAAGGGCGCCCAATAATCACTCAACAGCGACCGGAGTCGTCACTAGACGACGACCCCGGAGCACTGCCTTAAATACCCTGCTCTACAAATGCAACGGTTTGGGCCAGTGCTGCGTCCAGCGCGCCGGCGTCGGTGCCGCCGCCTTGCGCCATGTCCGGACGACCACCACCCTTGCCGCCCACTGCCGCAGCGGCCTGCTTCATCAAATCACCGGCTTTGAGTTGGCCAGTCAGGTCTTTGGTCACGCCTGCGACGAGAACGACCTTTTCCTCATGGACACTGCCGAGCAGGATCACTGCGCGGCCGAGTTTGTTTTTCAGTTGATCGACCAGCGCCAACAGTGCCTTGCCGTCCTGGCCATCCAGGCGCGCGGCCAGCACTTTCACGCCCTTGAGGTCCACGGCCTGGGCCGACAGATCGTCGCCCGCGGCGCTGGCAGCCTTGGCCTGCAACTGCTCGAGTTGCTTTTCCAGCTGACGGTTGCGCTCCAGCACAGCCGAGAGCTTGTCGATCAGGTTGTCACGGCTGCCCTTGATCAGGTTCGCCGCTTCCTTGAGTTGTTCTTCGGCGGCGTTGAGGTACGCCAGGGCCGCCGCGCCGGTGACCGCTTCGATGCGACGCACACCAGAAGCCACACCGCCTTCGCTGATGATCTTCAGTAGGCCGATGTCACCGGTCCGGTTGGCATGGATACCACCGCACAGCTCCACGGAGAAATCGCCGCCCATGCTCAGCACACGGACGCTGTCGCCGTACTTCTCGCCAAACAGCGCCATGGCGCCCTTGCGCTTGGCGGTCTCGATGTCGGTTTCTTCGGTCTCGACCGGTGAGTTCTTGCGGATCTCGGCGTTGACGATGTCTTCCAGCGCCTTGAGTTGCTCAGGCTTGATAGCCTCGAAATGGCTGAAGTCAAAGCGCAAGCGCTGACTGTCCACCAAAGAGCCTTTCTGCTGAACATGCTCGCCCAGTACCTGACGCAACGCGGCATGCAGCAAGTGCGTCGCCGAGTGGTTCAGCGAGGTGGCGTGACGAACCTCGGCGTCGACATGCGCGGCTACCGGAGCGGCAATCATCAGGCTGCCCGAGGCCAATACGCCGTGGTGCAGGAATGCGCCGCCGGTCTTGGTGGTGTCACGCACATCGAAACGCGAGTTGCCGGCCTGCAGGTAACCGCTGTCACCGATCTGTCCGCCGGATTCGGCGTAGAACGGCGTCTGGTCCAGCACGATCACCCCTTCCTGGCCTTCGCTCAGGATGTCGACCGACTGCCCGTCCTTATAGATAGCCACGATCTTGGCCGAACCGGTCGTGGCGGCGTAGCCGGTGAATTCGGTGGCCACGTCAACCTTGACCAGGTTGTTGTAGTCCATGCCGAAGGAGCTGGCGGAACGCGCGCGCACTCGCTGGGCTTCCATCTCGCGCTCGAAACCTTCCTCGTCGAGGGTCAGGTTGCGTTCGCGGGCGATGTCGCCCGTCAGGTCCATCGGGAAACCGTATGTGTCGTACAACTTGAACACGACATCGCCCGGTACCACGTTGCCCTTGAGCTCGGCCAAATCCTGCTCGAGGATCTTCAACCCCTGCTCCAGGGTTTTGGCGAACTGCTCTTCCTCACCCTTGAGCACGCGCTCGATGTGGGCCTGCTGGGATTTGAGTTCCGGGAAGGCCTCGCCCATTTCGGCCACCAGGGCCGCGACGATCTGATAGAAGAAGCTGCCCTTGGCGCCCAGCTTGTTGCCGTGACGGCAGGCGCGACGAATGATCCGACGCAACACATAGCCGCGGCCTTCGTTGGACGGCAACACACCATCGGCAATCAGGAAGCCGCAGGAACGGATATGGTCGGCCACCACTTTGAGCGAAGCCTGGTTGTCGTTACTGCAACCGATGGCCTTGGCCGAAGCACTCAACAGACTCTGGAACAGGTCGATTTCGTAGTTGGAGTGAACGTGCTGCAACACCGCACTGATCCGCTCCAGGCCCATGCCGGTGTCGACCGACGGCGCTGGCAACGGATGCAACACGCCATCGGCGGTGCGGTTGAACTGCATGAAGACGTTGTTCCATATCTCGATGTAGCGGTCGCCATCTTCTTCCGGCGAGCCGGGTGGGCCGCCCCAGATGTCGGCGCCGTGATCGTAGAAAATCTCGGTGCAAGGGCCGCACGGGCCGGTGTCGCCCATGGTCCAGAAGTTATCGGAAGCGTATGGCGCGCCCTTGTTGTCGCCAATGCGCACCATGCGTTCAGCCGGGACACCGACCTCTTTGGTCCAGATGTCATAAGCCTCGTCATCGCTGGCGTAGACCGTTACCCAGAGCTTCTCCTTGGGCAGGTTCAGCCACTTGTCGGAGGTCAGGAAGGTCCAGGCAAAGGTGATGGCGTCGCGCTTGAAATAATCACCGAAGCTGAAGTTACCCAGCATTTCGAAGAAGGTATGGTGACGAGCGGTATAGCCGACGTTTTCCAGGTCGTTGTGCTTGCCGCCGGCGCGCACGCATTTCTGGCTGCTGACGGCACGGGTGTAGGCACGTTTTTCCTGGCCCAGGAAGCAGTCCTTGAACTGGTTCATCCCCGCGTTGGTGAACAGCAGGGTCGGGTCGTTGCCCGGAATCAAAGAGCTGGAGGCTACTCGGGTGTGGCCTTGCTCTTCGAAGAAGCGAAGGAAGGCTTCACGGATTTCTGCGCTTTTCATTAGGTTCTTCCACGGAGGCTGCGGCCAAAGGCCTGTGCAAAACGTCAACAGACGAAGCAACGGCAAAGGGCCGCATTATATCGGCCCTTCGCGTGGGGTACAGCGTGTTTATGCGATAGAAACTGTCAATTGGGCCGCTTGGCGGGTCAGTTACGGGAAAAGTCGACGAAAGAGCGGATCACTTCGTCGATTTGCGCGGCGCTGACATCCATGTGGGTCACCATTCGCAGGCGCGGCGCGGCGCTGAGCTTAATACCACGCTCGGCGGCAAACACCCTGATGGCCTCGGCCCGCTCGCCCATCTGCACGTAGACCATGTTGGTCTGCACCGGCTCGACCTCGTAACCCGCCCCACGCAAGCCCTCGGCAAGCCGCTGGGCATTGGCGTGGTCATCGGCCAGGCGCTGGACCTGATGATCCAGGGCATACAACCCCGCCGCAGCCAGGATCCCGGCCTGGCGCATACCCCCGCCCACCATCTTGCGCAGCCGGCGCGCCTTGCCGATCAGTTCGACGCTGCCGCAGAGGACCGAGCCAACGGGAGCGCCAAGGCCCTTGGACAGGCACACCGACACCGAATCGAAATGTTGGGTGATCTCCCGGGCATCGACGTTCAACTTGACCGCGGCGTTGTACAGCCGCGCGCCGTCAAGGTGCAACGCCAGGCCGTGCTCGCGCGTGAAACGCCGGGCCCGGGCCAGATACTCCAGCGGCAGGACCTTGCCTTGCATGGTGTTTTCCAGCGCCAGCAGGCGAGTACGGGCAAAGTGGAAGTCATCGGCTTTGATCGCGGCAGCAACCTGCTCCAGGTCCAGAGAGCCGTCCGCTTGCACGTCAAGGGGTTGCGGCTGGATTGAACCCAGTACCGCCGCCCCGCCGCCTTCGTATTTATAGGTGTGAGCCTGCTGGCCAACGATGTATTCATCACCACGCTCGCAATGGGCCATCAGCCCCAGCAAGTTGCTCATGGTGCCGGTGGGTACGAACAGCGCCGCGGCAAAGCCCAGGCGCCCGGCCAGTTCGGCCTCGAGGCGATTGACGGTCGGATCTTCGCCATACACATCGTCGCCGGTCGGCGCGCTGGCCATCGCATCCAGCATGGCGGCGGAAGGTTGGGTGACGGTGTCGCTGCGAAGATCGATAACGCTCATGAATCTGGCCTCGGGTGCGGGTGGGGGGAATTCCCTTTCGAAGGTCAATTACTGCAGTCATGGCGACGATTAATCAAGACCAGTCGAAGGAAAAGATCACCTGCACCTGAAGATCTCTCAGAACACCTGTGGGAGCGAGCTTGCTCGCGATGGCGGCAGCGCATCCAACATCAATGCAATCTGAACCACCGCTATCGCGAGCAAGCTCGCTCCCACAGGGGTTATGTGTTAAAAATCCTGCGCCGCCAAAAACCATGGCGGCGAAACGTTCTCAGGGCGGGGTGCAATTCCCCACCGGCGGTAATTGCACGCAAGGTGCATAGCCCGCGAGCGCTTGGCGATACACGGCTTTTGCGGTGTAGCGTCAAGGTCAGCAGACCCGGTGTGATTCCGGGGCCGACGGTCATAGTCCGGATGAAGAGAGAACGGGATCGGCACCCAGGGGCCGTCTGCGACTGTCTGCGCGCGACGCACCCTCGAATCCCCTTCGATTCATGACGCCCTGTTTTTTACACAAACAGGAACCAGAACATGCAACCCACCGCAATCGACAGCAAAAGCAAACATCATCCGGGCGAGCGCGTCGCGTTCATCCAGGCCTGCTGGCACAAGGAAATCGTCGACCAGAGTCGTAAAGGTTTCGTCGCCGAAATGATCAATCAGGGTTATCAGGAAAGCGATATCGACTTCTTCGAAGTCGGCGGCGCCTTCGAGATCCCGCTGCATGCCAAGCTGCTGGCCAAATCTGGCCGCTACGCCGGCATCGTCGCCGCTGGCCTGGTGGTGGACGGCGGCATCTACCGTCACGAATTCGTCGCCCAATCGGTGATCAGCGGCCTGATGCAGGTTCAGCTGGAAACCGAGGTGCCGGTGTTCTCGGTCGTACTCACTCCCCATCACTTCCACGCTGGGGAAGAACATCAGAAGTTCTTCTTTGAGCATTTCGTGCACAAGGGCCAGGAAGCGGCGAAGACCTGTGCCGATACCCTGCACAAGACCCGGGCGTTGCGGCGTAGCGAACAGCGGGCGGTAGCGGTTTAAAAGCTGCAAAAAAACTGTGGGAGCGAGCTTGCTCGCGATAGCCGAGTGTCAGTCACTTTCAGGATTGACTGAAACACCGCTATCGCGAGCAAGCTCGCTCCCACATTGGTTTTGTGGGGACTTCAGATCAGGTTTTCGTCCGTCGCCGGCACGATCAGGATCCCGGCCCGCAAACCATTCTTCACCTTGGGGTTGGGGAAGATGATCCGGGCGCCCTCTTCTTCGATCACCCAGCGGGTCTGGGCAATGTCTTCGGCCAGCACATAACCTTTTCCAAGCTCCGAGAAGTTCTCGATGTCCGCCGGTAGGTTCAGGCGGAAACTGTCGCTGTGCTTGATGATTTCCCGCGCGACGCTGAACAGTTGCAGGCCGTCCAGACTTTCGTCCGATTCGGGCTCGCTGCCTTCAATGATCTGCTGTAGACGGGTTTCCAGCAGACTGACGTTGACGCCGTCGTTTTCCCCGAACGGCCGGGCCTTGCCCAGTTCCAGGGTGAAAGACTCGGCACCCAACTGGTCATAGGTGTAGGCGCTGAACACAATGGACGGTTTGTTCTGCAGCAGCACCGCTTCCATGCCGGCGGCGCGCAGCCGCGCCAGTTCACGGCGTGAATGCCGGCGACCTTCCTTCCACGGATACAAGGCAAATTGCTCGATCTTCGAACCCCGGATGGCGGTGTGCAGGTCGTAATGCAAGCGACTGCGGTCCGGCACGCTGAAGAAACTGGCGGCCAACCGCTCCAATTCGCACGCCCGCAACGCCTCGGCGCCGCCGCTCAACTCATGGCGACCATTGAACAACCGATTGACGTCCTGCTCGACAAAACGCTCTCCGCGACGAATGGCCTCGGGATTGCCGAACAGAAACAGAATGCGTGCCCGTGGCTTGAGATCCCCACGGGCGATGTCGTGCAGCAACCGATCAAGCAATTCGATCGGTGCGGTTTCGTTGCCGTGGATACCGGCTGACAGCAACAGGTCCTGGCCATTGTCCCGGGCCTGGGGCGGCTTGACCTCCAGCGCGCCCTCGCTCAGCCAGCGCATCCGTACGCCCTCGACAGTCAGTTGAGTCTTCTCCGCCGGTTCACGGCCGGCGAGGGTCAGTTCAAGCAATTTGCCGAGGGCGAGCATAGCGCGGCTCCTTAATGGTCGTGGCCGCAATCCGGGCCATGGACATGATCATCGTCGCCCATGTCGGCCGGTTCCATTTCCAGTTGCAGGCTCACCAGGTTGGTCGCCAATGGGCGCAACAACAGGTTGGCGTATTCCTCATCGCCTTCTTCGACATCGACACCGATCAGCAACTGACCGCGGCCGTCCTGCTGGATCCACAGCTCTTTGCCCTGCCACATGACCGCAACGCGGGTGCAGGAGGTTTCCAGTTGGGTGCCGTCGGTGTCTTCAAGGATCAGTTGCAAGGTATCGCTCATGTTTTTACGTTCTCGTCGGGGGAAAAAGGCAACGCGCCCTGCTTTGACTGTAGTCAGGTCGCGCGCGCTTTCAATTGATCTGGAAAGGATAAACCGCGCCAAGTTTAAGGATTTGTGTCAGCTCATCCAGTGCCGCCCGGCATTCGAGCAGCAACTGCGGGTCTGCCAGGTCGTTTTCGGTCATGCGATCGCGGTAGTGACGCTCGACCCATTGGGTCAGCGAATCGTACAACGGCGCGGTCATGATAACCCCTGGGTTGACGGCGGCCAGCTCGGTTTCATTGAGGGCCACGCGCAGCCTCAGGCAAGCCGGGCCACCGCCGTTCTGCATGCTTTGCTTGAGGTCGAAGACCTTCACTTCGCCGATCACCCCGCCAGAGCCCGTCAGGCCTTGCAGGTACTGCCAGACGCGTTCGTTGCCGCGGCACTCCTCCGGCACGATCAACAACATCGAGCCGTCGGGACGCGACAGCAACTGGCTATTGAACAGGTAGGAACGTACCGCGTCATCGACGGTAACCGCCGAACGCGGCACGCACACCGACTGAAATTTCCCACCGACCTTGGCGAGTTTGCTGCTCAGCTCGGCCAGCATCCGGTCGGTCTCGAGAAACGCATCCTCGTGATAGAACAACACTTCGCCGTTGCCCACCGCGATCACATCATTGTGGAACACGCCCTGGTCGATCACCGATGGGTTCTGTTGGGCGTAGACCACGCCCTCCTCCCTCAGACCATGCAGACGAGCGACCGCTTGAGAAGCTTCCAGGGTCTGGCGCGCCGGGTACTTCTGCGGCGCGGGAAAACGGGTATCGAAGGCGCTGCGGCCGAACACGAAGAATTCAACACCGGCCTCGCCGTAGGTCCGGCAGAAACGCGTGTGGTTGGCCGCGCCTTCGTCGCCGAACTGCGCCACCGCTGGCAGCGCGGCGTGGTGGGCGAAGTGCTGCTGATCGGCAAACATCGCCCCCAGTACGCGACTGGTGGTCGGGTGTTCAATGCTGCGGTGGTATTTGCAGTTCAGGTTGGCGGCAGTGAAATGCACGCGGCCGTCAGCCGTGTCGGCGCTTGGGCTGACAGTGGCGGCGTTGGCCACCCACATGCTGGAGGCCGAGCAACTGGCGACCAGCAGCGGCATCGCTTCTTTGGCAGCCTGCTGAATGACCTGGGCATCGCTGCCGGCAAAACCCAACCGACGCAGGGCCGCCACGTCGGGACGCTCCTGTGGCGCCAGCACACCTTGCTGGAAGCCCATGTCCATCAGCGCTTTCATTTTCGCCAGGCCCTGCAACGCCGCTTCCTTGGGGTTGGAAGACTGTTGGCTATTGCTCTGGGACGCGACGTTGCCGTACGAGAGCCCGCCGTAGTTGTGGGTCGGCCCCACTAGACCGTCAAAGTTGACTTCATAGGATTTCATCAGCGAGGCTCCACGAGAATCTGTTTTTTATAGGCATCAAGTAACAACCGCAGCGCGGCCATCGCGAGCAAGCTCGCTCCCACAGGGTTTTGCGCAATCCTTTGTGGGAGCGAGCTTGCTCGCGATTGGGGTTCACACCATGCTCACGCCGGGAGTAAGGGCAGCCGGCATGACAAGGCTTGGTGTCTCCAGGGAAGCCACCGGATACGCACAATAGTCGGCTGCGTAATAGGCACTGGCGCGGTGGTTGCCCGAGGCCCCAACACCGCCGAACGGCGCGCTGCTGGCCGCTCCCGTCAGTTGCTTGTTCCAGTTGACGATGCCGGCACGGCTCTGCAGCCAAAACTGCTGGTAGCGCTCCTGGGAATCCGACAGCAGACCTGCAGCCAAGCCATATTGGGTGTTGTTGGCCTCGGTGATTGCCGCGGCGAAGTCCGCGTAGCGAATCACCTGCAACAACGGCCCGAACAGTTCTTCATCAGGACGCTCGGCTACCGTCGTCACATCCAGGATGCCCGGTGTCAGCAACGCAGCCTGGGCTTGCGGTTGGGTCATGGTCAACAGCGGCACGGCGCCCAGGCCCAGCAAATGGTTCTGCGCGTCCATCAGCGCCTTCGCTGCGGCCAGGGAAATCACCGAGCCCATGAACGGCGCCGGTTGCTGATCAAAAGCGCCGACTTCCAGCGTCGAGCTGACCGCCACCAGGCGCGCCAGCAAGGCATCGCCCCACGCCCCTTCGGGCACCAACAGGCGGCGCGCGCAGGTACAGCGCTGCCCGGCAGAAATGAAGGCCGACTGAATGATGGTGTAGACCGCCGCGTCGACGTCCGCCACCTCATCCACCACCAGCGGATTATTACCGCCCATTTCCAGCGCCAGGATCTTGTCCGGGCGCCCGGAAAACTGTTGATGCAACAGGTTACCGGTGCGGCTGGAGCCGGTGAAAAACAACCCGTCGATGCCCGGATTGGCCGCCAGGGCGATACCGGTTTCCCGCGCGCCTTGCAGCAGGTTCAGCACGCCCGCCGGCAGGCCGGCCTCGACCCAGCACTTGACCGTCAGCTCAGCGACTTTCGGGGTCAGTTCGCTGGGTTTGAACAACACGGTGTTGCCCGCCAACAAGGCCGGGACGATGTGACCGTTGGGCAAATGGCCGGGGAAGTTGTAAGGGCCGAACACTGCCACCACACCGTGGGGCTTGTGCCGCAGCACAGCGGTAGCGTCACCCAGGGGGCCGCTTTTTTCGCCGGTCCGCTCGCGGTAGCTCTGAATCGAAATGGCGACCTTGTTGACCATGCTGGTGACTTCGGTGGTCGCTTCCCACAACGGCTTGCCGGTTTCTTCACCGATGCAGTGGGCCAGTTCATCGGCGTGGCTCTTCAAGGCAGCGGCAAACGCTTCCAGCACCTGGATACGCTCATCCAGCGAACGGCGGGCCCAGTCCGGGAAGGCCTGACGCGCGGCCTGCACCGCCGACTCCACCTGCGCCGCCGTGGCGCCATTGCCAGACCACAGCACTTGCTGGGTCACCGGGTTCAACGACTCAAAGAGATCACCCTGACCTTCCAGCCAGCTTCCAGCGATGTACAGCGACTTCATTATTTCGATTCCCGAGCAGCGGACAACGCAACGGCGCGCACCTGATCGCCGGCGTTGAGTTGAAGACGTTTGGCAGTCAGCGGATCAACCACCAGGGTGCCCGCGGCCAAGCGCGCCGGTGCAGCAGTGATGCGGCAGTCTTCGCGTTTGCGGTTATGCATGATGAACGGCGTGGCGTCGTCGCCCGGCGTGCCGATGGCCAATACCAGTGCCTGGCTGTCGCGGATCGCGCGGATCTTGCCGGTTTCACATTCAACGGCCGGGCCGGCGTCGAAGATGTCGACGTAACCCTGGTAACTGAAACCTTCGCTCTTGAGCATCGACAGCGCCGGCTCCGTGTCGGGATGAACCTGGCCGATCACCGCCCGGGCATCCTCCGACAGGAAACAGGTGTACAGCGGGAACTTGGGCATCAGCTCAGCGATGAAGGCCTTGTTGCCCACGCCGGTCAGGTAGTCGGCCTGGCTGAACTCCATCTTGAAAAAGTGTCGCCCCAGGCTTTCCCAGAACGGCGAGCGGCCTCGGTCATCGGACATGCCACGCATCTCGGCGATGATCTTGTTGCCAAACAGGTTCGGGAATTCGGCGATGAACAGCAGCCGCGCCTTGGCCAACATGCGGCCATTGAGGCCAGTGCGGTAGTCGGCATGCAGGAACAGCGAACACAGCTCGGAGTTGCCGGTCAGGTCGTTGGCCAAAAACAGCGTCGGGATTTCCCGATAGATGTTCAGCTCCTGGGAGGCGCTGACCGTCAGGCCGACCCGGAAGTTGTACCAGGGCTCGCGCAGCCCAACGGCCCCGGCGATGGCTGAGATGCCCACCACACGACCGTCGTCGTCTTCGAGCACGAACAGGTAGTCCGCATCGCCACGTCCGGCTTCGCCGCGAAAAGTCTTCTCGGCCCAGCCGACCCGATGAGCCAGGCGCTCCTCGTTGGCCGGCAAGGTGGTCAGGCCGGTGCCGGTGCTGCGGGCCAGGGCAATCAGAGCGGGTAAATCGCTGCTGCGTACGGGACGAACGATCATGCTATCTCCTCAAACGGGCCGCTTGCGCCACCCGCGAAACTTCGCTGTAAGGCGTTAAACCGCCACCAGGCGCACGCTGGCACCCTCACCGACGCCCAAGGCTTCGGCCGCTTCCATATCCAGGGTCACCGGTTTGCCGGGCGCGTAGTCAAGCTCCAACAGAACGGCGCGGTAATCCTGCAACTGGGCGTTGGCCACCAGGTATTGCCGGCCGGCGCCCTTGACGGGCTCGCCGAGCTTGACCGGCACCACGCGGCTCTGGGCAATCGAGCGGATCCCCGAGACACGGGCATGCAGAGTCGGGCCACCGTCAAAGATGTCGATGTAATGATCGGTCTCGAAACCCTCGCGCATGAGGATGTCGAAAGTGATCTGCGCACGCGGATGGACCTGGCCCATGGCTTCCTGGGCGGCGTCCGGCAACAGCGGCACGTAGATCGGGTAATGCGGCATCAGCTCGGCGAGGAAGGTGCGGCTCTTCAGCCCGCACAGGCGCTCGGCGGCAGCGTAGTTGAGGTCGAAGAAGTTGCGACCGATGGCGTCCCAGAACGGCGAGTCGCCATTTTCATCGCTGTAGCCGACGATCTCGGTCACCACCGAATCGGCAAAGCGCTCCGGATGGCTGGCGACGAACAGCAGGCGCCCTCGCGAATTGAGTTCCGACCAGGGCGAACCGACCAATTCCGGCACCACATAGAAGCTGGTCAGCAAGCTGTTGCCGGTCAGGTCGTGGCACTGGGAAAGCACGTGGATCTTGTTGTGGATCTTCAGCTCACGGGAGGCGTGAACAAACGTCTCGTTGCGAAAGCTGTAGAACGGCTCGGAATAACCGGCCGAGGCAACGATGGCCGAACAGCCCGCCAGCTTGCCGGTCGCGGTGTCTTCAAGGACGAAGAAATAGCTTTCTTCGCCGTTGAAGCTGACTTCGGCGGCAAACGAGGCTTCACTCGCGGCGATCTTGTCGCTCAGGCGTTCCACGTCATCCGGCAAGGAAGTGACACCGATCGGACTGTCCGCAGCCAGACGCTGTACCTCGCCCAGATCCGCCATTTGTGCGGGGCGCATCACCAGCATGGTGTCACTCCTTTACTTGAAATAAATGGTTCGACCGAAGGGTCGATACACAGAAAAATAACTAAACGACACGCTGACCCGCATTGCATCTGCGGCGGTCTTCGATTTTTCAGCCGCTGCAAGACTCCTGTGGGAGCGAGCTTGCTCGCGATAGCGGTGTGTCAGTCAACATCAATGCTGACTGATCCGGCACCATCGCGAGCAAGCTCGCTCCCACAAGGGGTCCGGCTCAGCCTTAGGCTTGCGTCAGCTTCGCCGCGGCCCGCTCGAAGCGGTCCAGGCCGGCATCGATGTCGGCATCTTCGACCACCAGGCTCGGCGCGAAACGAATCACGTCCGGACCTGCCTGCAGGATCATCAGGCCTTCCTGTTCGGCGGCGTTGAAAATGTCCTTGGCCTTGCCTTTCCAGGCGTCGTTCAGCACACAGCCGATCAGCAGCCCCAAACCACGCACCTGGGTGAACAGGCCGTATTTCTCGCCGATCTGCTCCAGCCGAGCCTTGAACTTGCGGTGCTTGGCTTTGACGCCTTCGAGCACTTCAGGCGTATTGACGGTATCGATCACCGCTTCGGCCACCGCACACGCCAGCGGGTTGCCGCCATAAGTGGTGCCGTGGGTGCCGACCACCAGATGCTTGGCCAACGCTTCGGTGGTGAGCATTGCCGCGATCGGGAAACCACCGCCCAGGCTCTTGGCGCTGGTGAGGATGTCCGGGACCACGCCGTAATGCATGTAGGCGAACAGGTGGCCGCTACGGCCCATGCCGGTCTGCACTTCGTCGAATACCAGCAGCGCGTCGTGGGCATCGCACAAGTCACGGGCACCTTGCAGGTAACCCAGCTCCGCCGGCAATACGCCGCCCTCGCCCTGGATCGGCTCCAGCACCACGGCGCACGTCTTGTCCGAAATGGCCGCTTTCAAAGCCGCCAGGTCGTTGTAAGGGACGTGGGTAATACCGGTGATTTTAGGACCGAAACCGTCGGAATACTTCGATTGCCCGCCCACGTTCACGGTGAACAGCGTACGGCCGTGGAAGCTGTTGAGCGCGGCAATGATTTCGTACTTCTCGCTCCCGAAACGATCGAACGCGACGCGACGGGCCAGCTTGAAGGCGGCCTCGTTGGCTTCGGCGCCGGAGTTGCAGAAGAAAGCCCGCTCGGCAAAGGTTGCATTGACCAGTTTATGGGCCAGGCGCAGGGCCGGCTCATTGGTAAAGACGTTGGACACATGCCACAGCTTGTTCGCTTGTTCGGTCAGGGCGGCGACCAGTTTCGGATGGGCGTGTCCCAATACGTTGACCGCGATACCGCCGGCGAAGTCGATCAGTTCGCGACCGGACTGGTCCCACACGTGGGAACCGGCGCCACGCACAGGGATGAAAGCAGCAGGCGCATAGTTGGGGACCATAACCTGATCGAAATCGGCGCGTTGTACGGCGGCTTGCTCAACGGACATCGGAGTCTCCTGAAGAGGAACACCCGCCTGGAACTGGCGAGCGATGAGGGGATTGTAAGGACAGTTTTCAGCCCGGCCTTGTCGCCAAGCGACAACTTCTTATAGCGCCAACCCCCGTTTTTAGCGGGTTTATGGCAATGCGACAAATAGCGTCGCAAAGGCGCAGTTTAAACGTTGTCGCGGGATTTTAGGCGTTGGCTTCTACATTTCCCTGGCCATGCAAAACCTTGTGGCGAGGGGATTTATCCCCGCTGGGTTGCGAAGCAACCCTAAAGCAGGCAATTCGGTGTGCCAGATAGATTGGGTTGACTGTCTTGGGGTTGCTTCGCAACCCAACGGGGATAAATCCCCTCGCCACAGGGTTACATACCCCCGCCCTTACAGAGGAGGCGCCGGCCCTAGCCGCGTTCGGACGGCACCGATGACAATTCGAATGGGCTGCTGCTGCGCCGCTGGTTGCGGTCTTCCCGGGGCGTGGCGCCGAAGAAGTTGCGATAGGCGCTGGAAAAATGCGGCCCCGAGGAGAAGCCGCAGGACAGGCCGATCTGAATGATCGACTTGCTGGTCTGCATCAGCATCTGCCGCGCCTTGTTCAGACGCAGTTCCAGGTAGTACTGGCTCGGCACGCGATTGAGGTATTGCTTGAAAATCCGCTCCAACTGGCGACGGGACACGCACACATGCTGGGCAATTTCGTCGGTGGTCAGCGGTTCTTCGATGTTGGCTTCCATCAACAGCACGGCCTGGGTGAGCTTCGGATGGCTGGAGCCCAGACGGTTCTGCAACGGGATACGCTGGCGCTCGCCCCCTTCGCGGATGCGCTCGACCACCAGTTCTTCCGAGACCGCGCCGGCCAGTTCCGCGCCGTGATCGCGCGCCAACACAGCCAGCAGCAGATCGAGCACCGACATGCCACCGCAAGCGGTCAGGCGATCGCGGTCCCAGTCAAACAGATGGCTGGTGGCAATGACCTTGGGGAAACGCTCGGAAAAGTCGTCCTGCCAGCGCCAATGCACGGCGGCGCGGAAACCATCGAGAAGACCCAGTTGGGCCAACGGGTAGACACCGGCGGACAAACCGCCAATCACACAACCGGCACGCACCAGCTGTTTGAGCGCGCTGCTCAGCGGTGGCGCAAGAGCGGTCGGGGGTTCGTCAGCCAGCAGAAACAGCTTCTGGAAACCTTCAAGCTTGCCGGCCCAGGGTTCGCCCGGTAGCTGCCAGGCGCCTTCGGTCTGCGGCTCGGCCTGCAAAAACGACAATTCGTAGACGACATCCGGATGCACCCGCTGAGCAACACGCAAGGCCTCCTCGGCCAGCGCCAGCGTCAAGGCTTTAGTGCTGGGCCAAATCAGGAAACCAATTCGATGGGCAGTCATGGTGGGCAATCCGAAGCGAAAACAGTGTTAAAGCCAAAAGCGGCTGCAACCAAATTAGACCATCTGGCGCGCGATGCGCAGCATGACCTGAATCAGGTGCGTAACGGGAGCGATTACTTGAGGCTGCCCGAAAGAAATTGTTGCAGCCGCTCCGATTGCGGATTGACCAGCACTTCGCGCGGATTGCCGCTTTCTTCAACGATGCCTTTGTGCAGGAAGATCAGTTGGTTCGACACTTCCCGGGCAAAGCCCATTTCGTGGGTCACCACCACCATGGTCCGGCCTTCCAGCGCCAGGGCCTGCATCACTTTGAGCACATCACCCACCAGTTCCGGATCAAGGGCCGAAGTCGGCTCGTCGAACAGCATGACTTCCGGCTCCATCGCCAGCGCCCGGGCAATCGCCACGCGTTGCTGTTCACCGCCGGACATATGGCCCGGGTAGGCGTCCTTGCGATGCGCCACGCCGACCTTGTTCAGGTAGTGCTCGGCCTTGTCGCGCGCCTCGGCCTTGGCTACGCCCAGCACATGCACCGGCGCTTCCATGATGTTTTCCAGCGCGGTCATGTGGGACCACAGGTTGAAATGCTGGAACACCATCGACAGCCGCGAACGCATGCGCTGCAGTTGCTTGGGGTCGGCGGCCTTCAAGGCACCGTCCTTGCCAGCCACCAGTTTCAGCTCTTCGTTGTTGAGCAGAATCTTGCCGGCATGGGGTTGCTCAAGCAGGTTGATGCAACGCAGGAAGGTACTTTTGCCCGAGCCACTGGAGCCGATGATGCTGATCACATCGCCGGCGGCGGCCTTGAGGGACACACCCTTGAGCACTTCGTGACTGCCATAGCGTTTATGCAGGTCTTGGACTTCGAGCTTGTACATGCGGTCGGTTCTCACAAAACGTCAGTCGTTGAGCAGTCGATCGGATCGATGCGTTATCAGTGCTTGCGCGGGGCCAGGTAACCCAGCCAGCGGCGCTCGGCCAGCTTGAACAGGCGCACCAGGATAAAAGTCAGGCACAGGTAGAAAACGCCGGCCGTGATGTAAGCCTCGAACGGCAAGTAGTACTGCGCATTCACCGTGCGCGCGGCACCGGTGATGTCGATCAGGGTCACGATGGAGGCCAGGCTGGTGGTCTGCAACATCATGATCACTTCGTTGCTGTACTGCGGCAGCGCCCGGCGCAGGGCCGATGGCAGCAGGATCCGGCGATACAACTTGTAGCGTGACATGCCCATGGCCTTGGCCGCCTCGATCTCACCGTTAGGCGTGGCGCGCAGGCTGCCGGCGATGATTTCGGCGGTGTAGGCGCTGGTATTGATGGCAAAGGCCAGGCAGGCACAGAAGGTCGCGCTGGACAGCCACGGCCAGAGGAAGCTCTCGCGTACGGCTTCGAACTGCGCCAATCCGTAGTAGATCAAAAACAGCTGCACCAGCATCGGCGTGCCGCGAATCACATAGGTATAGAGCCAGGCGGTCATGTTGATGACCGGCTGCTTGGACACCCGCATCAGCCCCAGGGGCAACGCCGCCAGCAGACCGAAGAACAGCGACAGGGCCAGCAGCTTCAAGGTGGTCAGCAGGCCGCTGAAGTACAGCGGCAAGGCTTCGTAGATGACGTTGTAGTCGAAGATCATAGATCAGCCGCCCTTATGCCTACCGAGTAGCGCTTCTCGAGTTGACGCAATGCCAGCAGCGAGACACTGGTAATCACCAGGTACATTGCCGCCACTGCCAGGAAGAAGGTGAAAGGCTCGCGGGTGGCATCCGCCGCCTGCTTGGCCTTGAACATCATGTCTTGCAGGCCCACCACCGAAATCAGCGCCGTGGCCTTGGTCAACACCAGCCAGTTGTTGGTGAACCCCGGAATCGCCAGGCGAATCATCTGCGGCACCATCACCCGGAAAAACACCTGGAACCCACTCATGCCATACGCCATGCCCGCTTCGGCCTGCCCTTTGGGGATAGCCATGAATGCACCGCGAAAGGTTTCCGACAGGTACGCACCGAAGATGAACCCCAGGGTACCGATGCCGGCCGCCAGCGGGTTCAGGTCGATGTAATCGTCATAACCGAGCATCGGCGCCACGCGATTGAGCAGGTCCTGGCCGCCATAGAAAATCAGCAGGATCAGCACAAGGTCGGGAATGCCGCGAATGACCGTGGAATACAGGTCACCCAGCCACGCCAGCCAGCGCACTGGCGAGAGGCGCAACGCGACGCCGATCAGCCCCAGGACAATGGCCAGGGCCATGGACGACAAGGCGAGCTCAAGCGTCAACCATGCGCCATCGAGGATGACAGCCCCGTAGCCTTTCAACATGATTCAGATCCTCGAGAGTGGGATGAAAAAATGGCGCAAACCGCAGAGATCCTGTTGCTTGCGCCATTTCGCACGAGTGGCGGGACGTTGTTACTGGCCGTAGATATCGAAGGCGAAGTACTTGTCCTGGATTTGCTTGTATTTGCCGTTCTCGCGAATGGCGGCAATCGCGCCGTTGATCTTGTCCTTGAGGGCATCACCCTTGCGAACCGCGATGCCTACGCCGTCACCGAAGTATTTGACGTCGGTGAAGGCCGGGCCCACGAACGCAAAGCCCTTGCCGGCGTCGGTCTTGAGGAAACCGTCATCCAACAGGGTAGCGTCTGCCACGGTGCCGTCGAGACGGCCGGCGGACAGGTCCAGGTAGATTTCATTCTGCGAACCGTACGGCTTGATCTCGGCACCCAGCGGGGCCAGGACTTCACGGGCGAAGCGCTCGTGGATCGAACCGCGCTGCACGCCGACGTTCTTGCCCTTGAGCTCGGTCAGGCCCTCGCTGATCTGAGTGCCGGCCTTCATCACCAGACGAGCCGGGGTGTTGTAATACTTGTTGGTGAAATCAACAGACTTCTTGCGATCTTCAGTGATGGACATGGAAGACAGGATCGCGTCGATCTTGCGCACCTTGAGCGCCGGGATCAGGCCGTCGAATTCCTGCTCGACCCACACGCACTTGACCTTCATCTCTTCGCACAGTGCATTGCCGATGTCGTAGTCGAAACCGACGATACTGCCGTCCGGGGCCTTCGAGGCGAACGGAGGGTAAGCCGCTTCGATACCGATTTTCAGGGGCTTTTCTGCGGCGAATGTCGACAGGGACAGCACGGACAGTGCCAGGGCGCCAAGCAGCACAAGTTTCTTCATCTTGGGACTCCATCGGGAAAGGGCAAAAACGGCAGAGTGAGCAACAGCCCAATATGCGAATGGGTGGAACGAACTTTAGTGCTGCGTCCTAAGAAAGCGTGCGTCAATTCAACGCAGCTCACGACGAGCGAGTGATCGGCATTCTAACGACAGGCCCGAAGCCGATATTTCTTCAATGCGACAACAAATTACAGAAGCACAGAAAACTCGACCCGAGCGCATTGACAGCCCCGCAAATTCATGCAAGAGCAAAAGAAAGGAAACCGACCTATGCTGCAAATTGCGGGCCCATTATTCGCAAACCCTTCTAATCCGGCAAGCACAGCGTGTCACCTTGTTTTCCAAGACGCCTGGATCCGCCCTATAACGGGGCTTCGCGTTTCACATCGCCCCGTTGTGGCGCCTTTGGTTACACATTCCGAAACACCGGTAACGTTCAGCCCCCTCCTACTTTAAACGCCGATATTTATTCATCCATCGAACCCGTGGCGAGGGAGCTTGCTCCCGCTGGGCTGCGCAGCAGCCCCAAAGCCAGGCACAGCGGTCGTTCAGTCATACCGCATTGGCCGGTTTACGACTGCTGCGCAGCCGAGCGGGAGCAAGCTCCCTCGCCACAAAGGCACCACACGTCAAACTCTCCTGGCGTTAGCGACCATAAAAAACCCCGCTCGGCAAAACCGGGCGGGGCTTTTCGGTGTTACGGGTTACCGTCAGGCGACGTTCATGGTCTTGTGCGTCTCGATCAGATGCGCCACCACACCCGGATCAGCCAAGGTGGAGATATCACCCAGCCCATCGTATTCCGCCGTGGCGATCTTGCGCAGGATGCGGCGCATGATCTTGCCGGAACGGGTTTTCGGCAGGCCCGGGGCCCACTGGATCACGTCTGGCGAGGCAATCGGACCGATCTCCTTGCGCACCCAGTTCTTCAGTTCCAGACGCAAGGCCTCGCTGGTTTCTTCGCCGGCATTGAGGGTCACGTAGACATAAATGCCCTGCCCCTTGATGTCGTGCGGCACACCCACCACCGCCGCTTCGGCGACTTTCGGGTGGGCAACCATGGCGCTTTCGATCTCGGCCGTGCCCATGCGGTGGCCGGACACGTTGAGCACGTCATCCACCCGACCGGTGATCCAGTAGTAGCCGTCCTCGTCACGACGCGCACCGTCACCGGTGAAGTACATGCCGCTGAAGGTCTTGAAGTAGGTATCGACAAAGCGGTCGTGGTCGCCGTACAGCGTGCGCGCCTGGCCTGGCCACGAATCGAGGATCACCAGGTTGCCTTCGGCCGCGCCTTCCACCAGATTGCCAAGGTTGTCCACCAACGCTGGCACCACGCCGAAGAACGGACGCGTGGCCGAACCCGGCTTCAACGCCGTGGCACCCGGCAATGGGCTGATCAGCACGCCACCGGTTTCGGTCTGCCACCAGGTGTCGACGATCGGGCAACGCTCCTTGCCGACATTCTTGTAGTACCAGTCCCAGGCTTCCGGGTTGATCGGCTCGCCCACCGAACCCAGCAGGCGCAGGCTGCTGCCATCGGCACCTTCGACGGCGGCGGTGCCCGAGGCCATCATCGCGCGGATGGCGGTCGGCGCGGTGTAGAGAATATTGACCTTGTGCTTGTCGATGACCTGGGCCACACGGGTGATGTCCGGGTAGTTCGGCACGCCTTCGAACAGCAGCGTGGTCGCGCCATTGGCCAACGGGCCGTAGACGATGTAGCTGTGGCCGGTGACCCAGCCGACGTCGGCGGTGCACCAGTAGACTTCGCCCGGTTTGTAGTCGAACACGCGCTCATGGGTCAGGGCCGCATAGAGCAGGTAACCGGCGGTGGTGTGCTGCACGCCCTTTGGCTTGCCGGTAGAACCGGAGGTGTAGAGGATGAACAGCGCCTCTTCAGCGCCCATTTCCTTCGGCGCACAAACGGTACCGGCCACCTTCATCAGGTCTTCGTACCAGATGTCACGGTGCTGGTTCCACTTGATGTTGCCAGCCGTGCGCTTGCACACGATGACTTTCTGGATGCTGCTGGTTTCCGGATTGGTCAACGCATCATCGACGTTGGCCTTGAGCGGGATCTTCTTGCCTGCACGAATGCCTTCGTCAGCAGTGATCACCACTTTGGATTTGCAGTCGATAATCCGACCGGCCAGTGCTTCCGGCGAGAAACCGCCGAACACTACCGAGTGAATCGCGCCGATCCGGGTGCAGGCCAGCATGGCGACCACGGCTTCGGGGATCATCGGCATGTAGATCGTCACCACGTCGCCTCGATGCACGTCCTGGCCGCGCAGGGCGTTGGCGAACTTGCAGACTTCTTCATGCAGCTCGCGATAGGTGATATTGCGGCTCTCGGCAGGGTCATCGCCCTCCCAGATGATCGCAATCTGATCGCCGCGCTCGGCCAGATGACGGTCGAGGCAGTTGTAGGAAACGTTCAAGGTGCCATCGGCAAACCACTTGATGTCGACATGGTGATCGTCGAAGGACGTCTGCTTCACCGTGGTGAAAGGCTTGATCCAGTCGAGGCGCTTGGCCTGCTCGCGCCAGAAACCATCCGGGTTGACCACCGACTGCTGGTACATGGCCTTGTAGGTCGCCTCGTCAGTCAGCGTGTTAGCCGCTACCTCGGGACGAACGGGATACAGAGAAGCCGCACTCATCTTTCTTACCTCGGTGACATAGTTGTTTTTGTATGTACCCGTTGTAGCCGGGGCGAGCCTATAGAACCATTCGACGATGGTAGTAACAAGTCCCTACAAAATGTCGGTACTAACGTGCAAACCCCTGCCAGCAGGCCTTTTCCTGTGTGGGAGTGGGCTTGCTCCTGAGGGTGGTGGATCAGTTTGCATTGATATTGACTGACACACCGCCATCGCGAGCAGGCTCGCTCCCACAATTGATCTCCACTGAACGCTTGCTTTGTGTCCAACGCCGCTCCCCTGTGGGAGCGAGCCTGCTCGCGATAGCGGCGGCACATCCAACATCGATGGCACAGACAGCCACCGGACTCTGCAACGATTATTACCAGATCAACCAACAGTGTTTATCAAAACCCGGTCTTTTTGCGATTACCCCCACCCCCTAAAATCCACCTCGCCAACCGGCAAACACGATTAACGCAACACAGCCCCCACGAAGGCCGTTAATCCAACTCCCAAAACCTGTTCCACACGCAGCCCCAAAAAGGTTGCGTGACCCCACTCGACCTCAAAAAAGGTGAAACAGATGAAAGCTTTATGGGTTCTGGTCCTCGCTGGCCTTAGCGTCACCGCGATGGCAGATGAGGTCCCGACCGACGTTGCACAGCAAAAACCAGCCATTGAGGAGTACACCTACTCCACCCACCTGGACATCGCCAAAGTCATCTCCATGAGCGACATCCCGAACGTCTGCGAAGTGGTCCCGGCCAAGATGGAATACGACGACTCCAAAGGCCAGCGCCACATCCTGCGCTACAGCGTCATGGGCACCGGCTGCTCCAACGGCTGATCAACTTAAACGAACCAGGAGCAACCTCCATGAAAACCAAACTGATCCTTGCCTTGACCCTGTCCGTCCTGGCCGCCCAGACCTTTGCCGCCGACGGTTATGACCGCACCGGCTCCGCTGTCGCTGAAGACGGTTACGACCGAACCGGTTCGGCCACCGTTGCCGAGGATGGCTACGACCGCACCGGCTCCGCTACTGTCGCTGAAGATGGCTATGACCACACCGGTTCGGCACATATCGGTTGATCATAAATGGCATTTTCCATAGCCCGATTTTGATCGGGCTTGGTTGTGTCTGTAACCATCAAAAAGCCCTTGCAAACACAACATGTAGTGCAAAACCTCAAAAAACGCTCGTTTTTTGATCAAAAAATACCGTCACCCGACCCATGCAAAAAAAATCTTCAGCGGCCAAAGCCTTGTAAACCCTTGCTCCCACGCGGATATACCGCCCGCGACCTCCTCCGTGGGCTATTTCGCCGCAGCACGTAGGCAAAAAAGTCCTTATAATGCCGCCTTAAACGGGCCTGCAATATTCCCTTACAGGGAGTCAAACCAGCCTGAAGCCCACGCAGAGGCCCATTGCCTCCTCGCGCTCACAGCCGCTTCAGAACGACCCGTACATTTTTCTGTTTATTGCCTGCGTCAGCTGCTGCAACAAACGATTTTCCAAGATCCACCGCGGCCAGTAGGCCTTCAACGGGCATCTGGCCCTCACGCAGGAGACAACACGTCATGCTGAGCTGGGACGAATTCGACAAAGAAGACGGCGAAGTCGCTGTAAAAGGCGCCAACGCCGGCCACGCTTCTGAAGCCAACATGGACCGCCTCGACAGCGCCGGCGGTGCCGCCGCCCTCGAAGCCCGGGCCGTGACGGCCAGCGACTCGGCCGCGATCATTCGCGCCAAGGCCGCCCTCGACAAACTCGACGTCGCCGAAGGCCTCGCCGAACTCGAAGGCGCCTCCGCCCGTGTCGCCGTCGATGAAAAGCGCATGATCAACTGCCGCGCCGACCTCAACCAGCTCGTGCCATTCAAATACGACTGGGCCTGGCAGAAGTACCTGGACGGCTGCGCAAACCACTGGATGCCGCAAGAAGTCAACATGACCGCCGACATCGCCCTCTGGAAAACCCCGGAAGGCCTGACCGACGACGAGCGCCGCATCGTGATGCGCAACCTGGGCTTCTTCTCCACCGCCGACTCCCTGGTTGCCAACAACCTGGTCTTGGCCGTGTACCGCCTGATCACCAACCCCGAATGCCGCCAGTACATCCTGCGCCAGGCGTTCGAAGAGGCGATCCACACCCACGCCTACCAGTACTGCATCGAATCGCTGGCCATGGATGAAGGCGAAATCTTCAACATGTACCACGAGATCCCATCGGTCGCGAAAAAAGCCGCCTGGGGCCTGAAATACACCCGTTCGATCTCCGATCCGAAGTTCGAAACCGGCACCCCGGACACCGACAAGGAATTGCTGCGCAACCTGATCGCCTACTACTGCGTTCTGGAAGGCATCTTCTTCTACTGCGGCTTCACCCAGATCCTCTCCATGGGCCGCCGCAACAAAATGACCGGCGTCGCCGAGCAGTTCCAATACATCCTGCGCGACGAATCCATGCACCTGAACTTCGGCATCGACGTGATCAACCAGATCAAAATCGAAAACCCGCACTTGTGGGATGCCGAGATGAAGGAAGAAGCGACCCAGATGATCCTGCAAGGGACTCAGTTGGAGATCGAATACGCGCGCGACACCATGCCTCGCGGCGTGCTGGGCATGAACGCGGCGATGATGGAGGACTACCTCAAGTTCATCGCTAACCGTCGCCTGTCGCAGATTGGTCTGAAGGAAGAGTATCCAGGGACGACGAACCCGTTCCCTTGGATGAGCGAGATCATGGACTTGAAGAAAGAGAAGAACTTCTTTGAGACTCGGGTGATTGAGTATCAAACGGGTGGGGCGCTTAGCTGGGATTGATTCGAAAGAAAAATCTTAGGCTGCACGCTTAAATAAAAACCCCGTGAAAACGGGGTTTTTTGTTTTCTATAAGAGCCGATATCGCGTTTAACTTCAGGGCAGCCAAGCAACCTTTGCTCTACGAAAAACTCAGAATCGTTGCGCATTGGTGGCGGAAAGCTTCTCGGATTTTGCGAGGGTTTTGAGATTCCATCAGAAGCCGTCGTCCGTTGTTCAGGCGGCGGTTTTTTGTTGGTGATATGGAATTGGGGCTGCTACGCAGCCAGCGGGAGCAAGCTCCCTCGCCACGGGTTGGTGTCAGGTCACAGGTTATCGGCAGGCTTGATGGCCGGGGGATTTTGGGCATCGCGAGCAGGCTCGCTCCCACAGTTTTTGGTGGTGTGCTGAAACTTTGAGTGCAACCGGCCCTGCCCTTCGCTATTAATACATTTCCCCCTCCTGGACCCGAGCCCCGATGAAATTCGACCTCGCCTACTGCCTCAGCCTCGACGACAAGCTGTCGATCTATGACGTGCGCGATTTGAATTTCGACGAGACAGTGGCGTTCGATTCCGCGAAGGAACAGTTTCAATGCCCCAACGATGCCTGTCGGGCGGCGTTTGATGCGGCGAATGTGTTGGGGACGTTCAACGCCAAGAACGTGAATTACGTGCGCACGCCGCACTTCAAGAACATCCCCAGCACGCGGCATATCGAGGGTTGTCCTTATGTCAGCCTGAAGACTCCGGCGTCAGGCCTGGAGACGGAGGGCGGGGAAACGGATGACGGTCCGGAGGAGCATTTTCCGTCGGAATTATTGCTGACTCGGCGTGAGTATGTGCGCAAGCCATCCGGCCCGACGGTGGCGGCGGACGTTCTGCGCGATGAGCGAGAGCCTTCAGCCGCCAGTCATGTCGAGCACCCGAGCCGGGATTCAGCGCCGGACAAGACCAGCGTCTTCGCCCATCCGGTGGAGTGTTTTGTGTCGAACTTTGCGGACAGGGAACTGCTCAAGCGCATGCCGCTGAAGATTGGCGAGCACACGGCGCCCTATGGATCGTTCTTCAAGAAGATCGAGTACCTGCTGGACAACAAGGGGCTGATTTACTGGGGCAAGATCAAGGAGATCAAGGATTACACCCAGAGCTTTCGCATCGACTTCGAAGCAAAGGTCTGGTTCAAGCAACCGGACGAGGCGAAGAAGAAGCCTTACTCGGTGAACGTTTACCTGAGCAAGAAGCTGATCGACAACTACCGCAAACGCAAAGCGTTTCTGGAAGAGATCAAGCACGCCATCGAGAGTGACGCGCCATTGTATTGCTTCTTTTATGGCGTGACGCCGGAGCTGAAACAGGTGCCGAGCAAGAAAAACCCCGAGCAGACGTTCGGGGTGTTCAGCGCCAATATCGAGAACCTGGATCACTTCATCATTCGGGAAGCGCAGGGGTTGGCTGGCCAATAGCTACCCTACCCCAGCCACATCCCAACCATCACAAACATCAACCACCCTACATACACCCACGCATGCAGCCGATCCGGTATCCGCCCGATCCATGGTGTTGCCAGACGGATGCCCAGTAGCGCGCCGAGTGTGAGCACAACAAAGGCCAGCAAGTCTACGAAACCGACAAACCACGGGCCGAAGTCTGTCCCGGTGAAGCTGGCCAAGGCCATGTAGGTGATGGTGCCGGCCAACGCGACGGGCACGCTCAGTGGATTGGCCATCGACGTGGCCTGGGACATGCTCAGGCCACAACGGCGCAGCAGTGGTACGGTCATGACGCTGCCGCCGACGCCCAGCATTGTGGCGATGATTCCGATGGTTGTACCGCCCAATGCGGTCTCCATTGGCGCCAAAGGGCGTAGGACGGCATCGCTGGCGCGTGTCAGAAAACCTCGCCGCAGCAGGCAGTCCAGGATGGTCAGGCCCAGGTAAGCCATGAAGGCGTAGCGGATAATCTCGCCATTGAGCCAAGTGGCGGCCGCTGCGCCGAAGACCGCCCCCAGCGCAATGAAACCGCCGAACGGCCACAGGTAATGACGAATCAGTTGACCGGCACGCTGGTGTTTTCCGGTGGCGACCAGGGCGTTGACGATCATGACGCAGGTCGAGGTGGCGACGGCAATGTGCATGGCCGATTCACCGATGGCGTCACCCGAGTGATGGGCCATCAGCATGCGATACATCAAAGGCACCACGACGAAACCGCCGCCAAAGCCGAACAACACCGCCGTTACGCCACTCAGGCAGCCGAAGCACGCAAGCAATACATAGAACATCGAGGCGAATCCGTGAAATGGGAGGCGCCCCACGTTAGATAAGCGAAGCTTGGCCCGCTCTAGCAAACAGGCCAATAATGTTTGCGTTTACGCCAATGATGAGTAGCCCCTCGATGCGCAACACTTCGATCGATTTATTGGATGCGATCCCTAGGGCTGTCGTCGCCATTGGCACCGACTACCCCCACGGACATTTACTGCCCTCGCACCATCATCGCCGGGCGCAGTTGCTGTATGGCGCCACTGGTGTGATGCAGGTCCGCACCGAAGACGGTAATTGGGTGGTGCCGCCGCAACGGGCGGTATGGATCCCGCCCGGGGTTGCCCATGAGGTGCTGATGCTGGGGGTCAGCACGCGCAGCGTGTACATCGAACCGGCCGCGGTGACGGCCATGGACGCCCGTTGCCAAGTTATCAGCGTGTCGCCCCTGATGCGCCAGTTGCTGCTGGAAGCCGTGGAGCTTGCGCCGGAATACGACGAGGCCGGACGCGACGGCGCGCTGATCAATCTGTTGCTGCACGAACTGTTGCGCAGCACTCATTTGCCGTTGCACCTGCCACTGCCCAAGGACCCACGCCTGCTCGGCCTGTGCCAGGGGTTTCTGAAACACCCCAACGCCCACGTCTCACCCGTGCAATGGGCGGCGCAGTTGCCTGTGAGCTTGCGCTCGTTCAATCGGCTGTTCAGCCGGGAAACCGGGTTGAGTTTCAGCCAATGGCGACAACAAGCCTGTGTGATGTCGGCGCTGTCTCGATTGGTCGTAGGCGATTCGGTAACCCGTATTGCCCTGGATCTGGGCTACGACAGCCCTGCGGCGTTCTCCACCATGTTCCGCCGGGTGCTGGGTCACGCACCGAGTGCCTGGCTGGAAAAGACCACCGGTCATTGATCAAAAAAATGAGATTGATCAGGATTCAAAACAACTGTACAAAAACACAGTATTTTTTGAATCCACAGCTTTGGAGAACTCCCATGGCCTCGCTCGCAATCAAAACCACCCTGGAACGCATCGCTGTCTATCAATTCACCCCTGCTCACAGCGCGCAGGCTCGAGCCATGCTGGGCTGGAGTGTCGAGGAATTGTCACGGCAGTCTGGAGTCTCGACCCAGGCCATCCGGCGCTTCGAAGCGGGGGGCGAGCTACTTGATGTCACCCGCCTGGCCCTGGCCTTTCGGCTGGAAGCCGAAGGCCTGGTGTTCTTCCCGGGCTTTGCGCCTGGGCGCGGCATGAATATCAAAGGCGCCACGCCGGATCCGATGGGGCGGCCAGACTACGCAATGATCGAATGATCGATGCGTCGAGGGTCAGGCCATATCGGGCTGGTCTTGATAAGCCGAGGGTTCCACGTCCAGCCACCAGGCGCGGCCACGTTGCGGTTGCGCGAGGCTGAAGGCTTCACCCATTTGCGGGGTGGCAATGCAGACGTTGCGCTCCCAGGCCAGGGCCAGGATGCGATCGAAGGGTTCGTACCAGGCATGCATCGACAAATCGAACGTGCCGTTGTGGATCGGCAGCAACCAGCGGCCCTTGAGGTCGATATGCGCCTGCAGGGTTTGCTCCGGCTGCATGTGGATGTGCGGCCATTCGACGTTGTAGGCGCCGGTTTCCATCAGCGTCAGGTCGAATGGGCCGTATTGCTGGCCGATGCGTTTGAACCCGTCGAAATAGCCCGTGTCGCCGCTGAAGAATATTCGGGTGGCGCCATCGATCATCACCCACGAGGCCCATAACGTACTGTTGCCGTCGAACAGCCCGCGACCGGAAAAGTGCTGGGAGGGTGTGGCGATGAATTCAATGCCGTCCACTTCGGTGCTCTGCCACCAGTCCAGCTGACGCACCTTGCTGGCGTCGATGCCCCATTTGATCAGGGTGTCGCCTACCCCGAGAGGGGCCAGGAAATGCCGTGTCTTGGCGGCAAGTTGGAGGATGGCCTGATGATCGAGATGGTCGTAGTGATCATGGGAAAGAATCACCGCTTCAATTGGCGGCAGCTGTTCCAGGCTGATGGGCGGCTGATGGAAGCGCTTGGGGCCAGCCCATTGCAGGGGGGAAGCGCGCTCGGAAAAAACCGGGTCGGTCAGCCAGAACTTGTCTCGCAGCTTGAGCAGCACCGTGGAATGCCCGAGGCGGAAGACGCTGTTGTTCGGCGCGGCCAGCAGGTCGGCGCGCGTCAGCGGTTGTACCTCGATGGTGCCCGCAGGACGGGTGTTGCGCGGTTTGTGGAAGATCATGTTCCACATGATGCGTAGCATCTGGCCGAGCCCTTGGCGCGGTGTAGGGGCGTGGTTACGGTACTTTCCTTGCTCCTGCTGGGATGAAGGAAGCACCGCAGGGCTGTCAGTCGAAGAAAAAATGGTCATGATGCGAAAACTCCAAGGACGTCGTCGCAATTGCGCTTCGCCGTTGTGGGACGCTAATGGCCGTTGCATGCACGCTCAGCCGCCTGATTGAAAACTACACTACTCGGTGTAGTTTGTAGATTGCAGCAATCCCGAGAGCAAGTAAACTGCCAAGTGTAACTTCCCTTCTCCAGATGATGATTAACCATGACCGTACCGCCGCAGCGCCTCACCGAGCGAAAACGCGAATCCATCCTCCAGGCCGCGATTGCCGAATTCCGTAGCAGCGGTTTCGAGATCACCAGCATGGACAAGATCGCGGCGACGGCGGGTGTGTCAAAGCGCACGGTGTATAACCACTTCCCCAGCAAAGAGGAGTTGTTTGCGGAAATTCTGAATCGATTGTGGAACAGCATTACCGCCGAACAGGACATGGCCTACAGCCCGGAGCAGCCCCTGCGTGAGCAGCTTCGAAAGCTGCTGCAAGCCAAATTGCACATGCTGGCAGACGATAATTTTCTCGATCTGGCGCGCATCGCCATTGCCGCGACGATTCATTCGCCCGAGCGAGCCCAGGATATGGTTGCGCGCATGGGTCAGCGCGAAGAAGGTTTGACCGTGTGGATTCGCCAGGCCCAAGCCGACGGTCGGTTGAAAGCCGTGGAGCCGGCGTTTGCGGCGCAACAGATGCACGGGCTGATCAAGACGTTCGCCTTCTGGCCTCAAATTTCCATGGGCCAGCCGTGCCTGACCCAGGATGAACAGACTCAGGTGGTTGAATCGGCCCTCGACATGTTCCTGGCCCGCTATCAGGTCTGAGTGTCGCTACCACCGCAGAAACGGATTACGGCATCGATGGCTTGCTCACGAATTTCTCGTGCATCTCGGTAGTCAGGCAGTCGATGCGCTCGGTCAATGCCTTGGTCATTTCCGTCAGGCGGGTGTTCTGCTCCAACAACTCGAGCAATTGCGCCGTGTTCTGTGCTGCCTGGGCCTGGCGCTCACTGTTGGCAATGGCCAGTGCTTCGCGATGTTGAGCATCCGCTTCGGCTTGGGCCTTGTCCCGCGCGGCCTGGCGTGTCTGCGCCAGCAGGATCAGCGGGGCGGCGTAGGCCGACTGTAGGCTGAACGCCAGATTCAGCAAGATGAACGGGTAAGCATCGAAATGAACCACACCCAACATGTTCAGGCTTATCCAGATCAACACGATCAAGGTCTGCGCCCCCAGGAACATGGGTGTCCCGAAAAAACGCGCGAATGCCTCCGCGCGTAGCGCAAAGCGGTCATTACCAAAGGTCGGCCCCAAATGCGCGTGGGGACGATGAAAACGCAAGTGATCAACAGGTGCTGTGGAAGTGGGCTGCGACGATTCTGTCATCATGATGTTCTCTGCCTGAGGCTGGGGCTCAAGTCACTATACCGCCGGGAGATCATCCTCGATTGAGCCATCAACGCCCTGTTGGACAAAAGTCAGTGCAAGCGCAGATTGCACCTGAGTTCATCGAACAATGTCACCACTGAGCGCAAGGCGCGACAGTCGGGCCGGGTCAGCAGCCAAAGGGCCGTGTCATACCCCGCCAGCGGTTCGCCAATGGGCGTAAGGCCCTTGTTTTCGCCGATTAGAAAGTCCGGCAACGCCGCCACGCCCAGCCCGGCTCGAACCAACTCGGTGACCGAAAGCATGCTGTTGCAGCGATAGGCCGGCACCACGCCAGGAAGATGCTGACGGCGCCAAGCCACAGTGGGGTGATCGGGGAGAAAGTCATCCGGCGCGATCCAGGTCATGTCGGCCAGATCATCCGTATTTACCGAACGCAGATAGCGGGTGTCGGCACATACCCGATAAACCACATTACCCAGATGCCGCCCGACCAGATGTTCCGGCGGCGTACGGGTCAGTCGCAAGGCGATGTCGGCGTCGCGGCGGCTCAGGTTGGCAAAGTCGTTCGAGGTGCTCAGCTCAAGGGACAGCGCCGGGTAAGCAGGCATGAACCGCGCCAGGGCCGGCAGCAACAATGCTTGCAGGACCGAGTCAGTGCAGGTCAGGCGCACCGTGCCGCTGACGACCTCACCGCCCTGCTCCACCCCGATACGCGCCGCCTCCAACGCCTGTTCGGCGCGCTCGGCCTGCTCAGCCAGCGCCTGGGCCAGGCTCGTGGGCAAATACCCTGCACGGCTTTTTTCGAACAAGGGTTGGCCCAGGGCGGCCTCCAGCCGCCGTACCGAGCGGAAGACCGTGGACACATCCACGTGCAGCAAGCGCGCGGCTCGGGCCAGCGAACCGCCACGGACCAGCGCCAAGATCAGGGACAGATCGGGATAGTCCAGACGATAGTGCGTCGGTGCATTGATCACTTGGGTAAACGCCAATATTGATTGCGTGAACGCCAATCTATAGTGGCGACCAGGAATCAACAAGCGGCGAGCCTCTCATGGAAAACCAGCGTTCTTTGCACATCGCCCTGGTCGGCGACTATGACCCTCAAATAACGGCCCATCGGGCCATCCCCATCGCACTCGAACTGGCCAGCAAGCAAACCGGTCATCACATTGGATTTCAATGGCTGGGCACCGACCTCATCACCGACAGCGCCGTCCTGAATGGTTTCGACGGGGTCTGGTGCGTGCCCGGCAGCCCTTACCGAAACGAAAATGGCGCGCTGCAAGCCATTCGTTTTGCCCGCGAACAGCGTCGCCCTTTCCTCGGCACCTGCGGCGGTTTTCAGCATGCCGTGCTGGAATACGCGCGCAATGTGATGGGCTGGGCCGACGCAGCTCATGGCGAAACAGCTCCCGAGGCTGAACGGGCACTGCTGACGCCGTTAAGCTGTGCGCTGATCGAAACCATCGACTGTCTTGAGCTTGACGCCGATTCGTTGATTGCCAAGGCCTATGGTCGCCTTAAGGTTTTCGAAGGATATCGGTGCAGCTTTGGGGTCAATCCACAGTTTGAGCGGGACTTGCTGAGTGACCGCTTGCACGCCGTGGCCCGGGATTCGGCTGGCAATTTACGGGCCGTGGAGCTGGCTGATCATCCTTTTTTTGTCGCGACCCTGTTCCAGCCTGAGCGCGCAGCGTTGGAAGGACGTGTGCCGTCGCTGGTCAGTGCGTTTATCGAAGCTTGCCGGAGGACAGCATCATGAGCGCCCCGTATTACGCGGTGATTTTCACCTCCCTGCGCACTGAGGGGGACCAGGGTTACGCCCAAGCCGCTGAGCGCATGCTGACTCTGGTTCAAGAGCAGCCGGGCTTCCTCGGCGTCGAGTCGGCCCGTGGCGAAGACGGCTTGGGCATCACCGTGTCCTACTGGAGCAGCGAAGCGGCGATCCTGGCCTGGAAACAGCACCCCGAACACCGCGCAATCCGCGAACGCGGTCGCTCGACCTGGTACGCCCATTGCTACACGCGGGTGTGCAAGGTCGAACGGGACTATGCCTTCCAGCGCCAAACCTGATGCCAGCCTACAAAACCTGCTCGCGAAAGCGCTGGGCCAGCTTGCATCCATGCTGAATGTGCCGCCGTCATCGCGAGCAGGCTCGCTCCCACATTAGTTTTTCAGGGCTACCCGATTCGGTGTCCACCTCAAATCCCTTGTGGAAGCGGGCTTGCTCGCGAAAGCGCTGGGTCAGCTTGCATCCATGCTGAATGTGCCGCCGCCATCGCGGGCAAGCCTTGCTCCCACAGTGGTTTTTCAGGGCTACCCAATTCGGTGTTCACCGCAAATCCCTTGTGGGAGCGAGCCTGCTCGCGATTGCGGCAGATCAGCTTGCATCAGTGTTGAATGTGCTGCCGCCATCGCGGGCAAGCCTTGCTCCCACAGTGGTTTTTCAGGGCTAACCGATTCGGTGTTCACTTCAAATCCCTCGTGGAAGCGGGCTTGCTCGCGAAAGCGCTGGGTCAGCTTGCATCCATGCTGAATGTGCCGCCGCCATCGCGGGCAAGCCTTGCTCCCACAGTGGTTTTTCAGGGCTAACCGATTCGGTGTTCACCGCAAATCCCTTGTGGGAGCGAGCCTGCTCGCGATTGCGGCAGATCAGCTTGCATCAGTGTTGAATGTGCCGC
>NZ_JAXUDQ010000004.1:256686-428767 GCF_034555295.1 Pseudomonas sp. N-137
GGTGTTCACCGCAAATCCCTTGTGGGAGCGAGCCTGCTCGCGATTGCGGCAGATCAGCTTGCATCAGTGTTGAATGTGCCGCCGCCATCGCGGGCAAGCCTTGCTCCCACAGTGGTTTTTCAGGGCTAACCGATTCGGTGTCCACCGCAAATCCCTTGTGGGAGCGAGCCTGCTCGCGATAGCGCTGGGTCAGCTTGCATCAGTGCTGAATGTGCCGCCGCCATCGCGGGCAAGCCTTGCTCCCACAGTTTTTTTCAGCCCATTCATAGTCGGCGTGGCTTTAGCCTTCCACCAACTGACGCACTGCAACAATCTCCGGCAGGTCGCTACGAGCCATGTAAACCCGCAACGGTTCGGTGAGGTTGATCCGGTCGTCGATGTTCTGGTCCAGCAGCAGCTGGATGCGCTGGCGACTCAGGGCCATGGTGCCGTCTGCCACCGGAGTCCAGACAAATTCGCAGGTGGGGATGATGCCGTCGTCGGCCACGTCCATGCCAAAGGCATCTTCGCTGAAGCGCACGATGTACTGGCCGGTTTTGCGGTTCAGGCCGACAAAACCCTTGAGCTGGTCGGCGGCCTGGCAGATGAATGTCGAAGTGGTGCGCATGGTAAACCTCATGGATGCGTCCCGCAGGACGTCTGATCGATGGTTTACACGCAGGGCAATTGGATGCTGTCTTCGGGTTTCCCTCTGCCGGGGAAACTGGTGCGGCCAAGCGTACTGCAAAGCGACCTGGAAAAGCGTGGGAAAAATCTGCTTTGCGCATTTTTATGTCGGTATAGCGATAGCGCCAGGAACGTTCAGTTGTTAAAAGATAGGTCTTTGCGAAACCCACGAAAGGATCTCGAACATGCCTGTCACCTTCACCCGTAGTGCCCTGATGCTGAGCCTGCTGCTTGGCTTCGGCCAGACACAGGCCGGCGAAGCCGCGCCCCCCAAGTCCCTCGCGGCCCTTCAGGGCATTCCTCACCCAGCGGTGATCGCCCACCGCGGCGCCTCGTTTGACGCGCCGGAAACCACCGCCGCGGCCTACAAACTGGCCCGCGACCTGGGCGCCGATTACCTGGAACTGGACCTGCAACGCAGCAAGGACGGCGTACTGTTCGTGCTGCACGACGACAGCTTGCTGCGCACCTCCGATGTCGCGACCAAATTCCCCGAGCGCAAGGACAGCACCGCCAACGAATTCACCATGGCGGAACTCAAAACCCTCGATGCCGGCAGTTGGTTCAACACCGCCTACCCGGACCGCGCCCGCCCGTCGTTCGTGGGCCTGAAAATCCTCACCCTCGACGAAGTCATCAACATCGCCGAAGGCAACCCGCTGCACAAACCGGGGCTGTACATCGAAACCAAGGAGCCGAAGCTGTTCCCCGGCATTGAGCGCGACTTGAAGGATAAACTGCATGACCGCGGCTGGTTGAGCCCGTCGGGCTCCAAGCTCGCCAAACGCGCCACCGGTGTAGGTCAGGGCAAAGGCAAGGTGGTGTTGCAAACCTTCGAAAAGAGCAGCCTCGAACTGCTGCAAAAAGAAATGCCGAACGTGCCAAAAGTCCTGCTGTTGTGGGTGGGCGATGGCTACATCGAGGCCAAGTCGAAGGTGACGTTTGCCGAGTCCGGCGAAACGGACAAGGCGGCCTATTACGCCAAACAGCAGCCCAAGGACAACGCCGAGTTTGAACAATGGGTTCAATTCGCCAAGGCACAAGGCGCTATCGGCACCGGGCCGTCCGCCGCGTTGACTCAAGGCGGCAGCCAGAGTTATTCGGATCTGGTGCAGCCGTGGATGAACCAATACACCCATGACCAGGGTTTGTTGGTGCACGTTTATACGGTTGATGAAGCGGTGGACTTCAGAAAAGTGCTGGAGGCCGGAGTGGATGGCATCTTTACCAACCGCGCCAGCGAACTGCTCAAATACTTGAAGCGTCCCGAAACAGGCAGCGTGGCGCAGGTGCTGGAGAACAACGGTTACTGAATTAAGGGTGAATTAAGTTGCCACAGTTAATCTGAAGCCACTTAAACGACACACCCCTTAATCACAGCAAGGAAAGAACACATGAAAACTTTGACTGCCCTGTTCACCGCCGCAGCCCTGACCCTCAGCGCCGGCCTGGCCCAGGCTGATGTTCGAGTCGACCAGATTCCTGAGTTGGTCAAGAGCGGAAAAATCAAGCCGCTGGAAGAGATGAACCAAGCAGCCCTGAAGTTGCACCCAGGCGCAACCATCACCGACACCGACCTGGATAACCACTTCAACGGTTATGAATATGAAGTTGAACTGAGAATGGCCGATGGCACAGAGTGGGATGTAGACTTTGACGCAACTACCGGCAAAGTCCTGAGCGACAAGCAAGACCGTTAATTGGTCACTAAAATGAGCCGCGCAACCTCAGGGTTGCGCGGCTTTTTTGCATCTATCGACAACTACCGCTAACGACCGTCAGGCACTCAACCGCGCCGTCACTTCATTCAACTGCCCCGACAAACCGTGCAGGTTCCGACTCGCGGCTTCGGTGCGCTGCACATTGTCCAGGTTAGTGCTGGCGATGCAGGTGATTTCGGTCAGGTTACGCGAGATGTCTTCAGCCACCGAGGTCTGCTCTTCTGCGGCAGTGGCGATCTGACGGTTCATGTCGCGAATCGCTTCCACGGCCTGGGTAATGCGTTCGAGCATCACACCGGCCTGAGTCACCTGCTCCACACTTTCTTCACTGCGCGACTGACCGCTCTCGATGGCCTGGGCTGCATCCACCGCACCGGTTTGCACGGTCTGGATAATCTGGTTGATCTCGATGATGGACGAGGCGGTGCGCTGGGCCAGACTGCGCACCTCATCGGCAACCACCGCGAAACCGCGTCCAGCCTCGCCAGCCCGGGCCGCTTCGATGGCAGCGTTGAGGGCCAACAGATTGGTCTGCTCGGCGATACCGCGGATGACTTCCAGCACCTTGCCAATGCGCCCGCTATCGGTTTCCAACTGGCGGATGACCGTGGCCGTGTTGGCGATTTCACCGCGCATGCGGGTGATGGTGTGAATGGTCCCTTGCATGACCTTCTCGCCCTGCTGCGCCGAGTGATCGGCGTCATCGGCGGCCTGTGCCGCGTCGGCGGCATGGCGAGCGACTTCCTGGGCGGTGGCGGACATTTCGTTCATCGCCGTCGCCACCTGGTCGGTGCGTTCGAATTGCTCGCTGGTGCCTTGGCTCATCAGGCTGGCGATGGCATTAAGCTCGCCGCTGGCACTGTCCAGTTCCGTGGCACTGCGCTGCAGACGCGAGAAGGTTTCGGCGAGAAAGTCGCGCAGGGTATTGGCGGCCAGCGCCAGGTCACCCAATTCGTCCTGCCGGTTGCTGACTACCCGCTCGGCGAAACGGCCGCGACTCAGTTGGGTCACGTATTCGATCAGGTTGCGGATCGGCTGCACCAGGTTGCGATTGACCAGCCACAGGCTGAACAGCCCGATCAGCAGGCCGGAAACCAGCATGATCACGGTGCCCAGCATAATCGTGCGATCGGCACCGGCACTGATCTGCGCCGATTGTTCGCTGGCAAGTTTGCGCAACTCCACCACCAGCGCACTCATTTGCTCGCTGGCCGCGCGGTCCACACCTTTGACCGCCGCATCACCCGCCGCCGCATCGCCGCCCGCCGTCACAAACGCATCACGGCCCTTCTGGTAGGCCGCACCCAATTGACGGTGTTCGTCTCGCAGACCCTCGATCCGAGTCTTGATGGGTGTCGCAACCCCTTCAAGGGCGATCAACTGGCCAAGAATACCCTGGACATCATGCTGGCGATCTTCGAACTGCTTCCAGTATTTAGCCAGGTCTGCCGGCTGCTTGCCGCGCAGCAGAACGTTTTTCCATTCCTGGACCTGCACCTTGAATTGCAGGTTGGCCTCATCGATCAACTGCGACGCACGCAACGGGCCATCGATCAGGTTGCGATAGTTCTGGACGCCGTTGGAGAGGAAATGGAAAGACGCCAGGGCAATCAGCAACATCGCCAGCAGGCTGCCACTGAGCAAGGCGAGAATCTGCGCTCTCAGGGATTTTTGTAGAAACATGGAGGGAAATCTCTTGAAAAGAAGAAAGAGCCAAGCTCACGGACGACACGTCCCGACCTCCATGTTCGTGGTTTGCAGTGTCGCAACCGAATGCGGGATATGTACAAGCCATCGACCCGCCGTGCGCATTCTTGAGCCTTCGCGACGACCGGTAGCAGGCGTTTGATGATTGGACATGTCCTGTCCAGACAAGCCCTTTTGTCGCCGCAACGGAACTTAAAAGTCTTTTTGTCATTTCTTCTGCTGTATCCTGCCCAAGCTTTGTAAAAGCGCGGATCTACCAGATCTACCAACAGACTTTGCGAGGAGCGCGATATGCACGAGATTCCTAATCTCCCCTTCCCTAGCCTGCACGAAACTGAGCAGACGACCACGCTACAAGCCGGGGGGCAACCAGACGCCCAGCAACCCGAGCCCAAAGAAGCCACTGAACGCCGCCAGGCCGACAGCGAAGACTGATTCACCCGCACGACCAGACCGTGTGGAAAGCGCTAAGATGCGCTTTCCACACTGCCTGAATCCTGAGCCCCCCATGACCGATGACCCTACCTTCAGCGAAGCCCAAGCCAGCGTCCTGATCGGCACCGCCGAAAAGATGGTCGATATCTGGACGCGCCTTTCCCCAGAGAAACAAGCCGCCCTGCTGGCACGATTTGGCACTGAAGAAAACGCCCTCGCTGCATTGGTCACCACACACCTGGTGGCCGGACAAGACGACACCCCAGCGCCATCCGGCAAATAGTTTTACTTTTCCACGCTTCACGGTCGCAGGCACCGCTATCATAAGCAGCCTATCTATCCTGCTGCTCCGTGGACTCTTTACCCATGCCAGATACCCAGCGCCCCTTGGCGGTCACGCTGCAAGTCGTTTCCATCGTTCTGTTCACTTTCATTGGCTACCTGAATATCGGCATTCCCCTCGCCGTGTTGCCCGGGTTCGTCCACGGCGAACTGGGTTTTGGCGCGGTGATCGCCGGGTTGGTAATCAGCGTCCAGTACCTGGCCACCCTCCTCAGTCGTCCTTATGCCGGACGGATCATCGACAACCTGGGGAGCAAGCGCGCGGTCATGTTCGGCCTCGCCGGTTGCGGGCTGAGCGGTGTGTTCATGCTGGCGTCTGCCTGGACGTCAAACCTACCGACGCTGAGCCTGATCAGCCTGCTGATCGGCCGCCTGGTGCTGGGCAGCGCCGAAAGCCTGGTAGGCTCGGGATCGATTGGCTGGGGCATCGGCCGGGTCGGCGCGGCGAATACCGCCAAGGTGATTTCCTGGAACGGTATCGCCAGCTACGGCGCGCTGGCGATTGGCGCGCCGTTGGGGGTGTGGCTGGTGAAATCCCTGGGGCTGTGGAGCATGGGCGTCAGCATTATTTTGCTGGCGTTGCTGGGGCTGGCGCTGGCCTGGCCGAAAACGGCGGCGCCCATTGTCACTGGCGAACGGCTGCCTTTCATGCATGTTCTCGGACGCGTCCTGCCCCATGGCTGCGGCCTGGCCCTGGGCTCCATCGGTTTTGGCACCATCGCCACGTTCATCACCCTGTATTACGCCACGCAGCAGTGGGACAACGCAGTGCTGTGCCTGAGCCTGTTCGGCGCCAGCTTCATCGGCGCGCGCTTGCTGTTCGGTAATTTGATCAACCGCCTGGGCGGCTTCCGGGTGGCGATTGCCTGCCTGTCGGTGGAAACCCTGGGGTTGTTGTTGCTGTGGCTGGCGCCGGATGCGCACTGGGCCTTGGCCGGCGCGGCATTGAGCGGCTTCGGTTTTTCCCTGGTGTTCCCGGCGCTGGGGGTGGAAGCGGTCAACCTGGTACCCGCCTCCAGCCGTGGCGCGGCGGTGGGCGCCTATTCGTTGTTCATTGACTTGTCCCTGGGGATTACCGGGCCGTTGGCCGGTGCGATTGCCGCAGGTTTCGGTTTTGCTTCGATCTTTTTGTTCGCCGCGCTGGCGGCCTTGGGCGGGTTGTTGCTGAGTCTCTACCTGTACCGCCAGGCGCCGAAGTATCGCCAGGAGCGGGAGAAAAACTAGAAATCCACCTTGCCGCGCCCGGCTTTGATCGAACCGCGCTTGGTCTTGGATTCCAGGCGACGTTTCTTCGAGCCCAGGGTCGGTTTGGTCGGACGGCGCTTCTTTTCGACCTTGGTGGCGTTGAGGATCAGCTCGGTCAGGCGTTCCAGGGCATCGGCCCGGTTCTGTTCCTGGGTGCGGTATTGCTGGGCCTTGATGATCAACACGCCGTCGCTGGTGATGCGACTGTCGCGCAGCGCCAACAACCGCTCCTTGTAGAAATCGGGCAAGGACGAGGCCGCAATGTCGAAACGCAAGTGCACGGCGCTGGACACCTTGTTGACGTTCTGCCCGCCGGCGCCTTGGGCACGGATGGCCGTCAGCTCGATCTCGGCGTCCGGGATGTGCACAGTGTTGGAAATTGCCAGCATGGAAAAAGAGGTCCGGTATCAGGACCCACAGAATACCGCGAATCCCCAAGACAGCGACCAACCCTTGTGGGAGCGAGCCTGCTCGCGATAGCGGTGGGTCAGCTTGCATCAATGCTGAATGTGCTGGCGCCATCGCGAGCAGGCTCGCTCCCACAGGGATCAGCATGAGTCTGAATACAACAAACCCGGCCAAGTGCCGGGTTTGTTGTATTTCAAGGACGCTTACTTGGCGGCAGCGGCCACAGCCATGTCCTGCCGGGCACTGCGCTTGTTCTTGATCAGGTAGCACACCCACATGAACACCACCCACACCGGAATCGCGTAGACCGATATCTGGATGCCGGGAATCAGCAGCATTACCCCAAGAATGAACACCACGAACGCCAGGCAAACGTAGTTGCCGTACGGATACCACAGCGCCTTGAACAGCGGTGTCTGGCGGGTCTGGTTCATGTGCTGGCGGAACTTGAAGTGCGAATAGCTGATCATCGCCCAGTTGATCACCAGGGTCGCGACCACCAGCGACATCAACAACTCCAGCGCATGCTGCGGGATCAGGTAGTTAAGCAGCACCGCCACCAGCGTGACCGCAGCAGAAGCCAGGATCGAACGCACCGGCACGCCACGCTTGTCGATCTTGGCCAGGGCCTTGGGCGCATCGCCCTGTTCGGCCATGCCCAGCAGCATGCGGCTGTTGCAGTAGGTGCCGCTGTTGTACACCGACAGCGCGGCGGTCAGCACTACGAAGTTGAGGATGTGCGCCGCCGTATTGCTACCCAGCATCGAGAACACCTGCACGAACGGGCTGCCGCTGTAGGCATCGCCGGAGGCATTGAGTGTGTTCAGCAGGCTGTCCCATGGGGTCAGGGACAACAGCACCACCAGGGCACCGATGTAGAAAATCAGGATCCGGTAGATCACCTGGTTGATGGCCTTGGGGATCACGGTTTTCGGTTTGTCCGCCTCGGCAGCGGTGAAGCCAAGCATTTCCAGGCCACCGAAGGAGAACATGATGATCGCCATCGCCATCACCAGACCGCTCACGCCGTTGGGGAAGAATCCACCATGGGCCCACAGGTTAGTCACCGAAGCTTGTGGGCCACCGTGACCGCTGACCAGCAGATAGCTGCCCAGGGCAATCATGCCGACAATTGCCACGACCTTGATGATCGCGAACCAGAACTCGGCCTCGCCAAAGACTTTGACGTTGGCCAGGTTGATGACGTTGATCAGGACGAAAAACGCTGCCGCCGAAGCCCAGGTCGGGATGTCCGGCGCCCAGTAGTGAATGTACTTGCCGACCGCGGTCAGTTCCGACATGCCCACCAGGATGTAGAGAATCCAGCAGTTCCAGCCCGACAGGAAGCCGGCAAAACCGCCCCAATACTTGTGGGCAAAGTGACTGAAGGAGCCGGCCACTGGCTCCTCGACAATCATCTCGCCCAACTGGCGCATGATCATGAAGGCAATGAAGCCGCAAATGGCGTAACCGAGGATCATCGACGGGCCGGCTGACTTCAGCACCCCCGCCGAGCCGAGGAACAGGCCTGTACCGATCGCGCCGCCGAGGGCGATCAGTTGAATGTGTCGATTTTTCAGGCCGCGTTTCAGCTCGCCTGAATGCGTATTTTCTACAACGGTCATGCGTCACCTATTTGTTTTTATCTGTGACGAAATCGAACCCGACACGCTCGTGGCGTGGCGGAGTGAACAAGGCGGATAACCTTGAAAATGCGTGGGTACGCGAAGGGTCACAGTAAAACGCGGCGCATTGTACACCGCTGCCCCACTGCGACCAGACACCCGCGCACCCCGTACTTCAGGTCTGCCGCGCATCTGACCCGTCCCGCCGGTTTGAAACAAGCGCTGCAAAGTGTCGGAAACCCCGTCAAACCGACCTTCTCGGCAGTTTTTTCTTACAGCGCAGCCAAACGCCGGTATAGACCGATTTGATAGGCAAAAATCGTCAGCATTTCTTTACAAACCGTAACGCAAACTTTCCGTGTGGGAATTTTCTGTAAGCTGACTGCAAATTGACGGTAGCTAGCTACCTAAGCAAAAAACTACACAGCCAACTGTTTTTGAATAACTAATTTCTTCGGTAAAAATGGAATAAAAAGTTCAAACGAAAAAAATAAATTATTTTTTTGCATTCCAAAAAACCCTCGACTAGGTTTTCAGCGACTTGCCAAGGCGTCGTGCCGGCAGGTTTTGCGCAGCCGCTTCCGGTCAGTTCTCCATCGCGGAATCGACTTCGCAATTTTCCGTAAAAGTCATCTAGGAGATTCACTATGCAAGCACTGGACAAAGACTTGGAAACCGAACTGCAACTGGACGAATGGTTTGAAGCACCGACCCACGAAGCCGCAGTTGAAATGATGCAAGCCGACGCCGTTGTTCCGTTCGGCACGGCGATGTGGCCTCTGTAAGCATCGCCCGGCGGAGGCGATCCGGCCGGTCGGCTCCGCCACTTTGCAGATTTCAGGGAAGCCAAACACCACTGTCAGGGAAGAATAAGCATGGACACACAACGAGCCATCTCACATTTCCTTTACTACCTTGAACATCATCCCGCCCTGGCCGGCATCCAGCCAGCCAAGGTGTTGCTCGGCCATACCGCCGACTACGAAGCACTGACCGGGGCTATTGCCGAACAGGCTGGCAGCGGTTCACCCTTCCGGTTCAGCACCATGCGCCTGGACCTTGAACCCACGGAGCGACTGTCCAAGGCGATTGCCGACAGCGATCTGTACATTTTCTTCTACGACTCTTCCACCCTGCCCAACCCACGCCCCGACGGCCCGGACTTTGTTCGCGCGTTGCAAGGCGTGATGGCGGACAACTGGAAGAAATCGCTGCTGTTCAAGGACTACGGCGATTATTTCTACGACACCTTCAGCGTGATTCCTCAGCGCATCGCCGGGCTCAACAGTCACCTGATCCGGCGCATGTCCCAAGCAACGACGTTGAGTTTTCAGGATGACCACGGTTCGTATTTCGATACGGCCCTCAACAGCGTCAAGAAATGGACCGACATCAACGGTGTTGGCAACTACGACCTGGCACCCGGCGAAATCGCTACCCACAGCGACACCATTAACGGTCAGGTGAAGTTCGTCGGCACTTTCCTGAGCACCATCCCGTTCGCCCGCAAATACGGCGTACTGCAATCGCCGCTGGAGTTGTGGATCGAAGACTCCACCATTCAGAAAATCGCCAGCGATGTGCCGGGCCTGGAACACGACTTCAATAAATACCTGGACGCCAACCCGTCCAACCGGCGTATCGAGGAACTGGGCATCGGCACCAACGAAGGGGTCAAGAGCCTCTATGCCCGCAATGCCGGTTTCGAGGAGCGCCATTGCGGCCTGCACCTGGGGCTGGGTGGCGGGGCCAAGGGCAGCCATCATCTGGATCTGATTTTCGAGAGCGGTGTGTTGGCGTTGGATAACGAGCCGATGTTTGATGGGCGGTTTGTGCTTTAGGTTGGGATTTCTGTAAGGCTGATGCCGCCATCGCGAGCAAGCTCGCTCCCACGGTTGAGCTTCAGCGAATGGAAGATCTGCGACCGACACCGTCCCAGTGTGGGAGCGAGCTTGCTCGCGATGGCGGACTATCTGTACCGCATCACTAAAACCAAGCCAAAAAAACGCCAACCACAAGGGGTTGGCGTTTTTTCTTGCAGCTAGAACCTCACAACTGCCTCACTCCGGCTTACGACGCCCAAACCCCGGACGCTGCCCCGAACCCGCTGGGGCACCGCGACGTTTGCCCGATGGCGTGTCGCGGTCGACCAGGACGATGCCCGGGCGCTTTTTCGCTGCGGGTTTGGCCGGACGCTTGGTGTCGGCCGGGCGATCCGCCACCGGCGTACCACGACCGGCCGGAGCACCGCGACCTTCGCCGCGCTCGGTACGACCGTTGGCCGGACGTGGCGTGCGCGGGCCGCGTTCGCCGTCCTGACGTGGCGCAGGCTTGCGGGCCGGGCGTTCGCCTTCGATCTGCGGCTCGCGGGACGGACGCGGACCTGCGGCCGGGCCATCAGCGGCAGGACGCAGCGTACGCACGCGCTCGGTCTTGCCCATCGGACGCGAGGATTTACGCTGCATGCGCTCCAGCTTGTCCTTGCTCTTGGCGGTCATCTGCGGCATCGCTACCGGCTTGAGGCCGACTTCGGCGGCCAGGATGTCGACCTCGTACTGGCTCATTTCGCGCCAGCGGCCCATCGGCAGGTCGGAGTTGAGGAACACCGGACCGAAACGCACGCGCTTGAGGCGGCTGACCACCAGCCCCTGGGATTCCCACAGGCGCCGTACTTCACGGTTGCGGCCTTCCATCACCACGCAGTGGTACCAATGGTTGAAGCCTTCGCCGCCCGGAGCCTGCTTGATGTCGGTGAAACGCGCCGGGCCATCTTCCAGCACAACGCCGGCCTTCAGGCGCTCGATCATTTCGTCGTCGACTTCACCACGTACACGCACGGCGTATTCGCGGTCCATCTCGTAGGACGGGTGCATCAAGCGGTTGGCCAGCTCACCGTCGGTGGTGAACATCAGCAAACCGGTGGTGTTGATGTCCAGGCGACCGATGTTGATCCAGCGGCCTTCTTTCGGACGCGGCATTTTGTCGAACACGGTCGGACGGCCTTCCGGGTCGTCACGGGTGCAGATCTCGCCGTCGGGTTTGTTGTACATGATCACGCGGCGCACCGTTTCGGCGGCCTCTTCGCGCTTGATCACCTTGCCATCGATGGTGATGGCGTCATGCATGTCGACACGCAGGCCCAAGGTGGCATCTTTGCCGTTGACCTTGATCCGGCCCTGGGTGATCCAGGTTTCCACGTCGCGGCGCGAGCCGACGCCGATACGGGCGAGGACTTTTTGCAGTTTCTCGCCTGCTGGGCCGATTTCCTGGCTGTCGTTCTGGTCTTGGTCTTTCATTCTGGGCACCTCCCGGTGTGGTCGGGTCAGGCGTGGCCTGACACTTTGAAAACGGGTCTATGACGAAGGGATCGCCAAAGGGTCGCGAATCATACGCTCGTTAAGGCATTTGCGCATCAGAGACTAGCTGATCGACGAACCTTCAGCGCTTTTTCCGCCGACCGGTGGCGCCCAGTTTGATCAGGCGCAAGGCCGCTTCGGCCAACACCGTGCGCTTGTCATCCTTGTCGAGTTTCTTCCAGGCCTTGATCTCGCGCTTGCTGCGGCCACAGCCGATGCAGATGTCGTCGTCGAACTTGCAGAGGCTGATGCAGGGGTCTTTGGTGGAACTCATGGTGCACCGCATGACTTAATGTGGGAGCGAGCCTGCTCGCGATAGCGATTTCACCTTCAAAAATGATGTTGGCTGACAGACCGCCATCGCGAGCAGGCTCGCTCCCACAATGGGGCGGCGCTGTGTCAGCCGTGATCAATCGTCGAACTGGCGTCGTTCGTTTTCAATCGCTTCGGCCAGGGCGCGGGCTTCGGCTTCTTCATCGCTGAGCTCAGGCTCGGGTTCGCGTGGTTCGAGCGCGGCCACGGCGGCCAGCAGTTTTTCCCGGGCCGCGGCTACGCCAAGAATGTCTTCTTCTGGTTCGGGGTCAGGTTCGACCTGAAGTTCAACTTCGCTGCCCGGTTGCGCGGGTTCATCCATTTCGCCTTCAGACCCCGGCCCCTCACGCAGCAGATCGTCGAAATCGGTCTTGAGCCCCTCCTCCATGGTGTCCAGTTCCAGCAACAACGAATGGAAACTGGTTTCTTCCTTGGGTTCCTCCGGCTCGGCGCTGGCGTCGGCCAGCTCTTGCAAGCTTTGGGGCACCGGGGCGTCGTCGAATTCCAGCATCGGCTCGGGTTCCAGCTCCCGCAGTTCGGCCAGCGGCGGCAGGTCGTCGAGGTTCTTGAGGTTGAAGTGATCGAGAAAGGCCTTGGTGGTGGCAAACATCGCCGGTTTACCCGGCACGTCGCGATAGCCGACGACCCGGATCCACTCGCGCTCAAGCAGCGTCTTGACGATGTGGCTGTTGACCGCCACGCCCCGCACATCTTCGATTTCACCTCGGGTGATCGGTTGGCGATAAGCGATCAATGCCATGGTTTCGAGCATGGCACGGGAATAGCGCTGAGGCCGCTCTTCCCACAAACGCCCGACCCAGGGCGAAAATTTCTCGCGGATCTGCAGGCGGTAGCCGGAAGCCACTTCCTTGAGTTCGAACGCCCGCCCCTCGCAGGACTTACCCAGGAGCGCCAGGGCTTTCTTGAACACGGCCGGCTCGGGCCGCTCGCCTTCTTCGAAGAGTTCGAACAAGCGCTCCATCGATTGCGGTTTTCCCGAGGCCAACAGGAAAGCTTCAAGCAACGGCGCCAGCTCGCGGGGTTCAGTCAGATTCATTGATTTGCTCGTTATTCGGCTCGTGCCCGCACGTGGATCGCTGCGAACGGCTCATTCTGCACCAGCTCGACCAAGGATTCCTTGACCAATTCCAGGACCGCCATAAACGTCACCACCACGCCCAGCCGCCCTTCCTCGGCGGTGAACAGCTCGACGAAGGGCACAAAGCCGCCGCCCTTGAGCCGCTCCAGCACATCGCTCATGCGCTCGCGGGTGGACAGGGCTTCGCGGCTGACCTGGTGACTTTCAAACATGTCGCCCCGGCGCAGCACCTCGGCCATGGACATCAGCAACTCTTCGAGGCTGACATCCGGGAGCAATTTACGTGCTCGCGCCTCGGGTGCATCGAGCTTGGGCACCACCACATCGCGCCCGACCCGGCTCAAGCCATCGATGCCTTCGGCCGCCACCTTGAAGCGTTCGTATTCCTGCAGGCGGCGGATCAGTTCGGCGCGCGGATCGTCTTCCTCCTCCTCGATCTCTGCCGAGCGTGGCAGCAGCATTCGCGACTTGATCTCGGCGAGCATGGCCGCCATTACCAGGTATTCGGCCGCCAGTTCCAGTCGCACCGACTGCATCAGCTCGACGTAGCCCATGTACTGGCGGGTGATTTCCGCCACGGGGATGTCGAGGATGTTGATGTTCTGTTTGCGGATCAGGTACAGCAGCAGGTCCAGCGGCCCTTCGAAGGCTTCAAGGAATACCTCCAGCGCATCCGGCGGAATGTACAGGTCCAGGGGCATTTCCATGACCGCCTGGCCATAGACCATGGCGAACGGCAGCTCTTGCTGAGCGCCGGCCTGGCTGTCGGCGCTCTCAACGGCGGTTTCCACTGCGGACACTCAGGCCTCGACCAGGAACGGGGCTGGATCGCCGCAACCGATACGCACCACTTGCGGCTCGCCATCGGCCAGGTTGATCACCGTGGACGCCTTCATCCCGCCGAAACCGCCGTCGATGATCAGGTCGACCTGATGCTCGAGCAATTGGCGCATCTCGTAAGGGTCATTCATCGGCTCCGTCTCGCCGGGCATGATCAAGGTCACGCTCATCAGCGGTTCACCCAGCTCGGCCAGCAACGCCAGGGCAATGGGGTGGCTGGGCACCCGCAGGCCGATGGTGCGTTTTTTCGGGTGCAGCAACAGCCGCGGGACTTCCCGGGTGGCGTTGAGAATAAAGGTGTAAGGCCCAGGGAGGTGGGCTTTGAGCAGGCGGAAGGTGCCGGTGTCGATCTTGGCGAACAGGCCCAACTGCGACAGGTCGCTGCAGATCAGCGCAAAGTTGTGCTTGTCATCCAGCTGACGCAGGCGTCTTACCCGCTCTACAGCGTTCTTGTCGCCAATCTGACAGCCGATGGCGTAGGAAGAATCGGTGGGATAGACCACCACACCACCGCCCCGAATGATTTCCACCGCCTGTTTGATCAGGCGCGCTTGCGGGTTTTCCGGATGAATCTGGAAAAATTGACTCACGTGTTCTACCTGTTCAGACGGTGGCGGTAACGGGATCATGTTTGAATCTACACCATAGTGGTGGCAGATCTTCCGGCAACGGGCGATATTCGCCTATCTCGGACCAGCCTCCAGGGCCATGAAAATCACTGCCGGCGGTCACCAGCAGGCCGAACTCACGGGCCAGAATCGCCAGGCTGCCGACCTGCTCGGCAGGCTGATGGCCATTGACCACCTCGATGGCGTGGCCCCCTGCTTGAATATAGTCGGCCACCAGGCGGCGGCGCTTGCTGCGGGTGAAATCATAGTGCCACGGATGCGCCAGGCTGACCCAGGCTCCGGCGGATCGCAGGGTTTGGACGGTCTCTTCCAGGGTCGGCCAGTGTTGCTTGACGTCCCCGAGCTTGCCGGCCCCCAGCCATTTGCGAAACGCTTCGGCGCGGTCCTTGACGAAACCTTCGCGCACCATCCAGTCCGCGAAGTGCGGACGGGCCGGGGCGTTGCCACTGTCGCCCAGTTCCTGCTGGATCTGCCGGGCGCCCTCAAGCGCACCAGGCATGCCCTTTAGCGCAAGCTTGCGGCTGATCTCTTCGGCACGCAGCCAGCGGCCGTCGTGCAGTTGCGCAATGGCCTGGACCAGTGACGGCGCATTTACATCAAAACCGTAACCCAGCACGTGAATAGTCGCGCCGCCCCAGGTGCAGGACAACTCGACCCCGTTGACCAGTTGCATGCCCAGCGTCGTCGCCGCGCTACGGGCCTCGTCGAGGCCTTCGAGGGTGTCGTGATCGGTCAGGGCCAGGACTCGCACGCCGTGCTCGAACGCCCGCGCCACCAGAACCGCAGGCGCCAGGGCGCCATCGGAGGCCGTGCTATGGCAGTGCAAATCAACATTCACGAGAGTTTGTTACCTCAAATCAGCTGGCCCTATCGCGGCCAAGGATGTTTGTTATTATGCCGCCACATCCTGCTTCTGGCTGCCACTGTGAAACAATTCATCGACTTCATCCCGCTTCTGCTGTTTTTCATCGTCTACAAACTTGACCCACGGACCGTCGACATTGCCGGTCACTCCTTGACTGTAGGCGGTATCTACAGCGCCACCGCGATGCTGATCATCAGTTCGCTGGTGGTCTATGGCGCCCTGTTCGTGGCCCAACGCAAGCTGGAGAAAAGCCAGTGGCTGACCCTGATCGCCTGCCTCGTCTTCGGCAGCCTGACCCTGGCCTTCCACAGCGAAACTTTCCTTAAGTGGAAAGCCCCGGTGGTCAACTGGCTGTTCGCCCTGGCGTTCATCGGCAGTCACTTCGTCGGCGATCGCCTGCTGATCAAGCGCATCATGGGCCACGCCTTGAACCTGCCGGACGTCATCTGGACCCGGCTCAACATCGCCTGGATCGGCTTTTTCCTGTTCTGCGGCGCCGCCAACCTGTTCGTCGCGTTCACCTTCCAGAGCTACTGGGTCGACTTCAAGGTCTTCGGCAGCCTGGGCATGACGCTGCTGTTCCTGATTGGCCAGGGCATCTACCTGTCCCGTCATCTGCACGATGCCGATACCACCACGCCAAAAACCGAGGACTGACATGCTCTACGCAATCATTGCCACCGACGTCGCCAATTCCCTGGAAAAACGCCTGGCCGCCCGCCCTGAACACCTTGAGCGCCTGCAACAGCTCAAGGCCCAAGGCCGAATCGTGCTGGCGGGCCCGCACCCGGCAGTGGACAGCAACGACCCCGGCGCGGCGGGTTTCTCCGGCAGCCTGATCGTCGCCGAGTTCGATTCCCTGGCCGCGGCGCAAGCCTGGGCCGAAGCCGATCCGTTCGTGGCCGCCGGTGTCTACGCCAATGTCGTGGTCAAGCCGTTCAAGCAAGTCCTGCCTTAACAACCCGATGCGTGATGAGCCTTCGCGGCTCATTGCGCTCAATCGCTCATTGTTCTCGTTTACCTGCCGACAACCTGTCTAATCTCGATTGGAATTCAGGAGTTGCAATGCGCAAAGGTCCGCTGTGCCTGTTAGGGGTCATGTTGGTGATCGGGGCTCCCGCCCATGGGGAAGAAAGCACCGACGGCAGTCATTCGACGCCCTTGTCCTTGAGCGCAGGCAGTCAGATCACCGAATTGCAGCAACGCTTGAAAAACAGCGAACGCATGCGCGAGGAACTGACCCAGCAACTGCAAAACGCCAACAGCGAACGCGAGAGCGCGCTGGTGAGTCGATTGCGCCAGGAGAACCAGCGTCTGAAGCTGCAACTCAAGGAAGCCCAGGCCAGCCCCCTGCCACGCCTGCTGACCGATCAGCAGCAGTGGTTCGTCATTGGTGCCGGGGTAGCGCTATTGGCCCTGCTCTGCGGTATCTTTGCCAGCGGTGGACGTAGACAACGTCGGCAATGGCTAAATTGAGTGAGTCATGAGCGAGCTGTTACTGATTGATGATGACCAGGAGCTGTGTGAGCTCCTCGGCAGTTGGCTGGGTCAGGAAGGTTTTCTGGTCCGGGCCTGCCACGATGGCCATAGCGCCCGCAAGGCCTTGGCCGAAACCGCCCCGGCGGCGGTGGTGCTGGATGTGATGCTGCCCGACGGCAGCGGCCTGGAACTGCTCAAGCAGTTGCGCAACGATCATCCGGAGCTGCCGGTGCTGATGCTCTCGGCCCGTGGCGAACCGCTGGATCGCATCCTGGGCCTGGAACTGGGGGCCGACGATTACCTGGCAAAACCCTGCGATCCACGGGAACTGACCGCCCGCCTGCGCGCGGTCTTGCGCCGCAGTCATCCGACGGCGGTGTCCAGCCAGATCGAACTGGGCGACCTGACCTTCAGCCCGGTGCGAGGCGTGGTCAGCATCGATGAGCAGGAGCAGACCCTCACTGTTTCCGAAAGCCGCCTGCTCGAAGCGCTGCTCAAGCAGCCGGGCGAGCCACTGGACAAGCAGGAACTGGCGCAGATCGCCCTGGGACGCAAGCTGACCCTGTACGACCGTAGCCTCGATATGCACGTAAGCAACCTGCGCAAGAAAATCGGCCCGCACGCCGACGGTCGCCCACGCATCGTGGCCCTGCGTAGCCGGGGTTATTACTACAGCCTTTAAGCGCTGCGCCTAAGCGCTGCGCCGCTGGGCTGTGGGCGCAAAGCTCGCTCGCGATGCAGGCGCCTCGGTTCCCTCAGAGATCGCGTTACTTTCATCGCGGGCAAGCCTTGCTCCCACAGGGCTTTGTGCTCGGTCCTGCAGATTTGTCAGGCCTGCGCCAAAACGTCTTTACCCAAGCTTTACCCACCCCTGACCGCCGCTGACCTTGATCTGCGTAACCTGAACTCATCCGGAACTGACCGGGAACGAGACAAGGAGATACACCATGCGCAAGACCCTCATCGCTCTGATGTTCGCTGCTGCCCTGCCTACCGTCGCGATGGCCATGCCTGAAGGCGCCGGCCCGATGGGACCAATGGGCCCGATGGATGGCCCGCGTCATGGCGGCCAGATGCACGACAAAGGTCCGTACAGCCAATTGGACCTGAGCCGCGAACAACGCCAGCAGATCCGCAAGATCATGGGCGAACAGCGCCACGAGCGCCGCGAACTGGTAGAAAAGTACCTGGCCAAACTGTCGCCAGCCGATCAGAAAGCCATGAAAGATGAAATGGCCGCCCGGCACGAAAAAGTCGACGCCCAGATCCGTGGGTTGTTGAAGCCTGAGCAGCAAAAAGAGTTTGACGCCATTCAGAAGAAGCAGGCCGAGCGTCGGGCCGAGTGGGCCGAGTTCAAGGCCTGGAAAGCGCAACAACCGCAAAAGGCGCAATAATGCGCTGAAGCACCCCAGCCCAACGGCCAATCGCCGTTGGGCTTTCTTTGTTTTTCGAGGATTGATCGTGCGTTCACTGTTTTGGCGCATCCTGGCCAGTTTCTGGCTGGCCATCGCCCTGGTTGCAGGGCTTTCGATTCTGCTGGGCCACATGCTGAACCAGGACGCCTGGATCCTCAGCCGCCATCCGGGCCTCAACACCCTGGCCGAAGAGTGGACGCAAACCTTCGAAAGCCAGGGCGAAGACGCCGCCGAACAGATCCTGCAACAGCGCAAGCATCAGTATCACATCAACGTCCAGGTGCTTAACGAGAGCGGTGCCCCAGTGGTACGCGGCACTTTCCCGCGTCGAGCACAGGCCTTCGAGGCGCGACAGAACGACAACGACCGACGCCTGCCCTGGCGGCGCTTGACCGACGAGTTCACCAGCGCCAAAACCGGCGACACTTACCTGTTCATCTACCGCATACCCCACCCCGAACTGGATGCCTGGCACCGCGGCAGCCTGCTCTGGCCTCTGAGTGCGCTGGGGATCGCGTTGGTGGTACTGACGTTGTTCAGCCTGCTGGTGACCCTGTCCATTACCCGTCCGTTGAGCCGCCTGCGCGGTGCAGTGCATGATTTGGGGCAGACCACCTACCAGCAAAACAGCCTCGCCAAACTGGCCAATCGCCGGGATGAATTTGGTGTGCTGGCCACCGACTTCAACCGCATGGGCGCGCGCCTGCAAAGCCTGATCGCCAGCCAGCGCCAACTGCTGCGCGATGTATCCCACGAACTGCGCTCGCCCCTGGCCCGGCTGCGCATTGCCCTGGCATTGGCTGAACGAGCCAGCCCCGAGGAGCGGGAAAAACTCTGGCCGCGCCTGACCCGCGAATGTGATCGTCTGGAAGCGCTGATCAGCGAAATCCTGGTGTTGGCCCGGGTCGATGCCGACAACGCCAGCGCTGAAGAGGTGGACCTCAACGATCTGCTGGTTACCCTGCAAAAAGACACACAGCTGGCCTCTCCAGAACAAAGCGTGCAATTGGACGTTGAACCGAACCTGACCCTAAAAGGTTGGCCGACCATGATTGAACGGGCCCTGGATAACCTGCTGCGCAACGCCCAGCGCTTCAATCCGGTCGGTCAACCGATCGAAGTCCGCGCGCTGCGCCAAGGAGAGCGGATCATGGTCAGCGTGCGCGATCACGGACCGGGGGTGGAGGCCGAACACCTGGGCCAGTTGGGCGAACCGTTCTACCGCGCCCCCGGCCAGACCACTGCAGGTCATGGCCTGGGCCTGGCCATCGCCCGCCGCGCCGCCGAGCGTCATGGCGGCGCGCTGGTGCTGGCCAACCATTCCGATGGCGGATTTATCGCGACGCTGGAACTGCCATTGGTACCGGGGGCCGTGGTGCAACCCTAAAATCAAACATTAACTTGTGGCAAGAGAGTGCCCGCCGCGTCTTCGACGCTGCGCTGTCGCGCAGTGAACTTGGCTCTGTGGCGAGGGGATTTATCCCCGTTGGGCTGCGAAGCGGCCCCCAAAACCAGCCAACTCGGCCAGGAGGATTGAGCTCACTGCTTTATTAGGGCTGCTACGCAGCCCAGCGGGAGCAAGCTCCCTTGCCACAGGCCCCAGACCTGAAATGAACAGCGTCGCCAATCTCGTCGCATCCATGCCAAGGGAAGGTCATACCTCTTTGATCATCCATCCCCTTGCATAGTCGCTATCCTGGGACAGTAGCTCTCGGACTCCTGTTGTGGGGTTGATTGTATACACAGTCCTTTCACCGGGACCCTGGTCCGAAGACCATGCACGCAAGTCCCCCAAACCTGGGTCGCCGTCATGGATGGTTCGAAGCGCTCCCCAAGTCACCAGGTCAGGGATCGTCCCCCCGGCGTTCCACGCAGCCCCCCAGCAATTCCAATACGTCTGCCACTCATTGTCTTTACCTAAGTCAAACAGCAGCCAAACCTTGGAAGTAATGACTTGGTAAGACACGCTTGCACCCATTTGATCTCGGACGTTTATCGTAGCGGTCCCTGAGTGCTTCGATACAACCCGTGGTTGCGATGATGAAAAAAGCTCTGCCACCTCTGGGTCGCTGGAAGTATAGATATAGGGAGGCACACCTCCCGACGGTATCCGCTCTACGAACGCCCCTACTGGCGGACGTTCAGGAAACTTATCGGCTCTAAACATTAACTGGTCGAGAATCGCGTCGCTGGTATCGATGCTTAAGGGTTCAGGTATCACAGTCAGGATACGTACGTTCGAATAGACGTTCGTAGGGTGGTAGAGCGACTTTGCATACAGGCGGCGAGCGCCGACGTCGACGGTAATTTCTTTGGTCCATAGGCCGGTTGTCGCATCGGCAGTTGCTGTGCCCTTGGGGACGGCACCAGCACCGCTGCCATCGTAGACCTCGATCTCCTTGCCATGGCTTGCCTCACCCGACAGCACCAAGGTGGTGCTGGTTGTTTCGCCTTTGTCGGGAATCTCCTCACCGGCGGCATTTTTTACATGGATAAGAGTAGGAGCAATCAGCACGCGGTCCAAATGGATATCCAAGTACTTGATCAACGACCGGTTGGAGTTGCCCAACTGGTCAGTCACCGTGAACTGGAGCGCTGTATTGGGGTTGTCCCCTGCCTGTCTGAATGTTTCGGTAAACAGGGTATGCGTCACCGGTCTGGCGGCATCAAATCCGTCAACTGGAACGGTCACATTGCCCACTAAAAATCTGATGCTGTCGTAATCTCGCGGATAGGAATAGGTAAAACCAAACGCCACACCCTGCGCCGCCCGCTCGGCGCTGACCCCATCACCGAGCACATCCGGCGGGATCACCAGATCCAGGCCCTGAGGCGCCGGCTCACCGGGGGCCCGCAAGTGGTACAGCACATTCAAATCATTGGAAATACCGGGATTTTCGCTGAGACGGGTTATTGTGTAATGCAGCCTGTTGACCCCTTCTCTCAGTTTTCCCTGGGGAAGGTCCAGGAGAAAGTACTCCTTACTTTCCTCTCCCGGCTGGACGGTAAAGCCTGCCCCCGAGAGCTCGCCATTGACATACAAGTCAACTCGATCAAGGACCGCCATTGTCCAGGAGCCGCTCTTGAGCTCGGTCCATGCATAGATCACGCATTGCAATCCCTCGGGCCGACCGTCATAAATGCTTTGTGGGATGCCGCCGTGCGCAAGGCCTTCCGGAAGCACCGGCGTCTTCCATCCCGGGATGTAAACAGGGAATAGTTCGAACGGATGGTTCAAGACAGACGATTCGGTATCCATCATGTTTTCCTGGCGAGTGAGGGTAGCGTGGCTTTTCGGCGTTGGGCCATCAAACTCCAGCCAAGGAAGATCGGCTACTGTCAGGATTGACAGGTCAGAGCAGATTGCCGACGAACGGCGGGAGAAAACGACTGGACGCTGGAGCCAAGCCTTAGAAAAGCAGCCAGGTAATCTGGATAAAGTGATGCTCAAAAACCAAACGATAATCCCTCTTATTCAAACCGCCCCGCCCTGTTAGACTTTGCGCCCTCGTTTCACTCCTCTTCCAGGAAGTCCGATGCCGTCGTTGCCTCTTCGCTTATGCGCTCTGTTCATGGCCCTGGGCCTGAGTGCCTGCGATGACGCCCCGCGTTTTACCCAGGCCGAACCCGGCGAAGCCCGGTCCGGTGGCGCTGCGACGGTACGCAAGAGTGATCAGAACGCCTTTTCCCTGCCCTCGGCCAACCTGCCACCTTCGCGACGCGTGGACTTCGCCGTGGGCAACAGTTTTTTCCGGAGCCCCTGGGTGATCGCGCCCTCGACCACCACCGCACGGGACGGTCTGGGGCCATTGTTCAATACCAACGCCTGCCAGAACTGTCACGTCAAGGACGGTCGCGGCCATCCGCCGGCACCGGACGCGGCCAGCGCGGTGTCGATGCTGGTGCGCCTGTCGATTCCCGATGCCCCGGCCTACGCCAAGGTCATTGAACAACTGGGGGTGGTGCCGGAGCCGACCTATGGCGGGCAATTGCAGGACATGTCCGTGCCCGGCGTTGTCCCCGAAGGCAAGGTGCGGGTCGATTACACGCCAGTCCCGGTGCGCTTCGACGACGGCACCGTCGTAGAACTGCGCAAGCCGCAACTGCAGATCACCCAACTGGGCTATGGCCCGATGCACCCCGACACACGCTTTTCGGCCCGCGTCGCACCGCCGATGATCGGCCTGGGGCTGCTCGAAGCCATTCCCGATGAAGCTATCCTGGCCAATGCCCAAGCCCAGGCACGGGAGAACAACGGTATCGTCGGCCGGCCGAACCAGGTCTGGGACGATGTCCAGCAAAAGACCGTATTGGGGCGTTTCGGCTGGAAGGCCGGCCAGCCGAACCTCAATCAGCAGAACGTCCACGCCTTTTCCGGTGACATGGGCCTGACGACAAGCCTGCGCCCCTTCGACGATTGCACCCAGGCCCAGGTCGACTGCAAGCGCGCCCCGAACGGCAACGGCGCCGATGGCGAGCCGGAAGTCAGCGACAACATTCTGCGCCTGGTGCTGTTCTACAGCCGCAACCTCGCCGTACCGGCCCGTCGCGATGTGAACTCGCCCCAGGTGCTGGCCGGCAAGAATCTGTTTTTCCAGGCCGGCTGCCAGTCGTGCCACACCCCGAAATACACCACGTCCGCCAACGCTGCCGAACCGGAACTGGCGAATCAGGTCATTCGCCCCTACACCGATCTGCTGTTGCACGACATGGGTGAAGGCCTGGCCGACAACCGCAGCGAATTCAAGGCCAGCGGCCGTGACTGGCGGACCCCACCGCTGTGGGGCATCGGTCTGACCGAAGCCGTCGGTGGTCACACCCAGTTCTTGCATGACGGTCGCGCGCGCAACCTGCTCGAAGCCGTGCTATGGCATGGCGGCGAAGCGCAAGCGGCGCAGCAACAAGTTCTAGCGTTCAATGCCGAGCAACGCGCTGCGTTGCTGGCGTTCCTGAATTCCCTTTAATCGCATTCTCCGAAAAACGGGAGCCCGACATGTTCCGTCCCAAGCTGTTGTTTACCAGCCTCGCCGCCATCGTCCTCGGCGCATGCTCGCCCCAGGATCCGCAAGCGGTCACCTCAGCGGCCATCGCCAAGCAAGTGATCCTGCCCACCTACAGCCGCTGGGTCGAGGCTGACCGGCAACTGGCAACCAGCGCCCTGGCCTTCTGCCAGGGCAAGGAAAACCTGGAGACCGCCCGCGCCGACTTTCTCAAGGCACAAAAAGCCTGGGCCGAGTTGCAACCACTGCTGATCGGCCCGTTGGCCGAGGGCAATCGCGCCTGGCAGGTGCAGTTCTGGCCGGACAAGAAAAACCTGGTGGGCCGTCAGGTCGAGCAACTGGTCAATAACCAGCCGCAGATCGACGTTGCCGGTCTGGCCAAGTCCAGCGTTGTGGTCCAAGGCCTCTCCGCCTATGAGTACCTGCTGTTCGACGCCAGGATCGACATGGCCGACAGCGCGCAAAAAGCCAAGTACTGCCCGCTGCTGATCGCCATTGGCGAACGTCAGAAGCAATTGGCCGAAGATATCCTGTCGCGCTGGAATACCAACGACGGCATGCTCGCCCAGATGAGCAAGTTTCCGAACGAGCGCTACGCTGATTCCCACGAAGCGATCGCCGATTTGCTGCGGGTCCAGGTCACCGCCCTGGACACCTTGAAAAAGAAACTCGGTACGCCGATGGGCCGCCAGAGCAAGGGCGTACCACAACCTTTCCAGGCCGATGCCTGGCGCAGCCAGTCGTCGCTGCAAGGCCTGCAAGCCAGCCTGAGCGCGGCCAGGACCGTCTGGGTCGGCGTGGACAACAAGGGCCTGCGCAGCCTGTTGCCAAGCGAGCAGAAACCCTTGGCCGACAAGATCGACGCGGCCTACGACACCTCGTTGAAACTGTTCGCCGACAGCCAGCGCTCGCTGGTCGAAATGCTCGCTGACGACGCCGGACGCCAGCAACTCAACGAACTGTACGACAGCCTCAACGTTGTCCATCGCCTGCACGAAGGCGAATTGGCCAAGGCGCTGGGCATTCAATTGGGCTTCAATGCCAACGACGGTGACTGATCATGTTTCGACGTCAGGCTCTGGCACTGGGCAGCCTGCTGCTCGGCGCCGTTACCCTGGGCGGCTGGACGCTGTTCAAGCAACAGGACAAGCATCCGCTCCTGCTTTCGGCACGGGACGATAGCGACGGCAAGCACTACGCCGTGGGCTATCGACTGGACGGCAGCCGGGTGTTCGCCACCCAGGTCAAGCAGCGCTGCCACGACATCATTGACCATCCGACAAAACCGATTGCGCTGTTCGTCGCTCGTCGCCCAGGCACCGAAAGCTACCTGATCGACCTGCGCGACGGTTCGCTGCTGCAGACCCTCACCTCGTTGCCGAACCGGCATTTCTATGGGCACGCGGTGATTCATAAAAGCGGCGAATGGCTGTACGCCACCGAGAACGACACGACCTATCCAGGCCGCGGCCTGCTAGGCGTGTACCGTTTTGAAGGCGAACGGTTGGTGCACAGCGGCGAACTGTCGACTCACGGCATCGGCCCTCATCAAGTGTCGTGGATGCCCGACGGCGAAACGCTGGTGGTCGCCAACGGCGGCATCCGCACCGAGGCCGAAAGCCGCGTCGAGATGAACCTCAATGCCATGGAGCCGAGCCTGGTGCTGATGCAGCGCGATGGCACACTGCTGAGCAAGGAAACCCTCGCCCAATCGATGAACAGCGTGCGCCACATGGGCATCGCCAGCGACGGCACCATCGTTTGCGGCCAGCAATTCATGGGCGATGCCCACGAATCCTCCGAGCTGTTGGCAATCAAGCGTCCGGGCCAGCCGTTCCAGGCATTCCCGGTGGCCGAGCATCAATTGCAGGCCATGGGTCATTACACCGCCAGCGTTGCCGTACACAGCGACCTGCGCCTGGTGGCCCTGACAGCGCCCCGTGGCAACCGCTTTTTTATCTGGGACCTGGACAGCGGCGAAGTACGCCTGGATGCGCCTCTGCCAGACTGCGCCGGTGTGGGTGCGGTGGCCGACGGTTTCGTCGTGACATCGGGTCAGGGCCGTTGCCGCTTTTACGATTGCCGGCAGGCACAACTGGTTGCAAAACCACTGGATCTGCCCGCAGGGCTCTGGGACAACCATTTGCATTTGATCTGACAAGCGGGCGGCGGGCCTTCAGGAAAAATCCTTACACATTACCGATGAACATCGTTTTGAATCGGTCGCGTACTCGGAGTAATGTGCCCGCCTGTCTGTATTTTCTCTCGGCTTATTTCCAAGGAAGTGGAACATGCTGCGACGCCGCATGCTGATCATGTTGGGTGTTGTCCTGCTGGTGGTATTGCTACTGGCCGGCTACAAGGGTTTCTCCGTTTACCAGCAGATCCAGATGTTTTCTGCCCCCAAACCGCCGGTCAGCGTCGCCGTGGCCACGGCTGTCGAGCAGCCTTGGCAAACCCGCCTGCCCACCGTCGGCAGCCTCACCGCACTGCAAGGCGTAGACCTGAGCCTGGAAATTGCCGGGACGGTGCAGAAGGTGCAGTTCCAGTCGGGGCAAAAGGTCAAGGCCGGCCAGCCACTGGTGCAACTGGACAGTGACGTCGAAAGCGCGCTGCTGGAAACCGCCGTGGCCGACCTTAACCTGTCGCAACTGGATTTTGGCCGGGGTCGGCAACTGGTGGGCAGCCAGGCGATCTCCAAGGGCGAATTCGACCGGCTCGCGGCGCAGTTGAAAAAGAACCAGGCCACAGTCAACCAGCTCAAGGCTTCGCTGGCCAAGAAACACATCGTTGCGCCGTTCAGCGGCACCATCGGCATTCGCCAGGTGGACGTCGGCGACTATCTGGCCAGCGGCACGGTGATCGCCACCCTGCAGGACCTGAGCAGCCTGTATGTGGATTTCTACCTCCCCGAGCAAGCGGTACCCAAGCTCACGGTCGGCCAGGCAGTCAACGTCAGTGTCTCGGCCTATCCCGGCCAGACCTTCGTCGGCGCCATCAGCGCGATCAACCCCAAGATCGAAGACAGCACTCGCAACGTGCTGGTACGCGCTACCCTGGGCAACCCCGACGGCAGGCTGTTGCCCGGCATGTTCGCCAGCCTGCAGGTGATCTTGCCGGACAAGGCCAACGCCATCGTCGTGCCGGAAAGCGCCGTGACCTACACCCTCTACGGCAACTCCATGTACGTCGTGACGCAGAAGAAAGCCGACGACGGCACCGTCGAGAAAGATGACAAGGGCCAGCCGATCCTCATCGCCGAACGGCGATTCGTCGAAACCGGTGAGCGACGCGACGGGCTCGTGCTGGTTTCCAAAGGCGTGCAGAGCGGCGAACAGGTCGTGATCGCCGGCCAGATCAAACTGGATAACGGCACGCCCATCGCCATCAGCGACGACAAGACCCTGACCGAACAGAACAGCCCGCCCCCTGCGGACTGATCAAGGAACCCCCATGGCTTTTACTGATCCGTTCATCCGCCGTCCGGTGCTCGCCACCGTGGTCAGCCTGTTGATCGTGCTACTGGGTTTCCAGGCCTGGAGCAAGCTGCCCCTGCGCCAGTACCCGCAGATGGAGAACGCCCTGATCACGGTGACCACCGCCTACCCCGGGGCCAACGCCGAGACCATCCAGGGCTATATCACCCAGCCGATGCAACAGAGTCTGGCCAGCGCCGAGGGCATCGACTACATGACCTCGGTCAGCCGTCAGAATTTCTCGGTGATATCGGTCTACGCCCGCATCGGTTCCAACAGCGACCGACTTTTTACCGAGCTGCTGGCCAAGGCCAACGAAGTCAAAAACCAGCTACCCCAAGATGCTGAAGACCCGGTGCTCAGCCGCGAGGCCGCCGATGCCTCGGCACTGATGTACATCAGTTTTTTCAGTAAGGAACTGAACAACCCGCAGATCACCGACTACCTGTCACGGGTGGTCCAGCCCAAGCTGGCGACATTGCCGGGCATGGCCGAAGCGGAGATCCTCGGCAACCAGGTCTTCGCCATGCGCCTGTGGCTGGATCCAGTCAAGCTTGCCGGTTTCGGCCTCACCGCCGCCGACGTGACCGATGCCGTGCGCCAGTACAACTTCCTCTCGGCCGCTGGTGAGGTGAAAGGCGAATACGTAGTCACCAGTATCAACGCCAACACCGAACTCAAGTCCGCCGAGGCCTTCGCGGCGATTCCGCTCAAGACCGATGGCGACAGCCGCGTGCTGTTGCGCGATGTGGCCCGGGTGGAGATGGGCGCCGAGAACTACGACACCATCAGTTCCTTCGGTGGCACGCCCTCGGTGTACATCGGCATCAAGGCCACCCCCGGCGCGAACCCGCTGGACGTGATCAAGGAAGTGCGCAGGATCATGCCGGATCTGGAGGCCCAACTGCCGGCCAACCTCAAGGCCGAGATCGCCTACGACGCCACCCTGTTCATCCAGGCTTCCATCGACGAGGTGGTCAAAACCCTCTTCGAGGCGGTGCTGATTGTCATCGTCGTGGTGTTCCTGTTCTTGGGCGCCCTGCGTTCGGTGGCCATCCCGGTGGTGACCATCCCGCTGTCGATGATTGGCGTGATGTTCTTCATGCAGTTGATGGGCTACTCGATGAATCTGCTGACCCTGCTCGCCATGGTGCTGGCAATTGGTCTGGTGGTGGACGACGCGATCGTGGTGGTGGAAAACATCCACCGGCACATCGAGGAAGGCAAAAGCCCATTCGACGCTGCAATTGAAGGTGCCCGGGAGATCGCTATGCCGGTGATCTCGATGACCATCACGCTGGCGGCGGTGTACGCGCCGATCGGTCTGCTGGAGGGGCTCACGGGGGCGCTGTTCAAGGAGTTCGCGCTGACGCTCGCCGGCGCGGTGGTCATTTCCGGGATCGTCGCACTGACCCTCTCGCCCATGATGTGCGCCTTGCTGTTGCGTCACGAAGAGAACCCCTCGGGACTGGCGCATAGACTGGACGTGGTTTTCGAACGTCTTAAAAACCGCTACCAGCGCATGCTTCATGGCATGCTCAATACCCGGCCTGTGGTGCTGGTGTTCGCGGTGATCGTGCTGCTGCTGATTCCGGTGCTGATCATGTTCACCAAGTCCGAGCTGGCCCCCGATGAAGACCAGGGCATCATCTTCATGATGGCTAGTGCCCCGCAGCCGACCAACCTCGACTACCTGAACACCTACACCGATCATTTCATCACCATCTTCAAGGAGTTCCCGGAGTACTACTCCTCGTTCCAGATCAACGGATACAACGGCGTGCAATCGGGCATCGGCGGCTTCCTGCTCAAACCCTGGAACGAACGCAGCCGCACCCAGATGGAAATCCTGCCTGAAGTCCAGGCCAAGCTGGAGAACATCCCCGGCCTGCAAATATTCGGTTTCAACCTGCCCTCCCTGCCTGGCACCGGCGAAGGCTTGCCATTTGCGTTCGTCATCAACTCGCCCAAGGACTACGCAACGCTGTTGCAGATCGCCGAGCGGGTCAAAAAGCGCGCACTGGAATCCGGCAAGTTCGCTTTCATGGACGTTGACCTGGCTTTCGACAAACCCGAAGTCGTCGTGGACATCGATCGTGCCAAGGCCGCCCAGATGGGCGTCTCGATGCAAGACCTGGGCGGCACACTCGCCACCCTGCTGGGTGAAGCCGAGATCAACCGTTTTACCATCGAAGGGCGCAGCTACAAGGTCATCGCCCAGGTCGAACGACCGTTCCGGGACAATCCGGACTGGTTGAACAACTACTACGTAAAAAATACCCAGGGTGAATTGCTGCCGCTGTCGACGCTGATCAAAGTCAGCGATCGGGCGCGACCACGGCAGTTGAATCAGTTCCAGCAACTCAACGCGGTGACGATTTCGGGTTTTCCCATCGTGAGTATGGGCGAGGCCATCGAGACGGTCCGCCAGATTGCCCAAGAAGAGGCTCCGGTAGGGTTCGCTTTCGACTACGCAGGGGCGTCGCGACAGTTCGTCCAGGAAGGTAGCGCGCTGTGGGTCACCTTTGCCCTGGCGCTGGCGATCATCTTCCTGGTGTTGGCCGCCCAGTTCGAAAGCTTCCGGGACCCGCTGGTGATTCTGGTGACGGTACCGCTGTCGATTTGCGGCGCCTTGATTCCGCTGTTCCTCGGCTGGTCGAGCATGAACATTTACACCCAGGTAGGACTGGTGACGCTGATCGGCCTGATCAGCAAGCACGGGATCCTGATCGTTGAGTTCACCAACCAGCTGCGCAGGGAACAGGGGCTAACCCCACGGGAGGCCGTGGAGCAAGCCGCATCGATTCGCTTGCGTCCCGTACTGATGACCACCGCGGCGACGGTATTTGGCATGGTGCCATTGATCCTCGCTACCGGGGCCGGGGCGGTGAGCCGCTTCGACATCGGCTTGGTGATCGCCACCGGGATGTCGATTGGCACGCTGTTCACACTGTTCGTATTGCCCTGCGTGTATACGTTGCTGGCCAAGCCGGACAAACCCTAACGTGCGACCACTGGCCCTGTAGGTGCTGTCGAAGGCTGCGATCCAAAAAATAAAGGCCTCGCATACGCGAGGCCTTTATTTTGGCTTCCTGTCCATCAACTCTGGGGCCTCATGCCTTGGGAAAGACTGAACATGAACAGCAACAGATCGTCGTCCGGCCGGATCGCCTCGCTGGCCTTGGCCACACGTGGCAAAGGGCAGTGCGCGTCCGGGTGGGAAGCACTGAGGATCTGCGAACGGGGCTGCTCCCATACCGCCACCGCCATAGAGGTAACTGCCAGGGCTCCTACGAGAAACAAACCTCTAGCAATTTCTAATTTCATCGCTATAAACCTTTGATAGCGCTGCCAAACGCCGCTTTGTAAAAGTAGACGAGTTTTTCCCATTCTGAATCGCTGAACGACGAATGGCGTCGCAGTTGCTTCATGTCATGGGACGCTGCGGTCCGGGAAGTCAGGCGTTGACGGGACTTTTCCAAATCCAGCAGGGCCACTTCGGCTCGAGCGGACTCACCCTCTCCGGTCACGCGCACAAATACATGCTTGGTATAGAGGCAGCCATGCTGCCAACGCCCCTTATGCATGCGAGCCAGGTTCTCTGCCAATGCCTGGAGAATTCGGTCATGTCCCGCTTCGCCATGACGCTCGCGCCCGCCTGTGGCATACCAGTGATCCAACTCCACGAAACCGTCCAGCGCATGAGTCACCAGCAGCGCACGCCACTTGTGAATCGGGTCCCGCTGTGCGCCACAGAAGATGACCTTTGGAACGCTGACGTCGAGTCGGCTCAATGCCAGCAGGGCATCTTGCTCACGTAACACGGTTGGGCGGCCAAACGGATGCAACAAGCTACGGTAAATATGCCCTGTCTGACGCTTGGCATAGAGCAGATCGCCGCCGTTGTTGATCCGCTGCACTCCGCTTTCACCACCACGACGCACATTGGGTTGTTCCACCCATTCACCCTGCTGATTCCAGAAGTGTTCGAAGCCGCAGCGGGGGACCGCTGTTGTCTCTACTGCCACAACCATGCTGTTACCTCTTGCGTAATACATAAACTCGCCACATGGCATAGAGCGGCAGGAAGTCCAGTCGTTCCTGAATGCGGAAACCAGCCTGTCGAAACTCACCCTCGACTGTAGCGGCCGGTAACACAAATCGATTCTGGTAGCCTTTCTGCCCACGCGTGTGCTCCAGACGCTTACGTCTCCAGGCCTTGAAATTTCCATCGACCCACAATGAAACGATCACGCTATCACGAGTGACACGTTCGAATTCCCGCAGAATCGCCAGTCGATGCGCAGGTTCACCGATGTGGTGGAGCAGGCGCATGCAAAAAATGCTGTCGACGGCGTTATCAGGCAAGGCAATGTCGAACGCAGAAGCGTGCAAGGGTTGTACCCGTTTTACGACATCGGCGGGTTGAGCGTTCAACGCAGTCTTGAGCATGGCTTCGGAATTGTCCGCACCGATGATCACCCGGTTCGGTTTTTCGGCCAGCACAGACCATAAACGCCCGGCACCACACGGCAAGTCCAGCACCAGGCCAGGATCACCTGCCAACGCCAACGCCATGCGTGCCAGTTGTTCATCACGGCGGTGGGAAAGACGCCGACTCAGGCCAGCCTGATGTTTATTCAGGTATTGATGAGCGTGCTGTTCGTCATATTTTTCGGAAAAGTCGAGCTTGATAGGGTTGGACATTGGCGAGAGCCTCCATGAGGTAATGGCTCCCACGTTAGGGATGGACATGTCCGCACCAAGTCATCCCTTTGTGAAAACTTCATCATGCAGGCACTCGACGGTTTTCAAGATATTTCCAACAGGCAGGCTTGAGCAGAGCGCTCAGCTACGAGGATGCAATTCAACCTCAAAATGACAGCCATTGGGCTCCATGGTGCTGAGGCTCACGGTCCAGCCCTGGTTCTCGCAAATCCGCTGGACCAATGAAAGCCCCAACCCAAGCCCTTCGCCGCGCTTTTCGTTACCTCGCACGAACGGTTCGAACATCGCCTCGCGTTTTTCTTCGGGAATGCCCACGCCACTGTCCTCGACCACGAAGCCGGTCGCGGACAGCGTGAGGCGAATGAAGCCCTGATCGGTGTAGTGCAAGGCGTTGCGCAGCAAGTTACCCATGACGGCGGTCAGGAACGTGGCGTTATACGGGGTGTCGGCGGTTTGCCCCGGCTCGAAGATCAGGGTCAGGCCCTTGGCTTCGATCGGCGCACGCCACAGCCCAACGAGGTCCTCGGCCACCTGCCCTAGCGTCAACCGGGGCGACATACCGCTGTCTTCGCGCTGGGTCCTGGCGAGCATCAGGAAGGTTTGCACCAGCTCGCGCATTTCTTCACTGGCCCGACTGATCCGCTCGACCTGTTTGCGACCGCGTTGATCCAGGGCCGGGTTCTCCAGCAACAGCTCACAGGAGCTGGCCAGGACCATCAACGGCGTGCGTAACTCATGGCTTACGTCGCTGGTGAACAACCGTTCACGCGTCAGGGCCTGGCGCAGTCGCCCCAGCGTAGCGTCGAACGCCACGGCCAGCTCACCCACTTCATCGGCGGCATAGTCAGGGGCCAGCGGCGGGGCCAGCCCGAGGAGCTGGTCGCGATGGCGCACTTGCCGGGCCAGACGCACGACCGGCGCCATCACCCGGCGAGCCAGGACCCAACCCAGGAACACCGCCAGCGCCAGGCTGAGCACGAAGCCCACCAGCACCACGGCGAACAGCACCCGTTCGCGCTCTTCGAAATCGCTCTGGTCCTGCAGTAGCACGTAGTGTCGACCGTCAACAATCTCGACCATGGCGTGATACGACAATTGCGCGCGAAAGACCTCGTGGAAACCGCGATCCAGGTGACGCAGATCCTTGGGCAAATCGAAGTCACCCGGGCCGCCACTGAAATAGAACAACTGGTCGGGTTCCGGACGATGACTCCAGTCCGAAACGCTGTCCATCAGCAGCAGGCGTTGCAGGTCCCCCCCAAGCCCGGCGGAAATCAGCCTTTCTTCCACCAAGTGAACCGTCGCCACGATGCCCATGGCGAATGCACCGGCGACCAACGCGCTCATCAGCGCAAAGGCGATGATGATCCGTTGGGCAAGGCTTTGCTTAAACTCCATCTCGGCCCTCGGCCAGGCGATAACCCACGCCATGCACGGTGTGCAACAGCGGTTTGTCGAACGGTTTGTCGATCACCTGACGTAATTGGTGAACATGGCTGCGCAGACTGTCGCTGTCCGGGCAATCATCGCCCCACAAGGCTTCTTCGAGGATTTCCCGGCGCAGCACGTGGGGGCTTTTCTGCATCAAGACCGCCAGCAGCTTCAGGCCTACAGGGTTGAGCTTCAGCAGTTTGCCTTCGCGGGTGACTTCCAGGGTATCGAGGTCGTAACTCAGGTCACCGACCTGCAAGGCGCGCCGCCCGCCGCCCTGGGCCCGACGCATGACCGCTTCGATCCGCGCCGCCAGCTCCGACAAGGCAAAAGGTTTGACCAGATAATCATCGGCGCCGGACTTGAACCCTTGCAGGCGATCGTCCAGTTGATCCCGGGCGGTGAGCATGATCACCGGTGTATCACGTCGGGCGTCCTCGCGCAGGCGCTTACACAAGGTGTAGCCGTCGATGCCCGGCAGCATGATGTCGAGCACGATCAGGTCATAGTGCTCGGTCGCGGCCAGGTGTAACCCCGACAAACCATCCTGGGCACAATCGACGGTATAGCCTTTGAGCCCCAGGTAATCGGCCAGATTGGCCAGGATGTCACGGTTGTCTTCAACCAACAGAATTCGCATGGGCATCTCCTCTGCGCACGTGGACGGTCATCGTGGCCCGCGCAGCTTAAGGCCAAGTGTGAATCACGGCTAGGGTTGTATCGGCGGTCGTAGCGAGCAAGCCCGCTCCCGCAAGGGTCGCGCGTGGATTGCCCGGACATTGACGAGTTTTTCACCCGGCATTCACGCCTCACCCACGGTGCCCGGACCAGACTGCGCGCAACGCGCTGCTCAAGAACACTTCACCAAAGGTACTGCCATGGTTTCCACCACCACCCGTCCCGTCTCCAGGCCGCTGAATTTCCGGGTCGCCCTGGGCCTGCCCGCTGCAATCGCGGTGATCCTGGTGCTGCTGGAACTGACCACGCTGGACATGGATCTGGCCAGGCTGTTCTACGACCCAGTCGACGGGTTCATCGGTCGGCACAGTTTTTTTCTGGAAGACATTCTGCATGACCGGGCCAAACAGGTGGTCATCGCGTTTTCTGTGCTGTCGATTCTCGGGTTCATCTGCACGTTCTTCCTCACCCGACTCAAACCGTTCAAACGCGAACTGGGCTGCCTGGTGCTCTCCCTGGCGCTGGCTACTTCTTTCGTCACGCCGATGAAAGCCGTAACGGCAGTGCAATGCCCCTGGAGCCTGAAGGAGTTCGGAGGCAAGCAAACCTACAGCGAACTGCTGAGCCCGCGCCCGGCAACTGACAAACCCGGCCGATGCTGGCCCGGCGGTCACGCTGCCACCGGGTTTACGCTGTTCGCGTTGTTCTTCGTACTGCGCGACCGCCGCCCTCGCCTGGCCCGCCTGGCCTTCATATTCGCTGCCTCCCTGGGAACGCTGTTCTCCGTGAGCCGCATGATGCAAGGGGCGCATTTCTTTTCCCACAATGCGTGGACAGCGGTGTTCTGTTGGCTGATTTGCTTGGGGTGTTATTACTACGTGCTGTACCGGCCGGCCTCTACAGCGAAGCGAGCGGCGACAACCCAACCCGTCAATGCTTGAACACCAATCTGAATGTGGGAGCGAGCCTGCTCGCGATAGCGTCGGATCAGCAACATTGAGGGTGACTGTTACACCGCTATCGCGAGCAGGCTCGCTCCCACAGGGATTGGTGCAAATTCAATGAGCGGGGTAAACCCGAGGCATTAAAAAACCCCGCCTGCTTTCGCAGACGGGGTTTTTCAGTACAGGGGTAAGGCTGGCTTACATCATGCCGCCCATGCCACCCATGCCGCCCATGTCTGGCATACCGCCGCCAGCTGGAGCGTCTTCCTTGATTTCAGCGATCATCGCCTCGGTGGTGATCATCAGGCTGGCAATCGACGAAGCCGCTTGCAGAGCCGAACGAGTCACTTTGGCTGGGTCCAGGATACCCATTTCGATCATGTCGCCGTATTCGCCGGTCGCAGCGTTGTAACCGTAGTTACCCGAACCCTGCTTGACCTTGTCGACCACAACGCTTGGCTCGTCACCGGAGTTGGCGACGATCTGGCGCAGCGGTGCTTCAACAGCGCGACGCAGCAACTGGATGCCCACGTTCTGGTCATCGTTATCGCCTTTGAGCTCGCTGATGGCTTGCAGGGCACGAACCAGTGCCACGCCGCCGCCAGGTACCACGCCTTCTTCGACGGCTGCGCGGGTTGCGTGCAGGGCGTCTTCAACGCGGGCTTTCTTCTCTTTCATTTCAACTTCGGAACCGGCGCCAACCTTGATCACTGCAACGCCGCCCGACAGCTTGGCCAGACGCTCTTGCAGTTTTTCACGGTCGTAGTCGGACGAAGTGTCGGCCACTTGTGCGCGGATCTGAGTAACGCGAGCCTGGATATCAGCCTCGACGCCAGCACCGTCGATCACGGTGGTGTTTTCCTTGGACAGGATTACGCGCTTGGCGTTACCCAGGTGCTCCAGGGTGGTGCTTTCCAGGCTCAGGCCGATCTCTTCGGAGATAACGGTACCGCCGGTCAGTACGGCGATGTCCTGCAGCATGGCCTTGCGACGGTCGCCGAAGCCAGGTGCCTTGACGGCAGCGACTTTAACGATACCGCGCATGTTGTTCACAACCAGAGTCGCCAGGGCTTCGCCTTCAACGTCTTCAGCCACGATCAGCAGTGGGCGGCCGGCTTTGGCAACGGCTTCCAGCACTGGCAGCATTTCGCGGATGTTGGAGATTTTCTTGTCGACCAGCAGGATCAGCGGGCTCTCAAGCTCGGCAACCATGGTGTCCGGCTTGTTGACGAAGTACGGCGACAGGTAGCCACGGTCGAACTGCATGCCTTCAACAACCGACAGTTCGTTTTCCAGGCCCGAGCCTTCTTCAACGGTGATCACGCCTTCTTTACCGACTTTTTCCATGGCTTCGGCAATGATGTCGCCGATGGAGTTGTCGGAGTTGGCCGAGATGGTGCCGACCTGAGCGATAGCCTTGGTATCAGCGCATGGCTTGGACAGGGCTTTAAGCTCTTTGACGATGGCGATGGTCGCCTTGTCGATGCCGCGCTTGAGGTCCATCGGGTTCATGCCGGCAGCGACAGCCTTGAGGCCTTCGTTGACGATCGATTGAGCCAGTACGGTCGCGGTGGTGGTGCCGTCACCAGCATCATCGTTGGCACGGGAGGCAACGTCTTTGACCAGTTGCGCGCCCATGTTTTCAAAGCGGTCTTTGAGCTCGATTTCCTTGGCTACGGAAACGCCGTCCTTGGTGATGGTCGGAGCGCCGAAGCTCTTCTCGATGATCACGTTACGGCCTTTAGGGCCCAGGGTCGCTTTTACTGCGTCAGCCAGGACGTTGACACCGGCGAGCATTTTCTTGCGGGCGGAATCGCCGAATTTAACTTCTTTAGCAGCCATGATCGATATTCCTTAAATACTTTGTAGTAACGGGAAAATGAGCGGGGGAATCAGTCTTCCAGGACAGCGAGGATTTCGTTCTCGCTCATCACCAGCAGGTCTTCGCCGTCGACTTTCACTGTGTTGCTGCCGGAGTAAGGGCCGAACACAACCTTGTCACCCACTTTCACGGCCAGCGCACGTACTTCACCGTTTTCCAGAGCCTTGCCTGGGCCTACAGCGAGAACTTCACCGTGGTTGGCTTTTTCAGCAGCCGAACCTGGCAGGACGATACCGCCAGCGGTTTTCTTCTCTTCTTCGCTGCGACGGATGACGACGCGGTCATGCAGAGGACGAAGCTTCATTGTCGATCTCTCCTAATTTTGGTTTTCATCGGCCGGTGTAGTCCCGGCGGGTTTAACAAAAGCCGGCGGAGCCGGATGCGGTTCGTCAAGCGAACCGCGGAAGTCTGTCCAGTGTCGCCACCGGAAACCTTGCGGTGACCCATACATAAGGGCGTACAAGCCGATTTCAAGGGTCGGGTAGAAAATTTTTTACTTCACGAAGCCGAAAACGAACACGGCACCCGAAGGTGCCGTGTCGCTGGTTTTACTTGGTATCGCGGTGCTCGAACTCGCCTTCGATCACATCCGGTTCGCGGCCCACAGGTTCTCGTGGAGGCGGCCCGCCACGGGGCTGAAGGTCGTCGGCGAAGGCTCGCTGGCGAATCGCCTGTTCTTCGGCACGCTGGCGCATTTTATTGGCCAGCAACCGACGGGTGAACGGCAGCAGCATGACCAGGCCCAGCACATCGCTGATGAAGCCAGGCAGGATCAACAGACCGCCACCCAAGGCCAGCATCAGGCCTTCGAGCATGGTCTGGGCAGGCAGCTCGCCACGGTTCAGGCTTTCACGGGCACGCAGAGCCGTGGCGAGGCCGGCGATGCGCAGCACGAACACGCCGAGCATCGAGCCGAGAATGACCAGCAGCAGCGCCGGGAAAAACCCGATCGCCCCGCTGACCTTGACGAATACGAACAGCTCCAACACCGGGAACAGCAGAAAGAGCAACAAAAAAGGGCGCATCAAAAGGTTCCTCAACGCAAGAATGCCTTGCTATCAAACCCTAAATGACGTCGCCCTTTCGTGAATTCAAGCGTCAGCCTCAGCATTTTTTGGCCATTGCTCGGCGTGAGCCAGATAAACCAAGGCTTCGCGCACTTGTGTCGGCGTATTGCAAGGCGCTGGAAACGCCAGCCAGTAAAGGGCCTGACCGATCCGCAAGTGCATGCCTTCGCTGTCGATACCGGCCAGTTGCGCAGGTTCGGTGGCGGGCAGACCGGCCAGCTCGACGTAATGCGCGATGGCCTTGGCATGGTCGGCATTCATGTGATCGATCATGCTGGCTTCGGCCTTGCCGGCGAAGGGGTTGGCCAGGGTGATCTGGTCGATCCAGTGAATGGCCCCAAAGCCACCGATGTAACGATGACGCACCGGGTTGAGCACCCAGAAATCGAAGTCATGGGCCTTGTGGTAGTTCTGCGACTCCGGGAAATAACGGTAGTAACGCTCAGCGGCGGCGTCGATGGCGAGGTTGTCTTCCAGCTTGCGCGCCTCGGCCAGATAAGTCAGGCGCCCTACGGCCTGCACATCCTCGGCCCCCCGCTCACCTACGAGCATTGAACACTTGGGGTCTTTTTGCAGGTTGTGGGTGTGTTGGGCGATACGGCTGATCAGGATCAGTGGACGGCCTTGGTCGTCCAGGCAATAGGGCACCACGGAGCCGAACGGGAAACCGGGCATGGATTTGGAATGGGTGGAGAGCACTCCACGGTATTCCTTGAGCAGCAATTCTCGTGCATGCTTGGCAGCTTCAACGCTCAATTTATGACTCCTTTGATCAAATCCGTCTGGAAACGGTCAGGCGACTGGAGCAAAGTACCAGCGCGCCTTTAGGCAGTTCTCGTGTGCAACCGGGCTACGCCGTCGCAGATCGAGAGGCCAGTAAAAGGACATCCTCCAACCGCTCTGCAATCTGGACATGCCAATGCAACTCACCGACAAAGTAATCATTATCACCGGCGGTTGCCAGGGTCTGGGCCGCTCCATGGCCGAGTATTTCGCCGGCAAAGGCGCCAAGCTCGCCCTGGTGGACCTCAATCAGGAAAAACTCGACCAGGCGGTTGCCGCCTGCGTGGCCAAGGGTGTCGAGGCCCGGGCTTATCTGTGCAACGTCGCCAATGAGGAGCAAGTGAGCGACATGGTCGCCCGGGTCGCCGAGGACTTCGGCGCGATCCACGGCTTGATCAACAACGCCGGGATCCTGCGCGACGGCTTGCTGCTCAAGGTCAAGGACGGCGAAATGAGCAAAATGAGCCTGGCCCAGTGGCAGGCGGTGATCGACGTCAACCTCACGGGTGTCTTCCTGTGTACCCGCGAAGTGGCAGCGAAAATGGTCGAGCTGAAGAACAGCGGCGCGATCATCAACATTTCGTCGATCTCGCGCGCCGGCAACGTCGGCCAGACGAACTATTCGGCGGCCAAGGCCGGCGTGGCGGCCGCCACCGTGACCTGGGCCAAGGAACTGGCACGCTACGGCATCCGTGTCGCAGGCATCGCGCCGGGCTTCATCGAAACCGAAATGACCCTGGGCATGAAACCCGAAGCCCTGGAAAAAATGACCTCTGGCATCCCGCTCAAGCGCATGGGCAAACCCGAGGAGATCGCCCATTCGGCGGCGTACATCTTCGAGAACGACTATTACACCGGCCGGATCCTGGAGATGGATGGCGGGTTGCGGATCTAAAAACCGACACACAACCACTGTGGGAGCGAGCCTGCTCGCGATGGCGCCGGGTCAGTCAACTTTGATGTGACTGATACACCGCTATCGCGAGCAGGCTCGCTCCCACAATGGATTGTGTTACGGCTTATTCAATCGTCGCTCATGGTGATGTTCGGCATCGCCGGTGACGCAGCCTCTTGCAGCACGATCCGCGCGCCGACGTGGCGAGCCAGTTCCTGATAGACCATGGCGATCTGGCTGTCCGGCTCGGCAATGACCGTGGGTTTGCCGCCGTCAGCCTGCTCGCGAATCAGCATCGACAGCGGCAGCGAGGCCAGCAGTTCGACGCCGTACTGGCTCGCCAGTTTTTCTCCGCCGCCTTCACCGAACAGATGCTCGGCATGTCCGCAGTTCGAGCAGATGTGCACGGCCATGTTTTCCACCACACCCAGTACCGGGATGTTCACTTTGCGGAACATCTCCACACCCTTGCGGGCGTCCAGCAGGGCCAGATCCTGCGGCGTGGTGACGATCACCGCACCGGCTACCGGGACTTTCTGCGCCAGGGTCAGTTGGATATCCCCGGTGCCTGGCGGCATGTCGATCACCAGGTAATCCAGATCGCCCCAGGCGGTCTGCGTCACCAGTTGCAGCAAGGCGCCGGAAACCATCGGCCCGCGCCAGACCATCGGCGTGTTGTCATCGGTCAGGAAGGCCATGGACATGACTTCCACGCCATGGGACTGGATCGGCACGAACCACTTCTGATCCTTGACTTGTGGCCGGGTGCCCTCGGCAACACCGAACATGATGCCCTGACTCGGGCCGTATATGTCCGCGTCGAGAATCCCGACCTTCGCGCCTTCACGGGCCAGGGCCAGGGCCAGGTTGGCGGCGGTGGTGGATTTACCCACGCCGCCCTTGCCCGAGGCCACGGCGATCACGTTCTTGACGTTCGCCAGCCCCGGCACTTGCGCCTGGGCCTTGTGGGCAGCGATCACGCTGGTGACGTCGACTTTGGCGCTGGCTACACCGTCCAGGGACTCGATCGCCATTTGCAGCATCTGCGCCCAACCGTTCTTGAACAGATCGGCGGCGTAGCCGATTTCCAGCTGGACGCTGACGCGATCGCCCTGGATGTCGATGGTGCGCACGCATCCGGCGCTGACCGGGTCCTGGTTCAGGTAAGGGTCGGTGTACTGGCGAAGAACGGCTTCCACCGCTGCGCGATTGACGGCGCTCATGGGCAACTCCGATAGCAAGACTTGAAAAACAGGCCGCTATCCTACGCCCCACGCTGCCGCGTGGCGACTTGATTACTGTCGCGCGAACACCTTTGTGGCGAGGGAATTTATCCCCGTTGGGGCGCGCAGCGGCCCTAAAACCTGCTGCTACAGTGTGTCAGAGTGCTCTATTTTGGACTGCTGCGCAGTCCAGCGGGGATAAATCCCCTCGCCACAGGTTGTCTCCATACCGCCCCCAGCAATGCATCCGGAAACAGGCCAGTGGGGTGAAATATATTTCCCAGCGCTTTATAGTGGCCGACCTCCGTTTCATCAAGTAGCCGAGCCCCATGTCCGAGCCACGCAAGATCCTCGTCACCAGCGCCCTGCCCTATGCCAATGGTTCGATTCACCTCGGCCATATGCTGGAATACATCCAGACCGATATGTGGACGCGCTTCCAGAAACATCGCGGCAACCAGTGCATCTATGTCTGCGCCGACGACGCCCACGGTTCGGCCATCATGCTGCGCGCGGAAAAGGAAGGCATCACCCCGGAGCAACTGATCGCCAACGTCCAGGCCGAACACAGCGCCGACTTTGCCGATTTCCTGGTGGACTTCGACAACTTCCACTCCACTCACGCCGAAGAAAACCGTGAGCTGTCGAGCCAGATCTACCTGAAGCTGCGTGACGCCGGGCACATCGCGACCCGTTCGATCACCCAGTATTTCGACCCGGAAAAGAAAATGTTCCTGGCCGACCGCTTCATCAAAGGCACTTGCCCGAAATGTGGCACCGAGGACCAGTACGGCGATAACTGCGAAAAATGCGGCGCCACCTACGCACCGACCGACCTGAAGGACCCGAAATCGGCGATTTCCGGGGCGACGCCAGTGCTCAAGGACTCCCAGCACTTCTTCTTCAAGCTGCCGGACTTCCAAGAGATGCTGCAAACCTGGACCCGCAGCGGCACGTTGCACGACGCGGTGGCCAATAAGCTCGCCGAATGGCTCGACTCCGGCCTGCAAGAGTGGGACATTTCCCGCGATGCGCCGTACTTCGGCTTCGAAATCCCCGGCGAGCCCGGCAAGTATTTCTACGTATGGCTGGACGCGCCCATCGGCTACATGGCGAGCTTCAAGAACCTTTGCGACCGCACGCCGGAGCTGGACTTCGACGCGTTCTGGGGCAAGGACTCCACGGCCGAGGTGTATCACTTCATCGGCAAGGACATCGTGAACTTCCACGCGCTGTTCTGGCCCGCTATGCTCGAAGGCGCCGGTTTCCGTAAACCGACCGGTATCAACGTCCACGGCTACCTGACCGTCAACGGACAGAAAATGTCCAAGTCCCGCGGCACCTTCATCAAGGCCCGGACCTACCTGGACCATCTGTCGCCGGAATACCTGCGCTACTACTACGCGGCCAAGCTCGGCCGTGGCGTGGACGACCTGGACCTGAACCTTGAAGACTTCGTGCAGAAGGTCAACTCCGACCTGGTGGGCAAGGTAGTCAACATCGCCAGCCGTTGCGCCGGTTTCATCCACAAAGGCAACGCCGGTGTACTGGTGGCCGGTAACGCCGCGCCGGAGCTGACCGAGGCCTTTCTGGCGGCGGCCCCGAGCATCGCCGAAGCCTACGAGGCCCGTGACTTTGCCCGGGCGATGCGCGAGATCATGGCCCTGGCCGACCGCGCCAATGCCTGGATCGCCGACAAGGCGCCGTGGTCACTGAACAAACAGGAAGGCAAGCAGGACGAAGTCCAGGCGATCTGCGCCCTGGGTATCAATCTGTTCCGCCAACTGGTGATCTTCCTCAAGCCGGTGCTGCCGTTGCTGGCCGCCGATGCCGAAGCTTTCCTGAACGTCGCACCGCTGACCTGGGACGATCACCAGACGCTGCTGAGCAACCATCAACTGAACGAGTTCAAGCCGCTGATGACTCGCATCGACGCCACCAAGGTGCAAGCCATGACCGACGCCTCGAAAGAAGACCTGGCCGCCAGCCAGACCGACACCGGTGCCCCGGCCGGCAATGGCGAGCTGACCAAGGACCCGTTGTCGCCGGAGATCGATTTCGACGCCTTTGCCGCCATCGACCTGCGCGTAGCCCTGATCGTCAAGGCTGAAGCCGTGGAAGGCGCCGACAAGCTACTGCGCCTGACGCTGGACATCGGTGATGAGCAGCGCAACGTGTTCTCCGGCATCAAGAGCGCCTATCCAGACCCGGCCAAGCTCGAAGGCCGGCTGACGATGATGATCGCCAACCTCAAGCCGCGCAAAATGCGTTTCGGCATCTCCGAAGGCATGGTGATGGCGGCAGGTCCCGGCGGTGAAGAAATCTACCTGCTGAGCCCCGATAGCGGCGCCAAGCCGGGTCAGCGGATCAAATAACGCGACCACGCGCGGTACCGATCCCACAGTCGCCGGCAGGCGACTGTGGGATTTTCATATCTGGCCCACCCTGACGGTGTGCCGGATAATGCCTAACCTCTAACGACAGGTTCTCGTTCCAGCACGCCCATGACCGAAATCGTTCTTACACTGTTCAGCGCCGCCCTGATCAACAACCTTGTGTTGCATTGGCCGCTGGGCGTCAATCCGCTGCTGGCGGCCAATGGAAGAAGGCAAGTCCACGCCCTGGGCCTGGCGACGACATGCCTGATGCTGATGGTCGGCACCTTGGGTTATCTGATCGATCGCTGGCTGCTGGTTCCGGCCAATCTGACCTCGCTGCGCCTGTTGGCATGGCTGTCCTTGAGTGTGTTGCTGATTGCACCATTGCTGCACTGGCTGGGGCGCTGGCTGCCGACGCTGCCGTTCGATGGTTTGTGGCCACTGCTGCTGGGCAATGCCGGCATACTGGGCATCACGCTGATCAACAGCCGGAATGACCACGGCCTGGGCCTCACCGTCGCCGCGAGCCTGGGCGCCGGCCTGGGTTTCTGGCTGGTGTTGAGCCTGTTCGATGATTTGCGTCAGCGCACCTTCGATAACGATATCCCCAGGCCCTTTCGTGGCCTGCCGATCCAGTTGATCGGCGCAGGGCTCATGGCGGTGGCATTTCTTGGATTGCGCGGGCTGGTCAAAGCATGAGTCTGATTCAACGTATTGACGCCCTGCTGCCGCAGACCCAATGCGGCAAGTGCGGCCACCCCGGGTGCAAGCCCTACGCCGAAGGCATCGCCCAGGGCGAACCGATCAACAAGTGTCCGCCCGGTGGCCGTGAAACCATCGCCGCCTTGGCCGAGCTGATGAAAGTGCCTGTGCTTGAGCTCGATACCAGCCGTGGTTCAGCCCCGGCGCAGATCGCCTTTATTCGCGAAGCCGAATGCATCGGCTGCACCAAGTGCATCCAGGCCTGCCCGGTAGACGCGATTGTCGGTGCGGCGAAGTTGATGCACACCGTCCTGGTCGACGAATGCACAGGCTGCGATCTATGCGTGGCGCCCTGCCCGGTCGACTGCATCGAAATGCACCCATTGCCCACGGCAACCGTGGTGCCGGTGGTCGGTGGCTTGGCCTTCAGCGTCGAAGAGCAGCAAGCGCGCACCGCCAAGCGCGACCATGCCCGGCGGCGCTTCGAACAGCGCAACGCACGTCTGCGCCGCGAAGAGGAGCAGCGTCTCGCCGAGCGTCTGGCCCGTACACAGCGCGCCTCACAGCCCCAAACCCAGTCCGTCGACCCCGTGCAAGCGGCACTGGAGCGGGTACGGGCGCAAAAAGCCGCCAACGCCGATGCGGCCTTGAAAAAAGCCAAGGTCGACCTGGCCATGAGCCGGGCGCAGTTGAACAAATCCTTGAAAGCATTCGGCCACCCGCCGACCTTCGAACAACAGTCGCAATTGATCGTGCTACAGCGCCAGTTCGAAGCGGCGCAACAAACCTTGACGCAATTGGAAGGGACGGTCCAGCCCACTGTTTCAACCCCCGCCCCCACTCAAAGTGCCGAGCTGAAACGGGCCAAGATCCAATTGGCCATGCGTCGCGCCGAACTCAGCAAGGCCAGGGCCGCAGGGGCGTCGGATGAACAAATAGAGCCCCTGGAGCAAGCGGTGAAAGACGCCGAACGCCAGGTGGATGCTCATGTCGCTCCCTGAGCCCATGGACGAACGGCTGCGGCAGGCGATGCTGCGGGTGCTACTGGCGACACTGCCCGGCATTCTGGCGTTGACGTGGTTTTATGGCTGGGGCGTGGTGTTCAACCTGTTGCTGGCGGGCCTTAGCGCACTGGCCGTCGAAGCACTGGCGCTGCGCTTACGGCGCCGGCCGCTCAAACCGGCACTCAACGATGGCAGCGCGCTGGTAAGCGCCACGCTGTTGGCGCTGGCCTTGCCAGCGTATTGCCCCTGGTGGCTGACCGTCACAGCCACAGCTTGCGCCTTGCTGTTCGGCAAGCACCTGTGGGGCGGCGTCGGCAATAACCCGTTCAACCCGGCGATGCTCGGCTACGCCCTGGTGCTGATCGCGTTTCCCCAGCAACTCAATCAATGGCCGGCACTTCACGGCATGAGCCTGTCCGACGGCCTGCAACAGGTGTTCGCGGTTCACCCTGGGCCTGATGGATGGGCAGCAGCAACGGCCTTGGACAGCCTGCGAATCAACAAAAGCCTGACCATCGATGAGCTGTTCGCCGCCAACCCGGCGTTCGGACGCTGGGGTGGGCGCGGCGTCGAGTGGGTCAACCTGGCGTTTCTGGCCGGAGGACTGTTCCTGCTGCACCAACGGGTGTTCAGCTGGCACGCGCCGGTGGGCATGCTCGCCGGCCTGTTCATCATCAGCTTGTTGTGCTGGAACGGATCGGGCTCCGACTCCAATGGCTCGCCGTTGTTTCATCTGCTCACGGGTGCGACCCTGCTCGGTGCGTTTTTTATCGTGACCGAACCGGTCTCGGGCGCCAAAGCGCCCCTCGCTCGCCTGCTGTTTGGCGCAGGCGTGGGACTGCTGACTTACTTGATCCGGACTTGGGGTGGTTACCCGGACGGCGTGGCGTTTGCGGTGCTGCTGATGAACCTCGGCGTGCCCGCACTGGAGCGCTTCGCCGAGGCGCGACACAGGTCGCAGCCCCTATGAAAAACTACCGTGGCGTTGCCATCCTGGCTTTGCTGATCGGTCTCGGCATTGGGGCCACTTACCTGACTCAGCTCAGCACCGCAGGGCGCATCAAGGGTCAGCAACAAGACCTTGCGAACCGAACCTTGCTCGACGTGCTGCCGACCGACCGATACGACAATCAGCCATTGGCACAACCTGTCGTAACGGCCCCCGTGACCTTGGCCCATAGCACGCTGCTGGGCGGATACCTGGCGACTCGTGCCGGCCTGCCCAACGCAGTGTTGTTACGCAGTCAGGTACTGGGCTATGAAGGCAGCATCCAATTGCTGGTCGCTATCGACCCGCAAGGGCGGTTGCTGGGCGTGAAAACCCTGCGCCAGTCGGAAACGCCCGGCCTGGGTGCGGCCATCGCTGACTGGCCAAATCCCTGGCTGCAATCCTTCAACGGTAAGTCGCTCCAGGCGCCCACCGACAGCGGCTGGGCGTTGAAAAAGGATCAGGGGCAGTTCGATCAACTGGCTGGCGCGACCGTCACCTCCCGATCGGTCCTGCAGGCTGTTCACGATGCACTGCGTTACTTCGACGAGCATCAGGCTCAACTGACCGGAGTGATCATTGATGAATAAGCCATTGCTCCTGACCCGCGGCCTGCTGCTCGTGCCCTTGGTCGGCGCCAGCGATTCGCTGGCAAACGCGCTGGGCTTATGGCTGGCCTGGGTACTGATCAGTGCCGGCCATGGCTTGGCCATGGGGCTGGTACGGTCCCACCTGACAGCGCCTCAGCGACTGCTCGCCTCCATTGTGCTGGCCGCCACCCTGACGGCTTGCGCAGGCCTGATGGCGCAGGCCTGGATGCTGGAAATGTATCAGCCGCTGAGCCTTTACATTGGCTGGATCGCTTTGAGCTGCGTGGCGCTGGAGCATGACGACATCTTCGTCGGCTCACGCCTGCCCGAACATCTCAGGCTGGCAGGCGTGTTCGGCCTGCTGATGATCGGCTTGGGCGCCCTGCGCGAGCTGGTTGGCAACGCAATATCACTGGCCTTGCTCGCCCCTGGCGGGTTTATTCTGCTCGGTCTGTTGCTGGCAGCGCACCAGGCCTGGACGGACGCCAGCCCCCCTTCAACGATCGAGGAAACGCCGCGCCCATGAACGCCGCAAAACGCCTGGAAATATTCCGTCGCTTGCACGAAGACAACCCGGAACCGAAGACCGAACTGGCCTACAGCTCGCCGTTCGAACTGTTGATCGCGGTGATTCTGTCGGCCCAATCCACCGACGTCGGCGTCAACAAGGCCACGGCCAAGCTGTTCCCGGTGGCCAACACGCCGCAGGCGATTCACGCGCTGGGCGTCGAAGGGCTGTCCGAGTACATCAAGACCATCGGCCTGTTCAACAGCAAGGCAAAAAACGTGATCGAGACATGCCGTCTGCTGATCGAGCGCCACAACGGCGAAGTCCCACAGACTCGCGAAGCGCTGGAAGCGCTTCCAGGGGTCGGTCGCAAAACCGCCAATGTGGTGCTCAACACCGCATTTCGCCAACTGACCATGGCCGTCGACACTCACATTTTCCGCGTCAGCAACCGCACCGGGCTGGCGCCGGGCAAAAACGTGGTGGAGGTGGAGAAAAAGCTGATGAAATTCGTACCCAAGGAATTTCTACTCGATTCCCATCACTGGCTCATCCTTCACGGACGTTACGTCTGCCTGGCGCGCAAGCCCCGCTGTGGCAGCTGCCGGATCGAGGACTTATGCGAATACAAGCACAAGACCTCCGACGATTGAGGCGCTATTGCTTTTATTGATTTGTCGATTGAAAAAATCTTTTTTACCCGCCCGTGGTTTATCGATATAAGGAGCGCCAATGGCAGTTTAAGCCTGGAGTCGATCCCATGAGTGCTGACAAAGAACAACTGGATGTAGAAGACGATTTCATCGCCGTTGAGGCCGACGATGTGGAACCTGTGGTCGTCGAAACAGCGAAAACCAATCTGAGCAAACGTCGCACGATTGATAATCTGCTGGAAGAGCGCCGCTTGCAGAAACAACTGGCCGATTACGACTTTGACCTCTGACACGTAAAAGCCTCCCGAATGGAGGCTTTTTACTGAGTACGCGCGGCCGGAAAAACTCACACTAACCCGTTACGCTGCGCCAGTTCGATCAGATCAACCAGCGAGCGGGCATTGAGCTTCAACAACAAGCGTGTCTTGTATGTACTGACGGTCTTGTTGCTCAAGAACATCCCATCGGCAATTTCCTTGTTGGTCTTTCCGCGAGCCAGTTGCTGCAAGACCATCATCTCTCGCCCGGACAGTCGATCGACCATATCGGACTCGCTTGCGTTACCCAGACTCGAACGCACCGTATGCAGCGCCTGATTGGGGAAATAACTGTACCCCGACAGCACCGCCTTGATTGCACTGAGTAACTCGGTGAGGTCCTGCTGCTTGCACACATAACCGGCTGCCCCCGTCTGCATGCAGCGCATCGAAAAATGCCCAGGTGCCTGGGAAGTCAGCACCAGAACTTTCAAAGGTGAAGGGTTGGCGGTCAGGCGTGCGATGACCTCCAGTCCATCCAGTTTCGGAATGCCGATATCCAGAATAACGATATCAGGCATAAGTTCACGGGAAAGTTGCAACGCATCGACGCCATTATCGGTTTCGGCAATAACTTCATATCCATGACGCTCCATTAGCAAACGTACAGCAAGACGAATGACGGGATGATCATCCACGATCAGCACTTTATTCATGGGCAAATCCAACTTCGCTGTTCGAATTTTTAGAGCACGCACAATAGCCTAGTCAATTCTACCTTGGCATGCCGCCCCCCCTGACCGCTCGCACCGAGAGACGCAACCTACAAGCGATACAGAAAAATCCTACAAATCCCCTTGGAAATAATGCGCCATAAATTTGTTTACAGAGGCAAATGGATGCATCAGGGGATCCGCGCCCCTCTAAACAAGCGCTTTTTTCTGCATCCACCCCGTCCCCCAATAGCAAAAAAACACTCGCCTCATAAAAAGTAACTGAATTATTTACCAACACAACCACAAAGGTTTTATTTAAATAAAATTGAATTCACATAAGGAATAAGCGAAATTTATTCAATCCTATTCATGAGGAAACACCACGATCAATACCTTAACCGCGAACTCATCAATTACTCACACCTTCCTAATGCAATCACCGAGCCTGAATATGTTATGAGCATCCACCATGAACAAACCTTCGAAAATCATCACCAACCCCATGACGCTAATCGCTATATTCGCAACTTTGTCCGAGACTTCGGCAGCCATCTCCCTGCCTTTCCTCGACGATCAGGACCGTGAATACTATCTTTGGTTTCTGATCAGCTTTCCGTTCTATCTATTATTTCTTTTTTTTATCACCCTGAACTTTAACTATCGCTCGTTATATTCGCCCTCGGATTTTCGCAAGAGCAAACACTTCATGAAAATCATGGATGATTCGAGCTGTCGGCGCGCACGGTTTTCCCGCCGGGCGCCCAAGGGCAAAGGATGGCTGATCACTGTTCATCCACAGAAAAAACAGCGACGACTGTTCATTTTGGTTATCCCCCGGGCACCGGAAGGCCTGGCCGAGGCCGATCGATCCAAACGCGCAAAACAGCGCCACAACGAACGAGCAGCACAGGGGAAAGGGTCCCCCAAAAAAAACGGCCTGCACATGGCAGGCCGTTTTCATGGAGCCAGGATCAGAACAGCTTGCGACCCTTGTTCGCCGCGATGCGCATGCGCAGGGCGTTGAGCTTGATGAAGCCAGCAGCGTCGGCCTGGTTGTAAGCGCCGCCGTCCTCTTCGAAAGTCGCGATGTTGGCATCGAACAGGGAGTCGTCAGACTTGCGCCCAGTGACGATGACATTGCCCTTGTACAGTTTCAGGCGCACGACGCCATTCACGTTGACCTGGGAGGCATCGATCATCTGTTGCAGCATCAGGCGCTCCGGACTCCACCAGTAACCGGTGTAGATCAGGCTGGCGTACTTGGGCATCAACTCGTCTTTGAGGTGAGCCACTTCGCGGTCCAGGGTGATCGACTCGATCGCGCGGTGAGCACGCAGCATGATGGTGCCGCCCGGGGTCTCGTAGCAGCCGCGGGACTTCATGCCGACATAACGGTTCTCGACGATGTCCAGACGACCGATGCCGTGTTCGCCACCGATACGGTTCAGGGTCGCCAGCACGGTGGCCGGGCTCATTTCCACGCCGTCCAGCGCGACGATATCGCCGTTGCGATAGGTCAGCTCCAGGTATTGCGGGGTGTCAGGAGCCTTCTCCGGGGAGACGGTCCAGCGCCACATGTCCTCTTCGTGCTCGGTCCAGGTGTCTTCCAGCACGCCGCCTTCATAGGAGATGTGCAGCAGGTTGGCATCCATCGAGTACGGGGATTTCTTCTTGCCGTGGCGTTCGATCGGGATGGCGTGCTTCTCGGCGTAGTCCATCAGCTTTTCACGGGACAGCAAGTCCCACTCGCGCCACGGCGCGATGACTTTCACGCCGGGCTTGAGGGCATAGGCACCGAGTTCGAAACGCACCTGATCGTTGCCCTTGCCGGTGGCACCGTGGGAAATGGCGTCGGCACCGGTTTCGTTGGCGATTTCGATCAGGCGCTTGGCGATCAACGGACGGGCGATAGAGGTACCCAGCAGGTACTCGCCTTCGTAAACAGTGTTGGCGCGGAACATCGGGAACACGAAGTCACGGACGAACTCTTCGCGCAGGTCATCGATGTAGATCTCTTTGACGCCCATGGCCTGAGCCTTGGCGCGTGCAGGCTCGACTTCTTCGCCCTGCCCCAGGTCAGCGGTGAAGGTCACCACTTCACAGTTATAAGTGTCCTGCAGCCACTTGAGGATCACCGAAGTGTCCAGGCCGCCGGAATACGCCAGAACGACCTTGTTTACGTCCGCCATGCCATCACTCCACGGGTTGTACGGAAAGCCGGGAAGTTTAACGTCCAGCGCGGATAATTTACAGGGGCGCGACAGCTTATGACGACGAAGCGACAGATTATGTCGAGCGCGCGACGATCCTCACGGGTCAGGATGTCCGCGCGGCGGTGGCTGCAGTGGGCTGGGCCGGTGTCGCGGTCGGCGTCGGAGCCTTGGCAGGGGGCGCGGCGGGTGTAGCCTGCGGTGCCGGCGCTTCAGGCACCGCCACACGCTCCAGGCGCACGGCCACACGACGGTTCTTGGCGCGATTGGCGGCACTGGTGTTGGGCACCAGGGGGTAACGTTCGCCGTGGAACCGCACGGTGATCTGCGACTCTTGAAAGCCGTTGGCCTTGAAGAAGTCCTGGACCGCCAGGGCACGGCGACGAGACAGCTCACGATTGGTCAATCGATTGCCGCTATTGTCGGAGTGACCGTCGAGTTCGACATGGTTGACGGTCGGGTCGGCTTTGATGAAGTCGATCATCACCTGCAACTGAGCCTTGGCCCGGGCATCGAGCTCAACGCCTTCGCCGGGAAAGCCGATCTGGGATTGCTTCACCTGCTCGAAATTCTTCGGCAACAGTTTTGCCACGCAGCCCTGGTAATCACTGAAGGCCTTGTTGAAGCGCACGGGCAGCAGCCGGACTTCCGAAACCCGCCCGTCCCCCGTGTTACGCCGTACCACCGGGCTGCGCCCTTCCATCAGCCCGCTGATCAAGCGGCCCGCCTGGACCTGAGAGCTGTTGAACAGCACATCGCCGCTGCCGAGCCTGACCGAGCCCAGGTTGATGTCGCCCCGTCCCGGCTGCCAAGGCGCGGCGGCCGCCAGCAGGATGGCCGAACCACCACCGAGCATCGGGTTATGGGACTTGAGCCGGAAGATCGCCTGCTCGCCGGCCCGGCGCACAAATTCGCCGCTGCCGAAATCGGTGACCGGCTGACTCAGCCGGCACTCGAACTTGTCGCCTTCGACCGTCCACTCAATGCTCTCCAGACGGGTCTGGAAAGTGAGCGCCATGGCGGGAAGGCTGGCAAACACACTGAGCAAGGCTAAATAACGCTGGCGCACGGGCGGCTCCAATGGCTTTTATACAAAGATCGACACACGTTGAGAGTATGACGCCTGTCCGGGGCGCCTTACGGATTCGTGGCACACCTGTAGGAGCTATCGGTAACTTGCGCCAGAACTTGATAGCGGGTGCCTGAATCGGTCTTTTCCGGTAGCATTCCCCAGAGTTTGACCCGCCTGGAAGCCCCCCAATGTCCGACCGCCTGACCCTGCTGCGTCCCGACGACTGGCATATTCATCTTCGCGATGGTGCTGTGTTGACCCATACCGTCGCCGATGTCGCGCGCACCTTCGGGCGCGCAATCATCATGCCGAACCTGGTTCCGCCAGTGCGCAACGCCATCGAGGCCGACGGCTATCGCCAGCGAATCCTGGCCGCACGCCCGGCCGGCAGCCGTTTCGAACCGCTGATGGTGCTTTACCTCACCGACCGTACGCAGCCCGAAGAAATACGCGAGGCCAAGGCCAGCGGCTTCGTCCATGCCGCCAAGCTGTACCCCGCCGGCGCCACCACCAACTCGGACTCCGGCGTCACCAGCATCGACAAGATATTCCCGGCGCTGGAGGCCATGGCCGAAGTCGGGATGCCGTTGCTGATCCACGGTGAAGTCACTCGTGGCGACGTCGACGTGTTCGACCGCGAAAAAATCTTCATCGATGAGCACATGCGTCGTGTCGTGGAGCGCTTCCCGACGCTCAAGGTGGTGTTCGAACACATCACCACCGGTGATGCCGTGCAGTTCGTCAACGAAGCCCCGGCGAACGTTGGCGCGACCATTACCGCGCATCACCTGCTGTACAACCGCAACCATATGCTGGTGGGCGGGATCCGGCCGCACTTCTATTGCCTGCCGATCCTCAAGCGCAACACCCATCAAGAAGCCTTGCTCGACGCTGCCACCAGCGGCAGCGCCAAGTTCTTCCTCGGCACGGACTCGGCGCCCCATGCCCGGCACGCCAAGGAAGCGGCCTGCGGTTGCGCTGGCTGCTACACCGCCTATGCCGCCATCGAGATGTATGCCGAGGCGTTCGAGCAGCGCAATGCGCTGGACAAACTCGAAGGCTTCGCCAGCCTCCACGGCCCGCGCTTCTATGGCCTGCCGGTGAACACCGATCGTATTACCCTGGTTCGCGACGAGTGGACCGCCCCCGCCAGCCTGCCTTTTGGCGAGCTGACTGTTATCCCGCTGCGCGCCGGTGAAAAACTGCGCTGGCGCCTGCTGGAGGAAAGTGTGTGAGTGAAGATCATTTCGACGACGAGCTGGACGGCAACGGTGGTTCGGGCGCTGCCCGTCACCCCATGGCAGCCCGCTTCCGGGGCTACCTGCCGGTCGTGGTCGACGTAGAAACCGGCGGTTTCAACTCTGCCACCGATGCGCTGCTGGAAATCGCTGCGACCACCATTGGCATGGACGAAAAAGGTTTTGTGTTCCCTGATCACACCTATTTCTTCCGCGTCGAACCGTTCGAAGGCGCCAACATCGAGGCGGCAGCCCTGGAGTTCACCGGGATCAAGCTTGATCACCCATTGCGCATGGCGGTGAGTGAAGAGACGGCCCTGACGGACATTTTCCGAGGCGTGCGCAAGGCTTTGAAGGCCAACGGCTGCAAACGGGCGATCCTGGTCGGCCACAACAGCAGCTTCGACCTGGGCTTTCTCAATGCGGCGGTGGCGCGCCTGGACATGAAGCGCAACCCGTTCCATCCGTTTTCCAGCTTCGACACCGCGACGCTTGCCGGCCTGGCATACGGCCAGACCGTGTTGGCCAAGGCCTGCCAGGCAGCCGATATCGACTTTGATGGCCGTGAAGCCCACTCGGCCCGCTACGACACCGAGAAGACGGCCGAGCTGTTCTGCGGCATCGTCAATCGCTGGAAAGAAATGGGTGGCTGGCAGGATTTCGACGACTGATGTGCTGAGTAAGCATCAGGACGGTGCGAGCAAGGCTTGCCCGCGATGAAAACGACACGGTATCCCAGAGATACCGAGGCGCCTGTATCGCGAGCAAGCTTTGCTCCCACAGCTGTTTCTGGTGTTTTTAAACAATTGGGATAAATCCTTCCCCATAAAAAAACCGGCCCATCGAGGGCCGGTTTTTTTGTGCCTGTTGCGCTTACAGCTTGTCGCTGTGCTCGCCCAGGTAGGCGGCAACGCCTTCAGGGGATGCGGTCATGCCCTTGTCGCCTTTTTTCCAGTTGGCTGGGCACACTTCGCCGTGCTCTTCGTGGAATTGCAGCGCGTCGACCAGACGGATCAGCTCTTCCATGTTACGGCCCAGTGGCAGGTCGTTGATGATCTGCGAACGGACAACGCCCTTGTCATCGATCAGGAACGCGCCACGGAAGGCCACGCCGCCTTCGGACTCAACGTCATAGGCCTTGGCGATTTCGTGCTTCATGTCGGCAGCCATGGTGTATTTCACCTGGCCGATACCACCAGCGTTGATAGCCGTGTTGCGCCAGGCGTTGTGGGTGAAGTGCGAGTCGATCGAAACGGCAACCACTTCAACGTTGCGGGCCTTGAAGTCGTCCATGCGGTGATCCAGCGCGATCAGCTCGGATGGGCAGACGAAGGTGAAGTCCAGCGGGTAGAAGAACACCAGGCCGTATTTGCCTTTGATGGCCGAGGACAGGGTGAAGCTGTCGACGATTTCGCCGTTGCCGAGCACGGCCGGGACGGTGAAGTCAGGGGCTTGTTTGCCTACGAGTACGCTCATTGGATATCTCCTGGTGAATAACGTGAAAACAAGGTCCGGGCCAGCCTGCCACCCTCAGGCGACAGCCCTGTGACACGAACCCGCTTGCAAGGGCCGATCATCATACACCGCGAATTTGGCCTGTCTTCAACGGTTTTTCGGCGAGTCCAAAAATCCTTTCCCTTGGCATGCCCCCTCATTGGCCCTGGATAAAAAACCGTTCGTCAGCTCTGGCCCAAGGGTTTCAGAAACCACTTTGACAATCATTCTCGTTAACATTAAGATCCGTCTCAATTGAGTCACAACCAGCGACGGTTCTTACTTATGTATGTTTGCCTCTGCACTGGCGTCACCGACGGACAAATCCGCGAAGCGATCTATGAAGGCTGCTGCAGCTACCGCGAAGTCCGCCAAGCCACCGGCGTAGCCAGCCAATGCGGTAAATGTGCGTGCCTGGCCAAGGAAGTGGTTCGCGAAACCCTTGCCAAAATGCAAACGGCCCAGGCCTCGATTCCCTATCCGGTAGAATTTACTGCCGCTTAAATCCAGCTTCTTGAAGAACCGGGCTCAATGTCCGGTTTTTTTATGCCTTTAAATCAAGCGCTTAGCCTCTAGACGCGGAACACAAACATTCTTATTCCGATTAATTTTCATTTATTATTCAATAACTTAGGTTTGACACTCGTCAGTGCGCGGCTCAAACTCAGCCCTATACACAGCTATTACAGGGCAGGCCCTCACCATGAAAGGCGACGTTACAGTCATCCAGCATCTCAACAAGATCCTCGCCAATGAGCTGGTCGCGATCAACCAATACTTCCTGCATGCACGCATGTATGAGGATTGGGGCCTGAACAAGCTGGGCAAGCACGAGTACCACGAGTCCATCGACGAGATGAAACACGCGGACAAGCTGATCAAGCGCATCCTGTTCCTCGAAGGTCTACCGAACGTCCAGGACCTGGGCAAGCTGCACATCGGCGAACACACTCAGGAAATGCTCAAGTGCGATCTGACGATCGAGCGTGCCGGCCACGCCGACCTGAAAGTCGCCATCGCCCATTGCGAGAGCGTTGGCGACTTCGGCAGCCGCGAACTGCTTGAAGACATCCTCGAGTCCGAGGAAGAACACATCGACTGGCTGGAAACCCAACTGGGCCTGATCGACAAAGTGGGTCTTGAGAACTACCTGCAATCGCAGATGGGCGAAGAGTAACTTCCCCAAAAGCAAGCCAATAAAAAGCCCCGCCCTCTTTCCAGAGGCGGGGCTTTTTATTGCCTGGATTTCCAGGCCACAGCGCAAAACCTTTGTGGGAGCGAGCCTGCTCGCGATAGCGGTCTATCAGTCACCAACACGTTGACTGACACGCCCTCATCGCGAGCAGGCTCGCTCCCACATTGTTTGTCCGCGAATCAGGCTTCTGTCTTGTTCGCAGCCGCTTTCTCGGCAGCAGCCTTGATCGTGGCCTGCAAAGAGCCATCGGCCGCCATCTCGGTCATGATATCGCTACCGCCGATCAGCTCACCGGCCACCCACAGTTGCGGGAAAGTTGGCCAGTTGGCGTACTTGGGCAGGTTGGCGCGGATTTCCGGGTTCTGCAGGATGTCCACGTAGGCAAACTTCTCGCCACACGCCATCACAGCCTGAGCAGCCTTGGCCGAGAAGCCGCACTGTGGCGCATTCGGCGAGCCTTTCATGTAAAGCAGGATGGTGTTGTTGGCAATCTGGTCTTTAATCGTTTCGATGATATCCACGGAGCACCTCGGCTTAAACTTTGCGACTTCAGTTGTCGACACGGTGGCGCATTGTAACGGAAAGCCGAGCACGCTGCTCGGTCTCCCCGAGAGACAAATTCACGCAGCCACCACCTTCACCGGAACCCCATTGAGCGCTGCATTGCCAGACAACTCATCCAGCTGACAGTCATCGGTCAGGTCATTGGCGCTCGAACCGGGCTGGGCGCTGGCAATGGCCATCTGCACGCCCGGCCGGGCATGGCCCCAACCGTGGGGCAGGCTGACCACGCCTTTCATCATGTCCAGGCTACCCTGCACCTCGACTTCAAGCATACCCACCCGCGAACTGACTTTCACCCGCTGCCCGTCGCTCAACCCGCGACTGCTCAGATCCTCCGGGTGCATCAGCAATTGATGACGCGGCTTGCCCTTCACCAGGCGGTGGAAATTGTGCATCCAGGAGTTATTGCTGCGCACATGACGTCGGCCAATCATCAGCAACTCATCCGCCTGTGGTGCCTGCAACCCGGCAAAGCGCGTGAGGTCGGCAAGAATGACCGCCGGTGCAGCCTGCACTCGCTGGTTTTCGGTTTTCAAGCGTGGCGCCAGGTTGGGCTTGAGGGCGCCCAGGTCGATGCCATGGGGATGGTCGAACAAGGTCGCCAGGGACAGCTTATGCGGCGAGGCGTCGCCATAGGCGCCGGCACGAAGGCCGAAATCGATCATTTGCGCCGGCGGCATGGTCGGTTTGAGTTCCTTGCCGGTTCGGGCAGCGAAAGCCTTGGCCAGACCGACGAAAATTTCCCAGTCGTGCAGCGCCCCTTCGGGCTTGGGCAGGATCGCTCGGTTGAAACGGGTCACGTTGCGCACCGCGAACAGGTTGAACGTGGTGTCGTAATGGTCGTTTTCCAGGGCCGAGGTGGATGGCAGGATCAGGTCGGCGTAGCGCGTGGTTTCGTTGATGTACAGATCGACGCTGACCATGAACTCCAACCCGTCCAGCGCCTGCTCCAGTTGCCGTCCGTTGGGAGTGGACAGCACCGGGTTGCCCGCCACGGTGACCAGCGCACGAATCTGGCCTTCGCCCTCGGTGAGCATTTCCTCGGCCAGAGCCGAAACCGGCAACTCGCCCGCGTACTCGGGACGCCCGGACACCCGGCTTTGCCAGCGATTGAAATGCCCTCCCGAGGTGGTCGCAACCAGGTCCACCGCAGGCTCGGTACACAGGGCCCCACCGACCCGGTCAAGATTGCCGGTCACCAGGTTGATCAGCTGAATCAGCCAGTGGCACAGCGTGCCGAACGCCTGGGTCGAGACGCCCATCCGCCCATAACAGACCGCTGAAGGCGCGGCAGCGAAGTCCCGGGCCAACTGCCGGATCTGCGTAGCCGGCACAGCACAGAGCGGGCTCATCGCTTCAGCCGTGAAGGTCGCGACGGCCTGGCGCACGTCTTCCAGGCCATCCACCGGCAGGTGACTGTCACGGGTCAAGCCCTCGCTGAACAGGGTATTGAGCACACCAGACAACAAAGCGGCATCGCCACCCGGGCGCACGAACACATGCTGGTCGGCAATAGCCGCCGTTTCGCTGCGACGCGGATCGACCACCACCACTTTACCGCCACGGGCCTGGATCGCCTTGAGGCGTTTTTCCACGTCCGGCACGGTCATGATGCTGCCATTGGAGGCCAGCGGGTTGCCGCCCAGGATCAACATGAAGTCGGTGTGATCGATGTCCGGTATTGGCAACAACAGGCCGTGACCGTACATCAGGTGACTGGTCAGGTGGTGAGGCAGTTGGTCCACCGAAGTCGCCGAAAATCGGCTGCGCGTCTTCAGCAGGCCCAAAAAATAGTTGCTGTGGGTCATCAGCCCATAGTTATGCACACTGGGATTGCCCTGGTAGACCGCTACCGCGTTCTGACCGTGGCGTTCCTGGATGCCCGCCAGACGTTCGGCCACCAGCGCGAAGGCATCGTCCCAGGCAATAGGCTGCCACTCGCTACCGACCCGCCGCATGGGCTGGCGCAGGCGATCCGGATCGTTCTGAATATCCTGCAGCGCTACCGCCTTGGGGCAGATGTGGCCGCGACTGAAGCTGTCCAGTGGATCGCCCTTGATCGAGGTGATCGCCAGGCCCTGGCCTTCGGTCTCGGTGGTTTCAAGGGTCAAGCCACAGATGGCTTCGCACAGATGGCACGCACGGTGGTGGAGAGTCTTGGTCATGGCCAGCCTCTATTTTATTCGTAACGGGCGCTTTCGGCCGCGGGAACAAAACTATGGCGCGTGATCCCCCCCTGCGCCAGCGACGTTCGTCCTGTGAATTGCCGTGCATCAGGCCCGCCGATGCAGTGAGCTCAAGGCTGCTCGGAAGGCGGCGCCAGCAACTGGATTTCCTCGATGGTTTCCACTTGCTCGTGAGCAATGGGCACGCCCGTCAACTCTCCGATCAATCGCCAATGCTCGTCGAGCCCGCTGCTGATGGTGGCCATGCGATCGATCATGCGTCGACCTGCTGCCTTGGTCACCTCGTCATCGCTGCGCAGCAACTCGAATGACATGGACGTCACCGAGGCAGTCAGGTGAGTCAGGGAGCGCGCTGTCAGCCCCAGTAGTTCCATCAGTTGTTGCTCTTTCGAATCCATTTCGGGGCTCCTGCGTCTGAGGTTCATTTATAACCCAGGCCCTGGCATTAGGAAATATTCACGCCCAGGAACAGGCCGGCCAAATCATTCAATAACGCCCCGGTTTGATTGCCAAGCTGCGCAAGGCCGGTGTACAAATGGGTGGCTGCTGTCAGGAAACCGGCTTCATACATGTCTTCGCCAACCTGCTATGACCTCGTTGAAATCCCCTAAAACTGTAGCCCTATTGGTAAGACGCGACATTTCCTTATAAGATCGCGCCTTCCCCTATTTCGTCGCCCCGTGCGGCTTTTGCCGCAGGTCTCGCCCGTTTTTTCATGAAACAAGGCTTTGAGCATCTGCGATCAGTGACAAAAGGTAGTCAATCATGAGCGCAAGGCACTTTCTCTCCCTGATGGATTTCACGCCCGACGAGTTGCTCGGCGTGATCCGTCGAGGCGTGGAGCTCAAGGACCTGCGTAATCGCGGCGTACTGTTCGAGCCCCTGAAAAACCGTGTGCTGGGGATGATCTTCGAGAAGTCATCGACCCGCACCCGTATTTCTTTCGAAGCCGGCATGATCCAGCTCGGCGGCCAGGCAATCTTCCTGTCGCCCCGCGACACCCAGCTGGGCCGTGGCGAACCGATCGGCGACTGCGCCATCGTCATGTCGAGCATGCTTGATGCGGTGATGATCCGTACCTTCGCCCACAGCACGCTGACTGAGTTTGCGGCGCACTCGCGCGTACCGGTGATCAATGGTCTGTCCGATGACTTGCACCCCTGCCAGTTGCTGGCCGACATGCAGACGTTCCTCGAACACCGCGGCTCCATTCAGGGCAAGACCGTGGCCTGGGTCGGCGATGGCAACAACATGTGCAACAGCTATATAGAAGCCGCGATCCAGTTCGACTTCCAGCTGCGCATCGCCTGCCCGGAAGGCTACGACCCCAGTGCCGAGCTGGTGGCCAAGGCCGGGAGCCGGGTGACCATCGTCCGTGATCCGAAACAGGCCGTGGCCGGCGCGCACCTGGTGAGCACTGATGTCTGGACCTCCATGGGCCAGGAAGAAGAAACCGCCAAGCGTCTGAAACTGTTCGCGCCACTTCAGGTCAACCGCGCTCTGCTCGACCTGGCGGACGCTGACGTGCTGTTCATGCACTGCCTGCCGGCCCATCGCGGCGAGGAGATCAGCGTCGACCTGCTGGACGATCCACGCTCCGTGGCATGGGATCAGGCAGAAAATCGCCTTCACGCACAAAAGGCCTTGCTCGAGTTTCTGGTCGAGCCGGCGTACCACCACGCATGAGCCATACCCTGCTACTGAATCTGCAGAACCTGACTTGCGGTTATCAAAACCAGCGCGTCGTCCAGAACCTCAACCTGCACCTCAATGCCGGGGATATCGGTTGCCTGCTCGGCTCGTCCGGGTGTGGCAAGACCACGACGCTGCGAGCCATCGCCGGTTTCGAACCGGTACAGGAAGGTGAGATCCAGCTGGCGGGGGAAACCATCTCCCGCGCCGGTTTCACCCTCGCCCCGGAAAAACGCCGCATCGGCATGGTATTTCAGGACTATGCGCTGTTCCCTCACCTGAGCGTGGCGGAGAACATTGCGTTTGGCATTCGCAAGCATCCGGACAAGGACCGCGTGGTCGAGGAACTGCTGGAGCTGGTCAACCTGAAGAGCCTGGGCAAGCGCTTTCCCCATGAACTGTCCGGGGGTCAGCAACAACGTGTGGCCCTGGCTCGCGCCCTGGCGCCGGAACCGCAATTGCTGCTGCTCGACGAACCGTTCTCCAATCTCGATGGTGAGCTCAGACGCAAGCTCAGCCATGAAGTGCGGGACATTCTCAAGGTCCGCGGCACCAGCGCGATTCTGGTAACCCACGATCAGGAAGAAGCCTTCGCGGTGAGCGACCATGTCGGGGTATTCAAGGAGGGTCGGCTGGAACAGTGGGATACGCCCTACAATCTGTACCATGAACCGCTGACGCCATTTGTCGCCAGCTTCATTGGCCAGGGTTACTTCATTCGCGGCCAGCTCGACAGCCCGGAATCGGTGCAAACCGAGCTGGGTATCCTGCGCGGCAATCGGGCCTACACCTGGCCCATCGGTGGTGCGGTGGATGTGCTGCTGCGCCCGGACGATATCGTCTACGCACCGGACAGTCCGCTCACAGGCAGGATTGTCGGCAAGACGTTCCTGGGGGCTTCAACCCTGTATCGCCTGCAATTGCCGACCGGAGCGCAGCTGGAATCCATTTTCCCGAGCCATGCCGACCATCTGGTGGGGGACAACGTCGGCATCCGCGTAGCGGCTGAACACTTGGTGTTGTTCCAGGCGTCAGGGAGCACGGCGGCCCACATACCCCCCGTGGAAAGCGGCGTGCGGCGCTACAGTACTGCCAGCTAGAAGCAATTGTTGGAGCGAGCCTGCTCGCGATGGCGTAGGCATATTCAGCATCGATGCAAGCTGAACCAACGCTATCGCGAGCAGGCTCGCTCCCACATTTTGACCTCAGAGATTTGAGATGAGGTTACCGGCTCCCCCCAACATCAACGTCCCACTGGCCACCAACGTCGCATTCCCGCCAATCTTCACCCGCTCTCCCTCAAGTCGGCAGAACAGTTCGCCGCCCCTGGCCGAGCACTGATAAGCCGCCAGCCCCAGCTTGCCCAAGCGCCGAGACCAGTAAGGAATCAGGCTGCAATGGGTCGAGCCCGTGACCGGATCTTCATTGATGCCAATCGCCGGGGCGAAATAGCGCGAGACAAAATCATGCCGGCTTCCCGGCGCAGTCACGATTGCGCCCGGCCACGGCAGCTTCGCCAGGGCCGCCATGTCCGGCTTGCAATCGAGCACCGCCTGCTCCGACTCCAGCACGACGAACAGTTCGTTGGAGCTCAACACGTCCACCGCTTCCACGCCCAGGGCAGCCTGGACCACCAGGGATGCACCCAACTCGCTGGGGACGATGGCTGGAAAATCCAGCCATAGCCGATCACCTTCGCGAGTGACGCTCAACGCCCCGGATCGACAGATGAAGTCCAGTCGCTCGACGGTTTCGTGATAGACCTCGAACAGCACATGGGCGCTGGCCAAGGTGGCATGCCCGCACAACGGTACCTCGGTGGTGGGCGTGAACCAGCGAATATGCCAATGCTGGCCTTCACGCACCAGAAAGGCCGTTTCAGCCAGGTTATGTTCGGCGGCGATCCTTTGCATCAAGTCATCGGCCAGCCAGGCGTCGAGCCGATAGACCATCGCCGGATTGCCGCCAAACGGCCGATCACTGAACGCATCGACTTGATGAAACGCAAGCTGCATGGCACTTCTCCTTGTTATTGATGCATGAGCATGAGTGCCCAGCTACTGCTTTTCCAGTGACAGATCCGACGAATTTTCACCCTACAGCCCAGGACGAAGGCCCCGGCAGCCACCCAAGCCTAAGCCCGACACCATTATGACAACGGTACTTGCTCACGCCCTGCGCCGGTTTCAAGCACGCCCGATATCCGCAAACGCCGCCCCGGTATGCTCGGCCAGTACCGCAGGCGCCAGCTCTACCTCCAGCCCCCGCCTTCCGGCACTGACAAAGATGCTGGCGAACGGCTGGGCAGAACTGTCGATAAAAGTGCGAAGACGTTTTTTCTGCCCCAATGGACTGATACCACCGAGCAGATAACCGGTCGAACGCTGGGCGGCCGCGGGGTCGGCCATCTCGACTTTTTTTACGCCGGCGGCTTGGGCCAGGGCTTTCAAATCCAGGCTGCCGACCACGGGCACCACCGCCACCAACAACTCGTGTTTTTCGCTGGCCGCCAACAACGTCTTGAAGACCTGCGCCGGATCCAGTCCAAGCTTTTCTGCCGCTTCCAAACCATAGGAGGCTGCCTTGGGATCGTGTTCATAACTGTGAATGCGATGCTCGGCGCGCACCTTTTTAAGCAGATCCAATGCCGGGGTCATGATCGCTCCTGAGGAAATTCGAATAAGCGTGGCCGGATTCTAAGTCATCGTCGGCCAAAAGGCGCTGGAACTGGGCTGCCAACCCCAGTGACTTAGCGTGAGCGAAACAGTCATTCACACCACGAATAGTTTAAATGTGACCAATGGTTCACTTTCGACCTTTGACACCAGCGTTTCTTGTCTATATTTTTTCGAAACTGAAAACAGAAATGCAGGTCTCAACCAACACCCCGAGTTCAGGATGAGGATCCTACCTCGGCGCTGAACGCGCGATCGGGCTTTACCGGACGCGCCAGACAACAACAAAAACCGAGGTTTGAATGACAATTGCTTTACAACAGCCCCCCCTTTCCAGCCAATGCCTGGCCGAATTCCTGGGGACTGCCCTGCTGATTTTCTTCGGCACTGGCTGCGTTGCAGCGCTCAAGGTCGCGGGTGCGAGTTTCGGTCTGTGGGAAATCAGTATCATCTGGGGTGTCGGTGTCAGCATGGCGATCTACCTCAGTGCCGGCGTTTCCGGCGCACACCTGAACCCCGCCGTCAGCATCGCGCTGTGTATTTTCACCGACTTTGAAAAGCGTAAGTTGCCCTTCTACATTATTTGCCAGGTGGCCGGCGCCTTTTGTGGCGCGCTGCTGGTCTACACGCTGTACAGCAATCTATTCTTCGATTTCGAACAGTCCCGGCAAATGATTCGTGGCTCAGAAGCCAGCCTTGAACTGGCCTCGGTGTTCTCCACTTATCCACACCCGGCGCTGTCCACTGGCCAGGCGTTTCTGGTGGAGGTGATCATCACCGCCATTCTGATGGGCGTGATCATGTCCCTGACCGATGACAACAATGGCCTGCCCCGCGGCCCGCTGGCGCCACTGCTGATCGGCCTGCTGATCGCGGTAATTGGCAGCTCGATGGGACCGCTGACGGGCTTCGCGATGAATCCGGCGCGAGACTTCGGCCCTAAACTGATGACTTTCTTCACCGGGTGGGGTGAAATTTCCCTCACGGGTGGACGCGACATCCCGTACTTCCTGGTTCCGATTTTTGCACCGATCGTGGGTGCATGCCTGGGCGCTGCGGCCTATCGCGGGTTGATTGCCCGCCATCTGCCCAGCGCCGTGGCTGTTACAAAGGATGCAAAACCGGCCATTGACGGCAAACCCAGAACATCCTGAAACAATCGGCGCACACTCTGCCCGCTCAAGCGTGCGCCAGGCCTCACCCCTTATTCACGTCCCAAGGCAATCGACATGACCGACATTCAGAACAAGAACTACATCATTGCCCTCGACCAGGGTACGACCAGCTCGCGGGCGATCATTTTCGACCGCGACGCCAATGTGGTCTGCACCGCCCAGCGCGAATTCGCCCAGCATTACCCCCAGGCCGGCTGGGTCGAACACGACCCGATGGAAATCTTCGCCACCCAGAGCGCGGTGATGGTCGAAGCCTTGGCCCAGGCTGGCCTGCATCATGACCAGGTCGCCGCGATCGGCATCACCAACCAGCGCGAAACCACCGTGGTCTGGGACAAGACCACCGGCCGGCCGATCTATAACGCCATTGTCTGGCAGTGCCGACGTAGCACCGAGATCTGCCAGCAACTCAAGCGTGACGGCCACGAACCGTACATCAGCGAAACCACCGGCCTGGTCACCGACCCGTATTTCTCCGGCACCAAGCTCAAGTGGATCCTGGACAACGTCGAAGGCAGCCGCGAACGCGCACGTAACGGCGAACTGCTGTTTGGCACCGTGGACAGCTGGCTGATCTGGAAATTTACCGGCGGCAAAGTCCACGTCACCGATTACACCAACGCCTCGCGCACCATGCTCTTCAATATTCACTCGCTGGAGTGGGACGCGAAGATGCTCGAGATTCTCGACATCCCTCGCGAAATGTTGCCGCAAGTGAAGTCGTCCTCGGAAATCTATGGCCGCACCAAGAGCGGCATCGCCATCGGTGGCATCGCCGGCGACCAGCAGGCCGCCCTGTTCGGCCAGATGTGCGTGGAGCCAGGCCAGGCGAAAAACACCTATGGCACCGGCTGCTTCCTGTTGATGAACACCGGCGACAAAGCCGTCAAATCCAATCATGGCATGCTCACCACCATCGCCTGCGGTCCTCGCGGCGAAGTGGCCTATGCTCTGGAAGGCGCGGTATTCAACGGCGGCTCCACCGTGCAGTGGCTGCGCGATGAGTTGAAAATCATCAATGACGCCCTCGATACCGAATACTTCGCCAACAAGGTCAAGGACAGCAACGGCGTGTACCTGGTACCGGCCTTCACCGGCCTGGGCGCCCCCTACTGGGACCCCTATGCCCGTGGCGCGCTGTTCGGCCTGACCCGCGGCGTGCGGGTCGACCACATCATTCGTGCAGCGCTGGAGTCGATTGCCTACCAGACCCGCGATGTACTCGACGCCATGCAGCAGGATTCGGGCGAACGCCTCAAGGCCCTGCGCGTGGACGGCGGCGCGGTAGCGAACAACTTCCTGATGCAGTTCCAGGCGGACATTCTCGGCACCCGGGTCGAACGCCCTAAAATGCGGGAAACCACGGCTTTGGGCGCCGCGTATCTGGCCGGCCTGGCGTGTGGTTTCTGGGGCAGCCTGGAAGAACTGCGCGGCAAGGCCGTGATCGAGCGCGAATTCGAACCGCAACTGGACGAGCAGGCCAAGGAAAAACTCTACGCCGGCTGGCAGAAAGCGGTCAGCCGCACCCGCGACTGGGAACCTCACGAAGACGCTGAATAAGCCGAAGCTGGGTACGACGAGGGTCGTGAAACTGGTCGGGAGGGGATTCCTGCGGCATCATGGGCAAATTTTGTATGGCAGCCCAAAGGAAGCCCCATGAATCTGCCTCCCCGTCAGCAGCAAATCCTCGAACTGGTCCGCGAACGCGGCTACGTCAGCATCGAGGAAATGGCGCAGCTATTCGTTGTCACCCCGCAGACCATCCGCCGCGACATCAATCAATTGGCGGAACTGAACCTGCTGCGTCGCTACCACGGCGGCGCGGCCTATGATTCGAGCGTTGAGAACACCGCCTACGCCATGCGCGCCGATCAGATGCGCGACGAGAAGCAACGCATCGCCGAAGCCATTGCCGCCCAGATCCCTGACCATGCCTCGCTGTTCATCAACATCGGCACCACCACCGAATCCATCGCCCGGGCGCTGCTCAATCACAACCACCTGAAGGTCATCACCAACAATCTGCACGTAGCTTCGATCCTCAGCGCCAAGGACGACTTCGAAGTCCTGATCGCAGGTGGAAATGTCAGACGCGACGGAGGCGTGGTAGGCCAGGCCAGCGTCGACTTCATCAACCAGTTCAAGGTCGACTTCGCCCTGGTGGGCATCAGCGGGATCGATGAAGACGGCAGCCTGCTGGATTTTGACTACCAGGAAGTGCGGGTCTCCCAGGCGATCATCGCCAACGCCCGGCAGGTGCTGCTGGCGGCGGACTCCAGCAAATTCGGGCGCAACGCCATGGTCAGGCTGGGACCGATCAGCCTGATCGATTGCCTGGTGACCGATCAGCAACCCGTGCCGGCCCTGGCGCAATTGCTGAGCCAGCACAAGATTCGGTTGGAAGTGGTCTGAGCTCCCCCCGAAACCCTGTGGCGAGGGGATTTATCCCCGCTTGGGCTGCGCAGCAGCCCCAATACAGTCAACTCAATTTGCCTCATATACCGAGTCGCCTGGTTTTAGGGCTGCTGTGAGCCCAGCGGGGATAAATCCCCTCGCCACAAAAGCATCTCCGACCACATCAGCGACCCGCTTCATGTTCGAAAATTTTCCTTTCAGCTTCCTTTGATCAGTATTTTCAATCGAAGTCTGCTGGCTGTTGCCGAGTTTATGGGCTAGTATTTTCGCAAATGAACATTAATGTTCGAATTCAAATATTTCGAAAAAAAGCCCGAGGCCAGCCGATGCCCACTTCTACCTTGCCTACGCCCCCTCTCGCTGAGGTTTACGACGTCGCCGTCATTGGCGGCGGGATCAACGGCGTAGGGATTGCCGCAGACGCAGCGGGTCGCGGCCTCTCGGTGTTCCTTTGCGAAAAGGACGACCTGGCCAGCCACACCTCCTCGGCCAGCAGCAAGCTGATCCATGGCGGCCTGCGCTACCTCGAACATTACGAATTCCGTCTGGTGCGCGAAGCGCTGGCCGAGCGCGAAGTGCTGTTGACCAAGGCTCCGCACATCGTCAAGCAGATGCGCTTCGTCTTGCCCCACCGCCCGCACTTGCGCCCCGCCTGGATGATTCGCGCCGGACTGTTCCTCTACGATCACCTGGGCAAGCGCGAACAACTTGCCGGTTCCAAAAGCCTGAAATTCGGCGCCGACAGCGCGCTGAAAAGCGAGATCACTAAAGGCTTTGAATACTCCGACTGCTGGGTCGACGATGCGCGCCTGGTGGTGCTCAACGCCATGGCCGCCCGGGAAAAAGGCGCCCATGTCCACACTCGCACACGTTGCGTGAACGCCCGTCGCAGTAAAGGCTTGTGGCATTTGCATCTGGAACGCGCCGACGGCAGCCTGTTTTCGATCCGCGCCAAGGCGCTGGTCAACGCGGCCGGTCCTTGGGTTGCCAAGTTCATTCGCGACGACCTGAAGCTGGAGTCGCCTTACGGCATTCGTCTGATCCAGGGCAGCCACCTGATCGTGCCGAAACTCTACGAAGGCGAGCACGCGCACATTCTTCAGAACGAAGACCAGCGCATCGTCTTCACCATTCCGTATCTGAACCAGTTCACCTTGATCGGCACGACCGACCGCGAATACACCGGCGACCCGGCCAAAGTGGCGATCACCGAGGGCGAAACCGATTATTTGCTCAAAGTGGTCAACGCGCACTTCAAGAAGCAGATCAGCCGCGACGATATCCTGCACAGTTATTCCGGTGTTCGGCCGTTGTGCAACGATGAATCCGACAACCCATCGGCCGTCACCCGGGACTACACCCTGGCGCTGTCGGGCAGTGCGGACGAAGCCCCGCTGCTGTCGGTGTTCGGCGGCAAGCTGACCACCTACCGCAAACTGGCCGAGTCGGCCATGGCGCAGTTGGCCCCGTATTTTACCCAGATGCGCCCCAGCTGGACTGCCGTGGCTACCCTCCCCGGCGGCGAAAACATGACCACCCCGCAAGCGCTGTGCTCGGCGATTCGTGACAAATTCGACTGGGTGCCGACCGAGCTTGCCCGTCGCTGGGCCACCACCTATGGCAGCCGCACCTGGCGCATGCTTGAAGGCGTGCACAACCTCGGTGACATGGGCGAATACATCGGCGCGGGCCTCTACACCCGGGAAGTCGACTACCTGTGCAGCGATGAATGGGCCATCGATGCCCACGATATCCTGTGGCGCCGCAGCAAACTTGGCTTGTTCACCACCGCGGCCGAACAGCAGAAGCTGCAGCAATACCTGGACAAGGTGGAGCACAACCGTCGCAAGATCGAAGCGGCCTGATCGGTTAACCGCTTATACGAAAGCCCCTGAATCAGGCGATTCAGGGGCTTTTTGCTATCTGGCATACACCGCCGCCCTCTGTGGGAGCGAGCCTGCTCGCGATGAGGCCATCAACTTCAACATAAGTCTCGCCAGGCAGACCGCTATCGCGAGCAGGCTCGCTCTCACAAGACATGGAGAGGCCGGAATGCATTCGGTTTTCCGAACAAGACTCACCAGTCAATTCGGCCAACCGGATAAACAACCTGTGGAAAAAATCAGAAAAAAGATTAATTACGTTTAAAAACAAACAGTTAATGTGAGTCAACTGGTCTGGCACGACTCATGCTCTACACTCCTTCGAGACGAATGCCTGCATGCCAACACAACAGGAGCTGCCAGGTACTTCGAAGCACTCAGGGCCGACGAACCGGCTGAATAAGAAAAACAATGTCGAGGAAATATCGATGCGCATCGTTCCCCATCTCCTGGGCGCAGCCATTGCTGCCGCTCTGATCAGCACCCCGGTTTTCGCTGCCGAACTGACCGGTACGCTGAAAAAGATCAAAGAGTCCGGCGTCATCACGCTCGGGCATCGCGACGCTTCCATTCCGTTTTCCTATATCGCGGACGCCTCCGGCAAACCGGTCGGCTATTCCCACGACATTCAGCTGAAAGTCGTCGAAGCCCTGAAAAAAGAACTGGACGTGCCGAACCTGCAGGTCAAGTACAACCTGGTGACCTCGCAAACCCGTATCCCACTGGTGCAAAACGGCACCGTCGACCTGGAATGCGGTTCCACCACCAACAACGTCGAGCGTCAACAGCAGGTTGATTTCTCTGTTGGCATCTTCGAGATCGGCACCAAGCTGCTGTCCAAGAAGGACTCCAAGTACAAGGACTTCGACGACCTCAAGGGCAAGAACGTCGTGACCACCGCCGGCACCACGTCCGAGCGCATCCTCAAGTCCATGAACGCCGATAAGCAAATGGGCATGAACGTGATCTCGGCCAAGGACCACGGCGAATCGTTCAACATGCTCGAAGGCGGCCGTGCCGTTGCCTTCATGATGGACGACGCCTTGCTGGCCGGTGAAATGGCCAAGGCCAAGAAACCAGGCGACTGGGCCGTGACCGGCACCCCGCAGTCCTTCGAAATCTACGGTTGCATGATGCGCAAGGGCGACGAGCCGTTCAAAAAAGCCGTCGATGACGCCATCAAGGCCACCTACGCTTCTGGCGAAATCAACAAGATCTACGAAAAATGGTTCATGCAGCCAATTCCGCCAAAAGGCCTGAACCTGAACTTCCCGATGAGCGAAGAGCTCAAGAAACTGATCGCCGAACCGACCGACAAAGCGGCCGACGAAAAGAAATCCTGATTCCTGACTAACCTTGTCCCCTGGAAGTGCTTTTGCGCTTTCAGGGGATGGTCACTCCCTGCTGGCATATCTGGAAACACTCGAACCGGTGGCTGTCGAGCCGATCGTGTGTGCCTGCCCTTCAAGGGTCAGGTGGGAATGGAGCTTCCCCAGGCGGGTATTTGCATATCGATCGATCTGAGGGGAGACCCTAATGAATTACAACTGGGACTGGGGCGTGTTCTTCAAGTCCACCGGCATCGGCAGCGAGATTTATCTCGACTGGTACGTGGCCGGCCTGGGCTGGACCATCGCCATCGCCGTCGCGGCCTGGATCATCGCCCTACTGCTGGGTTCGGTTCTGGGCGTGATGCGCACCGTGCCGAACCGGCTGGTGTCGGGTATCGCCACCGGCTACGTGGAGCTCTTTCGTAACGTACCGCTGCTGGTTCAGCTGTTCATCTGGTACTTCCTGGTGCCCGACTTGCTGCCTGCGGACCTGCAGGAGTGGTACAAGCAGGACCTGAACCCCACGACCTCGGCCTACCTGAGCGTCGTCGTGTGCCTGGGCCTGTTTACCGCCGCGCGGGTCTGCGAACAGGTTCGCACTGGTATTCAGGCGCTGCCGCGCGGCCAGGAATCCGCCGCCCGGGCCATGGGCTTCAAGCTGCCGCAAATCTACTGGAACGTGCTGCTGCCCCAGGCCTACCGGATCATCATTCCGCCGCTTACCTCGGAATTCTTGAACGTCTTCAAGAACTCCTCCGTGGCCTCGCTGATCGGCCTGATGGAATTGCTTGCACAGACCAAACAGACCGCCGAGTTCTCCGCCAACCTGTTCGAAGCCTTCACCCTGGCGACACTGATCTACTTCACCCTGAACATGAGCCTGATGCTGCTCATGCGCATGGTCGAGAAGAAAGTCGCGGTGCCCGGCCTGATTTCCGTGGGGGGTAAATAATGGAACTCGACTTCACTGGCATCATCCCGGCCATTCCCGGTTTGTGGAACGGCATGGTGATGACGCTCAAGCTGATGGCCCTGGGCGTCGTCGGCGGGATCATCCTGGGAACCATCCTGGCGCTGATGCGCCTGTCCCACAACAAGCTGATCTCCAGCATTGCCGGGGCCTACGTCAACTATTTCCGCTCGATCCCGCTGCTGCTGGTCATCACCTGGTTCTACCTGGCGGTGCCGTTCGTACTGCGCTGGATCACCGGCGAAGACACCCCTATCGGTGCGTTTGGCTCCTGCGTCGTGGCGTTCATGATGTTCGAGGCGGCCTACTTCTGCGAAATCGTGCGGGCCGGCGTGCAGTCGATCCCCAAGGGTCAGATGGGCGCCGCCCAGGCGCTGGGCATGAATTATGGCCAGACCATGCGCCTGATCATCCTGCCCCAGGCGTTTCGCAAGATGACCCCGCTGTTGTTGCAACAAAGCATCATCCTGTTTCAGGACACCTCGCTGGTCTACACCGTCGGTCTGGTGGATTTCCTCAATGCTTCGCGGGCCAATGGCGACATCATCGGCCGCTCCCATGAGTTCCTGATCATCGCAGGTCTCGTGTACTTCACAATCAGCTTTGCCGCCTCGCTGCTGGTCAAGCGTCTGCAAAAAAGGTTCGCCGTATGATCTCTATCAAGAACATCAACAAGTGGTATGGGGACTTCCAGGTACTGACCAATTGCAGCACCGAGGTCAGCAAGGGTGAAGTTGTGGTGGTGTGCGGCCCGTCGGGTTCGGGCAAGTCCACGCTGATCAAATGCGTGAACGCCCTGGAGCCGTTCCAGAAAGGCGACATCGTGGTCGACGGTACGTCCATCGCCGACCCGAAGACCAACCTGCCGAAACTGCGCTCGCGCGTTGGCATGGTGTTCCAGCACTTCGAGCTGTTCCCGCACCTGACCATCACCGAAAACCTGACCATCGCCCAGATCAAGGTGCTGGGCCGCAGCAAGGAAGAAGCCACCCAGAAAGGCCTGCAACTGCTTGAGCGGGTCGGTCTGTCGGCCCATGCCCACAAGCACCCGGGCCAGCTCTCCGGCGGCCAACAGCAGCGCGTGGCGATTGCCCGTGCCCTGGCGATGGACCCGATCGTGATGCTGTTCGACGAACCGACCTCGGCCCTTGACCCGGAAATGGTCAACGAAGTGCTCGACGTGATGGTGCAACTGGCCCACGAAGGCATGACCATGATGTGCGTGACCCACGAAATGGGCTTCGCCCGCAAAGTGGCGAACCGGGTGATCTTCATGGACCAGGGCCAGATCATCGAAGACTGCGAGAAGGAAGAGTTCTTCGGCGACATCAGCGCCCGCTCCGAACGTGCGCAGCATTTCCTTGAGAAAATCCTGCAGCACTAAACAACACCGCTCCCCACTGTGGGAGCGAGCTTGCTCGCGATAGCGGACTGCCAGTCACCTTATTGTCGACTGATCAGCAGTCATCGCGAGCAAGCTCGCTCCCACAAGGGAGCAGTGTTGGTTTGTCGATTTGTGTTGTGGTTGACCCAAGGCTTCTGTGATGAAATGCGACCCCACTCTCTATCGCGCCGCGCCGCCATCACTCGCCGTGAAGCCTCGTCTGATTCGCCATCTGTTCCTGCCGCCGCTGATCATTGCCCTGATGATCGGCCTGGGTTACCTCGGCTTCTGGATCAGTGAGCACTACGGCATTCGCAGCCTGGGCGAGAACGGCGAGCGCCAGTTGGAGCTGCACGCCCGTGCGGTCGAGAGCGAGATCAGCAAATACACCTACCTGCCCAGCCTGCTGGAGCTTGAATCCAGCGTATCGCAACTGCTCGACGACCCCACGCCCGAGCATCGCAAGACCGTCAACGAATACCTCGAAGGCCTGAACCGGCGCAGCCGCAGTCGGGCCATTTATGTGATGGACACCACAGGCCGGGTCATGGCGACCAGCAACTGGCGCGACGTCGACAGTTACCTGGGTGAAGACCTGTCCTTTCGCGCCTATTTCCAGAACGCCGTACGCGGTCAGCCCGGGCGCTTCTATGGCATCGGTAGCACCAGCGGCGAGCCTGGTTATTACCTGGCCCATGGTCTGGAACAGCAGGGCAAGATCATCGGCGTGGCGGTGGTCAAAGTGCGCCTGGAAGCCATGGAAGAGCGCTGGCAGCGCGCGCGCCTGGAAGCCTTCGTCAGCGACGAGAATGGCATCATCATTTTGTCCAGCGATCCGGCGCGGCGGCTCAAGTCCGTGCGACCGCTGAGCGACGAAACCAAAGAGCGCCTGGCCCGCAGCCTGCAGTATTACTGGTTCCCACTGAACGAGCTGGTTCCCCTGGCTCGGGAACGCCTGGCCGAAGGCATGGAAAAACTGACCTTCCCGGCCAACGCCGAACTGGTGTCCGACGAGCGGCCCATCAGCTATCTGTCACAGACCCGTCCCCTGAGCGACACACCCTGGAATTTCACCCTGCTGACGCCACTTGAAGACCTGCGTCGCCAGGCAATCAACCAGGGCATCCTGGTGGCCGTGGCCTTCGCCCTGGTGGCTTTCCTGCTGATCGCCTGGAACGAGCGGCGCAAGGTCATCGCCACTCGCCTCGCTGCCCGGGAGGCCTTGCAGGAAGCCAACAACCAGCTCGAACGTCGGATTACCGAACGCACCACCGACCTGCGGGCCAGCAATGAACGGCTCAAGGGCCAGATCCGCGAACGGCGGCAGGCCGAAGAGACGTTGCGCCGGGCCCAGGACGAACTGGTGCAGGCCGGCAAACTCGCCGCCATTGGCCAGATGTCCACCAGCATCGCCCATGAACTCAACCAGCCGCTGGCCGCGCTGCGTACCCTGTCCGGCAACACCGTGCGCTTTCTTGAGCGGGGCCAGTTGGATATCGCCAGCGCCAACCTCAAGACCATCAACGACCTGATCGACCGCATGGGCCGGATCACCGCCAGCCTGCGCTCCTTCGCCCGGCGCGGGGACGACCAGGGCCGGGCCAGCCTCGGCAAGGCGGTCGAAGCCGCGCTGCAACTGCTGGGCAGCCGCCTCGAAAGCCTGAAGATCCAGGTGCATGCCGGTTACGATGACGTGCAGGTACAGATCGACCAGACGCGTCTTGAACAAATCCTGGTGAACCTGATCGGCAACGCCCTGGACGCCATGCAGAGCCAACCCGAGCCGCGGCTGTGGCTTGAAGGCACTGCCTCGGATGGCAAATATCGCCTGCGGGTGCGGGACAACGGCCATGGCATCGATCCCGAGGCGCGCAAGCATTTGTTCGAACCCTTCTTCACCACCAAACCCGGCGAACAGGGCCTGGGCCTGGGCCTGACCCTTTCGGCGAGCCTGGCCGCCGCCGCGGGCGGGCATCTGGAGGTCGAACACCCGGCCGAAGGTGGAACCACGTTTGCCCTCAGTTTACCGTTGGTAAGCCCTTTACCTGCCGAGCAGCCATGAATAACGACCTGAGCGTACTGATCGTCGAAGACGACCCCCATGTCCTGCTGGGTTGCCAGCAGGCCCTGTCCCTGGAAGACATTCCCTGCATCGGCGTGGGCAGCGCCGAAGAGGCCCTGGAGCGGGTCGGCGATGACTTTGCCGGCATCGTCATCAGCGACATTCGCCTGCCGGGCATCGATGGCCTGGAGCTGCTGACCCGCCTCAAGGCCCGGGACCGCAGCCTGCCGGTGGTGCTGATCACCGGCCACGGCGACATCTCCATGGCCGTCGGCGCCATGCAAAAAGGCGCCTATGACTTCATGGAGAAACCCTTCTCCCCCGAACGCCTGGTGGACGTCGCCCGCCGCGCCCTGGAGCAACGCAGCCTGGCCCGGGAGGTTTCATCGCTGCGCCGGCAACTGGCCGAACGCGACTCCCTGGAAGGCCGGATCATCGGCCGTTCACCGGCCATGCAGCACCTGCGAGAACTGATCGCCAACGTAGCCGACACCTCGGCCAACGTGCTGATCGAAGGTGAAACCGGCACCGGCAAGGAACTGGTCGCGCGCTGCCTGCACGACTTCAGCCGACGTCACAGCAAACAATTCGTCGCGCTCAACTGCGGCGGCCTGCCGGAGAACCTGTTCGAAAGCGAGATTTTCGGCCACGAGGCCAACGCCTTTACCGGCGCCGGCAAACGACGGATCGGCAAGATCGAGCACGCCGACGGCGGCACGCTGTTTCTCGATGAAGTGGAAAGCATGCCCCTGCCCTTGCAGATCAAGTTGCTGCGGGTGTTGCAGGAACGCACCCTCGAGCGGCTGGGTTCGAACCAGAGTGTGGCCGTGGATTGCCGGGTCATCGCCGCCACCAAGTCCGACCTGGACGAACTGGGCCGGGCCGGGCAGTTTCGCAGCGACTTGTATTACCGCCTCAACGTGGTGACCCTGGAACTGCCGCCCCTGCGCGAGCGCCGCGAAGACATTCTGCAACTGTTCGAGCATTTCCTGCAGCAGTCGTCCCTGCGTTTCGACCGCACGGTCCCGGAGCTGGACAACCAGACGCTGTCCAACCTGATGAGCCACGACTGGCCGGGCAACGTGCGGGAACTGCGCAACGTCGCCGAGCGCTATGCACTCGGCCTGCCGGCCTTCAAGAAGTCGGGGGCCAGCGGCGCCAGCCAGGGCCTGGCCTTCGCCGAAGCGGTGGAAGCCTTCGAACGCAACCTGCTGGTGGACGCCCTGCAACGCAGCGGTGGCAATCTGACCCAGGCCAGTCTCGAACTGGGCATGGCCAAGACCACGCTGTTCGACAAAGTCAAAAAATATGGCCTGAGCCATTAACCTGGGGCAGTAAACCTGTGGACCTGATTTTCAAAGCAGCGCTAGGTGCCGCCGTGGTGGTCATCCTGGCGATGCTCGCCAAGACCAAGAACTATTACATCGCCGGACTGGTGCCACTGTTTCCCACCTTCGCCCTGATCGCCCACTACATTGTCGGCAAGGGCCGCTCGGTGGACGATCTGAAAACCACCATCGTGTTTGGCATGTGGTCGATCATCCCCTACTTCGTCTACCTGGCGACGCTGTATGTGATGGTCGACCGGATGCGCCTGGAGGCTTCGCTGGCCGTGGCGGCGGTGGCGTGGCTGATGGCGGCGACGGTGCTGGTCAGCGTGTGGATGAGACTCCACAGCTGACCCCGTAGGAGCGCCTGTCCTAACCAGTGGCTCAATAACCGACGGTAAAGCGCTGCCGCGAAAACTGCGGCGTCTCCACTTCATCGATCATTGCAATGGCGTAATCGGCAAAGCTGATCCAGCTGCGCCCGGCGGCGTCGAACAGCAGGTGATCCTTGCCGATACGGAACTGACCGGTGCGCTCGGTCTCGACGAACTCCGCCGAGGGCGAGAGGAAGGTCCAGTCCAGGTCCTGTTCCTTGAGCAGCACGTCCAGGAACAATGCTCCGGCGCTGGCTTCGGCGAGGTATTCCTCAGGGAAGCCTTCGCTGTCGATCACACGGCTATTGTCCGGCAGCAGCAACGAACCGGCCCCGCCCACCACCAGCAAGCGCTTGACCCCGGCAGCCTTGATTGGGGCGATGACCTTGTCGGCCGGCACGGTGGCGAAATGGGCGGCGCAGATCACCACATCATGACCGGCTACCGCTGCGATTAAGGCCTCGCTGTCCAATACATCCAACTGCTGGCTGACCACACCGGCCCTCTTACCGATCTTGGCCGTGTTACGGGCAATGGCCGTCACGCTGTGGCCACGACGCAGGGCTTCTTCCAACAACTGGCTGCCAGCCCGACCGGTGGCGCCGATGATTGCGATTTTGCTCATGATGTTCTCCATTGGTTAGCGATGTTGAAATACAGGCTCTTGTGGCGAGGGGATTTATCCCCGCTGGGCTGCGTAGCAGCCCTATAGCTGACATTGAGGTTTATCAGACGGAGCGCTTCGCCTGTTTTGGGGTTGCTGCGCAACCCAGCGGGGATAAATCCCCTCGCCACAACGGTGCTCTGATCAAAGATCGGTATTCACCACTTCATCTCACCCTTGGCCACCTTGGCACTGAGCTCCAGGGAGCTGTCTTCCCCCAGATCGGGGTAGCGCTGCTTCATGGCGGCGATCAGGGCGGCGGAGTCCTTGGCTTTGGCGGTTTCTTCGTCGAAGGCCTTGATGTACTCGGCGGTAAATTTCACCGGAGCCAGGGACCGGGCACTATCACCCAGGTAATGGCCGGGAATCACAGTGTTCGGTTGCAGTTTTTCAATGCCCTCCAGCGTCGCCAGCCAATCCTTGTGGGACTGCGGCGTCTGCGTGTCGGCCATCCAGACGTGAATGTTCTCGGCCACCACGACGCCGCCGACCACCGCCTTGATCGACGGGATCCACACGAAGCTGCGGTCCGGTTGCGGGCCATCAAGACCGATGATCTGCAAGCGCTTGCCCTCCAGGGTCAGGCTGTCGCCCTTGAGTACCTGGGGTACGATCGCTTTGCTCGGCGCATCCGCCTTGAGGATCGGCCCCCAATATTTCAACTTGCCGTCCATGGTGTGCTTGATGTGTTCAACGGTCGGCGCAGAGGCCAGCACCTTGGCATCCGGGAACGCGGCGGTCAGGGTCTCCAGACCAAAATAGTAGTCGGGATCGCCGTGGCTGATGTAGATCGTGGTCAATTGCTTGCCGCTGGCGCGGATTTTCTGCACCACCTGTTCGGCCTGGGACTTGCCAAACTGGGCGTCCACCAACACCACTTCTTTTTCCCCACTGACCAATACCGAGGTCACCGGGAAAACGGCCGTCGCGCCAGGGTTGTAGACCTCCAGGGCAAGGTCGGCTGCCCAGGTGTTGGCCGCAAAAATCATCGAAGCGCTGGTCAGCAGCAGACGCTTGAATAAGGTGGATCCGGTCATGTTGTGCTCCGTTGTGCATAAGCCCGATTGGGAATGAGCGCAGCTTAGGGACCTGACTCGTTTCAAAAAATGCGATGCTTGGACATAGTTTGTTTCTGAAATCGGGCAAATCATGGATCGTCTACAAGCAATGCAAGTGTTCGTCGCCGTGGTGGAACTGGGCAGTCAGTCGGCAGCAGCCGAACACCTGGACCTGTCACGACCGGTGGTGTCACGGTATCTGGCGGAACTGGAAGACTGGGTCGGTGCCCGGCTGATGCATCGCACCACCCGCAAATTGAGCCTGACGGCCGCGGGTTTGGAGATCCTGCCGCGCTGTCGGCAGATGCTGGATCTGTCCGGCGACATGCAGGCCGCCGTCAGTACGTCGGACGATGCGCCACGGGGTATGCTGCGCATCAGCGCCAGCACCTCGTTCGGCCAGGCCCAATTGGCGGCAGCCATGACCGAGTTCGTCGTGCGCTACCCAGGGGTCAGCGTCGACCTGCAAATGCTCGACCGCACCGTGAACCTGGTGGACGAACGCATCGACCTGGCGATCCGCATGAGCAACGACCTGGACCCGAACCTGATTGCCCGGCGCCTCACAGTCTGTCGCTCGGTGATCTGCGCCTCGCCCGGCTACCTGCGTGAACACCCAACGCCCCAACGGGTCGAGGATTTGAGCCGGCACAACTGCCTGACCCACTCCTACGTCGGCAAGAGCCTGTGGCATTTCGAGCAGGACGGCGAGCAGGTCTCGGTGCCGGTGCAGGGCAACATCAGCGCCAACGAAGCCAGCACATTGCTGCAGGCAACGATATCCGGTGCGGGCGTGGCGATGCTGCCCAGCTACCAGGCCGGCACCCACATCAAGAACGGCGAACTGATCCGCCTGTTACCCCACGCCGAACCCCGCCGGATGAACATGTACGCGGTGTATGCCTCACGCAAACACATGCCGTCGGCGCTGCGCAGCCTGCTGGATTTTTTGGTGCTCAAGTTTCCCGAGAGGCCGGAGTGGGATATTGGGTTGTAGCTGCCGCCTGAGGGACTTCTGTGGGAGCGAGCTTGCTCGCGATGGCGGCGTGTCAGCCACCCTTTTATTGACTGACACACCGCTATCGCGAGCAAGCTCGCTCCCACAGGGGGTCACCGCCGTTCTCAAGTACTGCACCAGGATTTCACCAATAGCCCGCCCCAAGGCATACTTGCCACCCTCCGTATTCCAGAACCCAGAACCGCCCCATGCGTATCCACGTCAGTTTCATCGACCGCGTCGGCATTACCCAGGAAGTCCTGGCGCTGCTCGGTGGGCGCAATCTCAATCTGGATGCGGTGGAGATGGTGCCGCCCAACGTCTACATCGATGCCCCGACCCTCAGCCCGCAGGTGCTGGACGAATTACGCGAGGCGCTGTTCAGCGTGCGGGGCGTGCAGGCGGTCACCGTGGTGGACATCCTGCCCGGCCAGCGTCGGCATTTGCAGCTCGACGCCCTGCTCGCGGCCATGACCGACCCGGTACTGGCCCTCGACAGCGCCGGCCACGTATTGCTGGCCAACCCGGCGTTGATCGCCCTGTACGGGCGTGAACCGGCCGGGGAAAGCGTTGCCGAGCTGTTCGGTGACGAAGCCCTGTTGGTCGCTCTGCTGGAGAATGGTTTCCGCCTGCCGCTTCGGGAAATCACCCTCAACGGCCAGACCTTACTGCTGGACGCCACGCCCATTACAAACGCCGGTGCGTTGCTGACCCTCTATCAGCCAAACCGCATCGGCGAACGCCTATCGGCGCTGCACCACGACCACGCCGAAGGGTTTGACGCGTTGCTGGGCGAATCCCCGGCGATCCGCACCCTCAAGGCCCGGGCCCAGCGGGTAGCGGCGTTGGATGCACCGTTGCTGATCCAGGGCGAAACCGGCACGGGCAAAGAGCTGGTGGCCCGGGCCTGCCATGCCATCAGTGCCCGCCACGGCGCGCCGTTCCTGGCCCTGAACTGTGCGGCGCTGCCGGAGAATCTGGCCGAAAGTGAACTGTTCGGCTACGCCCCCGGCGCCTTCACCGGCGCGCAACGGGGTGGCAAGCCGGGGCTGATGGAACTGGCGAACCAGGGCACGGTATTTCTCGATGAAATCGGCGAGATGTCGCCCTACCTGCAAGCCAAGCTGCTGCGGTTCTTGAACGATGGCAGCTTCCGTCGGGTCGGCGGCGACCGGGAAATCAAGGTCAACGTGCGAATCCTCAGCGCGACCCACCGCAACCTGGAAAAAATGGTCAGCGAAGGTTCGTTCCGCGAAGACCTGTTCTATCGCCTGAACGTGCTCAACGTCGAAGTGCCGCCGCTACGTGAACGCGGCCAGGACATCTTGCTGCTGGCGCGCTACTTCATGCAGCAGGCCTGTGCGCAAATCCAGCGCCCGGTCTGCCGCTTGGCCCCCGGCACCTACCCGGCGCTGCTGGGCAACCGCTGGCCGGGCAATGTGCGGCAATTGCAGAACGTGATCTTCCGCGCCGCGGCCATTTGTGAAAGCAGCCTGGTGGACATTGGCGACCTGGACATTGCCGGCACGTCTGTGGCGCGCCAGGGTGACGTGGAAGTCGAGAGCCTTGAGCAAGCGGTGGAAGCCTTCGAAAAACATCTGCTCGAAAGCCTCTACGTCAACTACCCCTCGACCCGCCAGCTCGCCAGCCGCCTGCAAACCTCCCATACAGCGATTGCCCATCGGTTGCGTAAATACGGGATTTCCGGCAAGCCGTAAGCACGCTGCTGCCCTCTGTGGGAGCGAGCCTGCTCGCGATAGCGATGTATCAGTCAATATCCGTGCTGGCTGACCCACCGCTATCGCGAGCAGGCTCGCTCCCACATTGGGACCTGCGGCGTATCCGGAACCTGGCTCAAAAACGACCTCCACCTGTACTGAAAGCGCTACAGCGGAACGATATCGATACACTTGGCGCTAAGCTGCGCCGCGCAAGGCTTTGATCCCACAACGATTTTTTCCAGGCGTATAGCTGTAGCGTTTTCGCTACAGCTCAATACAGCCTGCGCTCGACAGAACCAAGTAAGCCATTGATATATAAGTATTTATCAGCATTGGCCGCATTCTTGCTAAGGATATAACCATTCGGCCGGGCCAAGCCCCGCGCCTTTCTTCGCGTCCACCAGACGAATCTGGCCCCAGGAGTTTCCATGAGCGAGTTGCGTTTCACTGAAGATCACGAATGGCTGCGCACTGAAGCCGACGGCAGCGTTACCGTCGGTATTACCGCGTTTGCCCAGAACGCCTTGGGCGATGTGGTCTATGTTCAGTTACCGGAACTGCAAAGCTACGCCAAGGGTGACGAAGCCTCTACCGTGGAATCGGTGAAAGCCGCCAGCGGTGTGTACATGCCGCTGGACGGAGAAGTGCTGGAAGTGAACCCGGCCCTGGAAAGCAATCCGGAACTGGTCAACGAAGATCCGCTGGGCGAAGGCTGGTTTTTCCGATTCAAGCCCGCCGACGCCACCCAAGTTGACCAACTGCTGAATCAGGACGCCTATGACCGCCTGATCAAAGCCAACGCCGAAGCCTGAGGAGCGCAACATGACCGTTAATCTCGGCACCGCCAACGAATTCATCGCCCGCCACATCGGCCCGCGAGCCAGCGACGAGCAAGCCATGCTCGAGCGCCTGGGCTACGACTCCCTGGAAGCGTTGAGCGCCAGCGTCATTCCGGAAAGCATCAAGGGCACCAGCGTGCTGGACATGGGCGACGGCCAGAGCGAAGCCGATGCACTGGCCTCGATCAAGGCCATCGCCGGCAAGAACCAACTGTTCAAGACCTACATCGGCCAGGGCTACTACAACTGCCACACGCCAGCGCCGATCCTGCGCAACCTGCTGGAAAACCCGGCCTGGTACACCGCCTATACCCCCTACCAGCCGGAAATTTCCCAGGGCCGTCTCGAAGCGCTGCTGAACTTCCAGACCTTGATCAGCGACCTGACCGGCCTGCCGATCGCCAACGCATCCTTGCTGGACGAAGCCACCGCCGCGGCCGAGGCCATGACCTTCTGCAAGCGCCTGAGCAAGAACAAGGGCAGCAATGCCTTCTTCGCTTCCCGCCATTGCCACCCGCAAACCCTCGATGTGCTGCGCACCCGTGCCGAGCCCTTGGGCATCGACGTGGTCGTGGGCGACGAACGCGAACTGACCGATGTCGGCAGTTTCTTCGGCGCGCTGTTGCAATACCCAGCCAGCAACGGTGACCTGTTCGATTACCGTGAACTGACCGAACGCTTCCATGCCGCCAACGCCCTGGTCGCTGTCGCCGCAGACCTGCTGGCCCTGACCCTGCTGACGGCACCGGGTGAGTTCGGCGCCGACGTGGCCATCGGCAGCGCCCAGCGCTTCGGCGTGCCATTGGGCTTTGGCGGCCCACACGCGGCGTATTTCTCTACCAAGGATGCCTTCAAGCGCGATATGCCGGGCCGCCTTGTGGGTGTTTCCGTGGACCGTTTCGGCAAGCCGGCCTTGCGCCTGGCGATGCAGACCCGCGAACAACACATCCGTCGCGAGAAAGCCACGAGCAACATTTGCACCGCCCAGGTCTTGCTGGCCAACATCGCCAGCATGTACGCCGTGTATCACGGCCCTAAAGGCCTGACTCAAATCGCCAACCGCATCCACCACCTCACCGCGATCCTCGCCAAGGGCCTGGGCGCGTTGGGCCTGGCTGTCGAGCAGGACAGCTTTTTCGACACCCTGACCCTGCACACCGGCGCGCAAACCACCGCCCTGCACGACAAGGCGCGTGCCCAGCGCATCAACCTGCGCGTGGTGGACGCTGAACGCCTGGGCCTGTCCCTGGACGAAACCACCTGCCAGGCTGACGTCGAAACGTTGTGGAGCCTGTTGGCCGACGGCAAGGCCCTGCCGGACTTCGCCGCCCTGGCCGCCACCGTGCAAAGCCGTATCCCGGCCGAGCTGGTGCGCCAGTCGGCGGTCCTCAGCCACCCGGTGTTCAACCGCTATCACTCCGAAACCGAGCTGATGCGCTACCTGCGCAAGCTCGCCGACAAGGACTTGGCCCTGGATCGCACCATGATCCCGCTGGGTTCCTGCACCATGAAACTCAACGCCGCCAGCGAAATGATCCCGGTGACCTGGGCCGAGTTCGGCGCCCTGCACCCGTTCGCCCCCGCCGAACAGAGCGCCGGCTACCAGCAACTGACCGACGAACTGGAAGCCATGCTCTGCGCTGCCACCGGTTACGACGCGGTGTCGTTGCAACCAAACGCCGGTTCCCAGGGTGAATACGCCGGTCTGCTGGCGATCCGCGCCTATCACCAGAGCCGTGGCGAAGACCGTCGCGATATCTGCCTGATCCCATCGTCGGCCCACGGCACCAACCCGGCCACCGCCAACATGGCCGGCATGCGTGTGGTCGTGACCGCCTGCGATGCTCGCGGCAACGTCGACATCGAAGACCTGCGGGCCAAGGCCACCGAGCACCGCGAACACCTCGCGGCGCTGATGATCACCTACCCGTCCACCCACGGTGTGTTCGAGGAAGGCATCCGCGAAATCTGCGGGATCATTCATGACAACGGCGGCCAGGTGTACATCGACGGCGCCAACATGAACGCCATGGTCGGCCTCTGCGCCCCGGGCAAGTTCGGTGGCGACGTGTCGCACCTGAACCTGCACAAGACCTTTTGCATTCCTCACGGCGGTGGCGGCCCGGGTGTCGGCCCGATCGGCGTCAAGTCCCACCTGGCACCGTTCCTGCCGGGCCACGCCAACATGGCGCGCAAGGAAGGCGCGGTGTGCGCGGCGCCATTTGGCAGCGCAAGCATCCTGCCGATCACCTGGATGTACATCCGCATGATGGGCGGTGCGGGCCTCAAGCGTGCCTCGCAGTTGGCAATCCTCAACGCCAACTACATTGCCCGCCGTCTGGAAGAACACTACCCAGTGCTCTACTCCGGCAGCAACGGCCTGGTGGCCCACGAATGCATCCTCGACCTGCGCCCGCTCAAGGACAGCAGCGGCATCAGCGTCGATGACGTGGCCAAGCGCCTGATCGACTTCGGCTTCCACGCCCCGACCATGTCGTTCCCAGTGGCCGGTACGCTGATGATCGAGCCGACCGAAAGCGAATCCAAGGAAGAACTGGACCGCTTCTGCGACGCCATGATCTGCATCCGCGAAGAAATCCGCGCGGTGGAAAACGGCAGCCTGGACAAAGACGACAACCCACTGAAAAACGCCCCCCACACCGCCGCGGAAATCGTCGGCGAGTGGACCCACCCCTATAGCCGCGAACAAGCGGTGTACCCGGTGGCGTCGTTGATCGACGGCAAATACTGGCCGCCGGTGGGCCGGGTCGACAACGTGTTCGGCGACCGCAACCTGGTCTGCGCCTGCCCGTCGATCGAAAGCTACGCTTGACCTGAGCGGAGGGCGATCTACCAGCCCTCCGCATCCTCTGTGGGAGCGAGCCTGCTCGCGATAGCGGCGTAACAGCCAATAGAGATGTTGCCTGACACTCCGCTATCGCGAGCAGGCTCGCTCCCACAAGGATCTATGCCAGACCTTAAACCGTCGATCCTCATAAAAAGAAACCGGAGAAACACCATGTCGTTAAGCGTGTTCGACCTGTTCAAAATCGGCATCGGCCCCTCCAGTTCCCACACGGTCGGCCCGATGCGTGCCGCTGCCCGTTTCGTCGAAGGGCTGCGTCGTGATGACCTGCTCAACACCACCGCCAGCGTCAAGGTCGAGCTCTACGGCTCACTCGGCGCCACCGGCAAAGGCCACGGCAGTGACAAGGCCGTGCTGCTGGGTCTGGAAGGCGAACACCCGGATACCGTGGACACTGAAACGGTTGACGCCCGCTTGCGAGAGATTCGCAGCAACGGGCGCCTGAACCTGCTGGGTGAACACTGCATTGAATTCAACGAAAAACTGCACCTGGCGATGATTCGCAAGCCGCTGCCTTTTCATCCCAACGGCATGATCTTCCGCGCCTTCGATGCGGCGGGCCTGCAGGTGCGCAGCCGCGAGTATTACTCGGTAGGCGGTGGTTTTGTCGTCGACGAAAGCGCTGCCGGCGCCGACCGTATCGTCGAAGATGCCACCCCCCTGACCTTCCCGTTCAAAAGCGCCAAGGACTTGTTGAGCCACTGCACCACCTATGGCTTGTCCATCAGCCAGGTGATGCTGACCAACGAAAGTGCCTGGCGCCCCGAAGCCGAAACCCGCGCCGGCCTGCTGAAGATCTGGCAGGTGATGCAGGATTGCGTGGCGGCCGGCTGCCGCAACGAAGGCATTCTGCCGGGCGGGCTGAAGGTCAAGCGCCGGGCGGCGGCGCTGCACCGTCAGTTGTGCAAGAACCCGGAAGCTGCCCTGCGCGACCCGCTGTCGGTGCTGGACTGGGTCAACCTGTATGCCCTGGCCGTCAACGAAGAAAACGCCTACGGTGGCCGCGTCGTCACCGCGCCGACCAACGGCGCGGCGGGAATCATCCCGGCCGTACTGCATTACTACATGCGCTTCATCCCTGGGGCCAATGAAGATGGCGTCGTGCGGTTCCTGCTGACCGCCGCCGCCATCGGCATCCTGTACAAGGAAAACGCCTCCATCTCCGGCGCCGAAGTCGGTTGCCAGGGTGAAGTCGGCGTGGCCTGTTCCATGGCCGCCGGCGCCCTGTGCGAAGTGCTCGGCGGCACCGTGCAGCAAGTGGAAAACGCCGCCGAAATCGGCATGGAACACAACCTCGGCCTGACCTGCGACCCCATCGGCGGCCTGGTGCAAGTGCCGTGCATCGAGCGCAACGCCATGGGCTCGGTGAAAGCCATCAATGCGGTGCGCATGGCCATGCGCGGCGACGGGCATCACTTCGTTTCCCTCGACAAAGTCATCCGCACCATGCGCCAGACCGGCGCCGACATGAAAAGCAAATACAAGGAGACCGCCCGCGGCGGTCTGGCGGTCAACATCATCGAATGCTGATGCGCTTGCCTCACTTCTACATTTTTTCCAGGAGCTGATATGTCCACCGAACCATTGCTGAAGACCCCGTTGCACGCCCTGCACCTCGAACTCGGCGCCCGCATGGTGCCGTTCGCCGGCTATGACATGCCGGTGCAATACCCATTGGGCGTGATGAAAGAACATCAGCACACCCGCGATCAGGCCGGGCTGTTCGACGTGTCCCACATGGGCCAGATCCGCCTGAGCGGCGCAAATGCCGCCAAAGCCTTGGAAACCCTGGTGCCGGTGGACATCATCGACCTGCCGGTGGGCATGCAGCGCTATGCCATGTTCACCAACGAAAACGGCGGCATCCTCGACGACCTGATGGTCGCCAACCTGGGCAACGACGAGCTGTTCCTGGTGGTCAACGCGGCCTGCAAGGAGCAGGACCTGGCCCACCTGCGCGCCCATATCGGCGACCAGTGCAGCATCGAGCCACTGTTCGAAGCCCGCGCCCTGCTCGCCCTGCAAGGCCCGGCCGCCGTCACCGTGCTTGCACGACTGGCGCCAGACGTGGCGAAGATGACCTTCATGCAGTTCCAGCGCGTCACGCTGCTGGGTATGGACTGCTTTGTCAGCCGTTCGGGTTACACCGGTGAAGACGGTTTCGAGATCTCGGTGCCCGCCGCCGAGGCCGAAAAGCTGGCCCGCGCCCTACTGGCAGAGCCGGAAGTGGCCGCCATCGGTCTGGGCGCTCGCGACTCCCTGCGCCTGGAAGCCGGCCTGTGCCTTTATGGCCACGACATGAACACCGAAACGACCCCGATCGAAGCCAGCCTGCTGTGGGCGATCTCTAAAGCCCGCCGCGCCGATGGCGTCAGGGCCGGTGGTTTCCCGGGCGCTGAAACCGTGTTCGCCCAGCAACAGGGCGGCGTGAAGCGCAAACGCGTCGGCCTGCTGCCCCAGGAACGCACCCCCGTGCGCGAAGGTGCAGAGATCGTCGACGAAGCGGGCGAGATTATCGGTACGGTGTGCAGCGGCGGTTTCGGCCCGACCCTGGGCGCTCCGTTGGCGATGGGTTACCTGGACAGCGCCTATGTCGCACTGGATACGCCAGTCTGGGCCATCGTGCGTGGGAAAAAAGTGCCTTTGCTTGTAAGCAAAATGCCATTTGTTCCACAACGCTACTACCGCGGTTGATTGACTGTTTCTATACGTAACGCGGTTGCGTTATACGTGCACTAATGTGTAACGCAACCGCCATAAAAAGGTGCATCTACTCGATATTGAAATTGCACCTATAACGTTGAAAACAATTGAACTAGCCTATCGAATAAGCCCCAGCCCGCAGCCCCTATAAATACGAGAATGCCGAGCAAATACGGGCCTTCAGAGGGGGTTGTTTTTTTGTTCATAGTTGGCGTAGAGTTTGATCACTGTGTTTGCATGGGTCGCTTGGAACCGTGACCTGGGCAGTAGCTTATGAAGTTCGCTACATCCCGCTCGACGTCTCTTACTTTCCTGCAACCCAGCCCCAGTACTCTTTCATGTGGAAGAGGCTGTCATTAATTTAGCGTCAAGGAAATAAGAAAATGTCTGATCGTCAGAGCGGTACCGTCAAGTGGTTCAACGACGAAAAAGGTTTTGGTTTTATCACTCCTGAAAACGGTCCGGATCTGTTCGTGCACTTCCGCGCCATCCAGGGCACCGGTTTCAAAAGCCTGAAGGAAGGCCAGAAAGTCACTTTCGTCGCAGTGCAGGGCCAAAAAGGCATGCAGGCCGACCAAGTGGAACCCCTCCCATAGGTTGTAGCTTTTGCGCATTAAAAAAGCCCCTGATTGATATCAGGGGCTTTTTTATGGGCGTAAATCCGTAAAATGGCCTCTTTTTCGTCCGAGGCCGTCATGCCCAAACACCTGCTCATCCCCCAAGGCGAGTTCCCTCCCGCCACCCTGGGCCGTCGCCTGGCCGCGATGTTCTATGACTTTTTGCTGTGCACAGCCCTGCTGATCGTCACTGGCGGCGTCTACAAGATGATTCAGATGGCGATCATCGGCGAAGAAAAAATGCGCGCCCTCACCGACGCCGGCGCACTGGACGGCGACCCGCTACTGTCCACCGTGCTGCTTTTCGTGCTGTTCGGCTTCTTCGCCAAGTTCTGGACCCACAACGGCCAGACCCTGGGCATGCAGGTGTGGTGCATTCGCGTGCAGAACGCCGATGGCACGGCGATCAGTCTGTGGCAGGCCCTGTTGCGATTTGTCGTGTCGATCGCCTCATTGCTGCTGGTGGGACTGGGCTTCATCTGGTCGCTGTTCGACAAGCGCAAGCGCACCTGGCATGACATCTACTCGGATACGCAGCTGGTGCGAATTCCCAAGAAAAAGAAATAGGTCGCAAGCTGCAAGCTTTGGACTTGCAGCTTGCAACTTGGAGCTACCTTCAGGCATTGCCCGCCAGCTTCATCCGCGCCGCCTGAGTGAAGTCCAGCATGCGCTTGAGCGGGCGAATGGCCTGGGGGATCAGCGCCGGGTCGACGAATATCTCGTTGGTGCCTTCCTGCAGGCTCTTGAGCGTGCGCTCCAGGGTATTCATCGCCATCCACGGGCAGTGCGCGCAACTGCGGCATGCCGCGCCGTTGCCGGCGGTGGGGGCTTCGATGAAGACCTTGTCGGGGCACAACTGCTGCATCTTGTAGAAGATGCCACGGTCAGTGGCGACGATCAGTGTTTTGTTTGGCAGGCTTTGGGCCGCGGCGATCAACTGGCTGGTGGAGCCCACCGCGTCGGCCAGTTCAATCACCGAAGTTGGCGACTCAGGGTGCACCAGGATCGCGGCGTCCGGGTACAGCGCCTTCATGTCCTCCAACTGCTTGGACTTGAACTCTTCGTGAACGATGCAGGCGCCGTCCCAGAGCAGCATGTCGGCGCCGGTCTTGCGCTGGATATAAGTGCCCAGGTGCTTGTCGGGGCCCCAGATGATCGTCTCGCCGTTGTCCATCAGGCTCTCGACGATTTCCAGTGCGCAACTGGACGTCACCACCCAGTCGGCCCGGGCTTTGACCGCTGCCGACGTGTTGGCGTACACCACCACGGTGCGTTCCGGATGCTGGTCGCAGAACGCCGAGAACTCCTCCACCGGGCAACCCAGGTCCAGGGAGCACGTGGCTTCCAGGGTCGGCATCAATACGCGTTTTTCGGGGTTGAGGATCTTGGCGGTCTCGCCCATGAACTTGACCCCGGCCACCACCACGGTCTTGGCCGGATGGGCGTTGCCGAAGCGGGCCATTTCCAGGGAGTCGGACACACAGCCCCCGGTCTCTTCGGCCAGGGCCTGGATGATCGGGTCGCAGTAGAAGTGCGCGACCAGCACCGCATCCTGAGCCTTGAGCTCGGCGGCGATGGCGGCGCGGTACCAGGCCTCTTGCTCGGCGGTCAGCGGCTTGGGCTGTTTGGCGTCGAGATGGGCCTGAACCAGAAGGCGTTCGGAAATTTGCGTCATGTTCGCAAGACCTGCAGGCGCGTTTTGCGCGAAAGTCGAGTATACACCCGGCTCCGGACCACTCGGGTACCGCCGGGAAAGTGGGTATCAATCAGGCACGGTATAGCGTGAAGCCGGCAAGGCTACAGAATAACCCGCCGTTGCAAAAGATCATTCTGACCTGTGCCCTGTGGCCAGCGCTCTATCTGTGGGAGCAAGGCTTGCCCGCGAAGCTGGCGCCTCGATTTCTGAAAAACCGCATGGCCTTCATCGCGAGCAAGCCTTGCTCTCACAGCCGCGTCAACCTGACTGAAATGTAATCACTTCGCGTTCCCGCCTGTGTCATCTTTCTTTCAACCCTGCACACGGACGCCCCTGTGCTCGCTGCAAATCGACTGACGGACTTCAAACGGCATGCAATCAAATACTTCCCGGCGAACCTTCGTAAAAGGCCTGACTGCCGGCGGCATCCTGGCTGGCCTGGGCTTGTGGCGCGCGCCCGTCTGGGCGGTCACCAGCCCCGGCCAACCCAATGTACTGACGGGCACCGAGTTCGACCTGTTCATCGGCGAAAGCCCGGTCAACTTCACCGGCAATCCGCGCATCGCCCAGACCATCAACGGCGGCATCCCCGGCCCGCTGCTGCGCTGGCGTGAGGGTGACACCGTGACCCTGCGGGTGCGCAACCGTTTGAAAGATCCAACCTCCATCCACTGGCACGGCATTCTGCTGCCGGCCAACATGGACGGCGTGCCGGGGTTGAGCTTCAAGGGCATCGAGCCCGATGGCATGTACGTCTATCAATTCAAGGTCCGGCAAAACGGTACTTACTGGTACCACAGTCATTCCGGCTTCCAGGAACAGTCCGGGGTCTACGGCCCACTGGTGATCGACGCCAAGGAGCCCGAGCCCTTCCAGTACGAGCGCGACTACGTGGTGATGCTCACCGACTGGACCGACGAAGACCCCGCCGATGTCATCCGCAAGCTCAAGAAGCAATCGGACTACTACAACTACAACAAACGCACCGTCGGTGATTTCATTGACGATGTCGGCAAGAACGGCTGGGCCGCCACCGTGGCCGATCGCAAGATGTGGGCCGAAATGAAGATGAACCCCACCGACCTGGCCGACATCAGTGGCGCCACCTACACCTACCTCATGAACGGCCAGACGCCGGACATGAACTGGACCGGTCTGTTCAAACCCGGCGAACGCCTTCGCCTGCGCTTGATCAATGGCTCGTCCATGACCTATTTCGACGTGCGCATCCCCGGCCTGAAAATGACCGTGGTGGCGTCCGACGGACAGTACGTCAAACCGGTGAGCGTCGATGAGCTGCGCATCGCCGTGGCCGAAACTTATGACGTTATCGTCGAGCCAAGCGAAGAAGCCTATACGCTGTTTGCCCAATCGATGGATCGCACCGGCTACGCCTGCGGCACCCTGGCGACCCGTTCCGGTCTTTCGGCAACGGTGCCGCCGCTGGATCCACGGCCACTGGTCACCATGGACGACATGGGCATGGGTGGTATGGATCACGGATCGATGCAAGGCATGGCGGGCATGGCGGGCATGGATCACAGCCAGATGGCGGGGATGGACCACGGCTCCATGCAAGGCATGGACGACGGGCTGTCCCATCCAGACTCCGAAAAAGACAATCCGCTGGTGGACATGCAGGCCATGAGCGTCAGCCCCAAGCTCGACGACCCGGGCATGGGCCTGCGCAACAACGGTCGCAAGGTCCTCACCTACTCGGACCTGCGCAGCACGTTCCCCGACCCCGACGGGCGTGAACCGGGCCGCACCCTCGAACTGCACCTGACCGGCCACATGGAGAAATTCAGCTGGTCGTTCAATGGCGTGAAGTTCTCCGATGCCGCACCGCTGCTGCTCAAGTACGGCGAGCGCCTGCGCATCGTGCTGATCAACGACACCATGATGACTCACCCCATCCACCTGCACGGTATGTGGAGCGATCTGGAGGACGAGAATGGCCAGTTCATGGTGCGTAAACACACCATCGATGTGCCGCCGGGCTCCAAACGCAGTTACCGGGTCACCGCCGACGCCCTCGGACGCTGGGCATATCACTGCCACTTGCTGTTCCACATGGAGATGGGGATGTTCCGTGAAGTTCGGGTGCAGGAATGAGGAGCCGACCATGACCACTATTTTTCACTACCCCCTGGCACTTTTTGCCAGCCTCACCCTGGGCGCCACTGGCTCGGCCTGGGCCGCGAGCGATGCCATGCAAGGCATGGATCACAGCCAGATGCAGGGGATGGACCATAGCCAGATGCAAGGCATGGACTCGATGCAGGGTATGGAACCGATGCAATCGGCCCCCACCAGCAGCCGCACGTCGATTCCCGAGCTGACCGACGCCGACCGCGCCGCCGTCTACGAAGACCATGGCGGCCATGCCGTGCATGACAGCGCCATCCATTCATTCTTGCTCATCGACCAATTGGAATGGCAAGACGCCGATGATGGCAGTGCCCTGAGCTGGGACGCCTCGGGCTGGATCGGCGGCGACATCGATCGCTTGTGGCTGCGCTCCGAAGGCGAACGCACCAACGGCAAGACCGAGGAAGCCGAACTCCAGGCCCTGTGGGGGCATGCCGTCAGCCCCTGGTGGGACGTGGTCGCCGGCGTGCGCCAGGATTTCAAGCCGGGCGACCCGCAAACCTGGGCCGCCTTCGGTGTACAGGGCATGGCGCTGTATAACTTTGAAGCCGAGGCCACCGCGTTCATCGGCGAAGGCGGTCAGAGTGCGGTGCGCCTGGAAGGCGACTACGACATCCTGCTGACCAATCGTCTGATCCTGCAACCCACCGCCGAAGCCAACTTTTACGGCAAGAACGATCCCGATCGCGGTGTCGGCTCCGGGCTGTCGGACACTGAAGTGGGTGTGCGGCTGCGCTACGAAATCCGCCGTGAGTTCGCCCCTTATATCGGCGTCACCTGGAACCGCGTCTACGGCAACACTGCCGACTACGCCCGGGAAGAGAACGAAGACCGCAGCGAGGCACGCCTGGTGCTGGGCGTGCGCATGTGGTTCTGAGGGTGTTTGTAATCGCAGTCAACTAAAAAACTAGAAACCTGAGCTGTAGGAGTCCTTGCATGTCATTTATCAGAACCGCTGTAGTCACCGTCGCGCTGTCCACAGGCCTGTTAATCAGTGGCCTGGCCCAAGCGCACCCAAAGCTGCTTTCCTCCACGCCCGCCGAAGGTGCTGAAGGTGCGGCGCCGGCAAAGATCGAACTGCATTTTTCCGAGAACCTGATGACCAAGTTCTCCGGCGCCAAGCTGGTCATGACCGGGATGCCCGGCATGTCGGCGCACTCGCCCATGCCCATGAAGGCCAAGGTCTCCGGCAGCGATGACCCCAAAACCATGGTCATTACCCCGAACGCTCCGCTCACCACCGGCACCTACCAGGTCCAGTGGCGCGCGGTGTCGTCCGATACTCACCCGATTACCGGCAATGTCACGTTCAAGGTGAAGTGACTTGAGCGCCTCGATCAACATTGACCTGCTCAACATTGTTCTGCGCTTGGCCCTGTACCTGGATCTGATGGTGTTGTTCGGCCTGGCCGCGTTCGGTCTGTATAGCTTGCGCGGTCCAGAGCGGATCTCGGGCGTGGTGGTGCACTTCAAAGCACTTGTGCTGACCACAGCGCTGTTTGGCGTGCTGTTGTCGGTGGCCGCCATGCTGTGCATGGCCTGGGCCATGAGCGGCGTCACCGACTGGAACGAGCTGTTGCCGCACATTGAAATGATGGTGTTCGAGACCGACGTGGGTGTGAGCTGGCGTGTTCGGATCGCGGCGCTGTTGCTGGCGACAATTGCTGTGGCCCTGAACCACCCGGCACCGACCGTCAGCTTGTGGCTGGTCACCCTCAGCGGTGCCGTGGCCCTGGCGACACTGGCCTGGGCCGGGCATGGCGCCATGGACGAAGGCCTGCGCCGTAACTGGCACTTCATCACCGATTTTCTGCACCTGTGGGCGGCGGGCGGCTGGGTGGGCGCCCTGACTGCGTTTGCCCTGCTACTTCGCCGTGCTGAACACCGGCTGCCGGTCCTGGCGCGAACCCTGACCGGGTTTGAAACAGCCGGGGCGGTGATTGTGGTGGTGATCAGTGTGACAGGGGTGGTGAACTATCTGTTCATCGTCGGTCCTCGCGTCGACGGGCTGCTGGATAGCACCTATGGTCAATTGCTGGCGCTTAAAGTCGTGTTGTTCGCGGCGATGCTGGTGTTTGCCGCGCTGAATCGTTTTCATCTGAGCCCGTTGCTGGAACAGGCTCGGCAGACCGGGGAGCACAGCGTGGCGGTCAATGCCCTGCGGCGCAGCATGGCTCTGGAATTGTCCGTGGCGGTGGTAATACTGGCGTTGGTGGCATGGCTCGGGACGTTGAGTCCGGCGATGGAATAGCACGACTGACTCCGCTGAACAGGGGTTTGGAGTGCACCTGATTTTTAAATACCCCCCACCAGATTTCAGTTTGCCCCACCCCTCACATCCCAGCCTAAATGGAGCTTTATCCAGCAAGGCTCTGTTATGGAAAACGTTCGAACTTCAAGCACCCACGCCGTCTGGCTGATGGTCAGCGTGGTGTTGGTGGCACTGAACCTGCGCCCCTCTATGGCGGCGGTCGGGCCATTGTTATCAGCCATTCGCGGCGAGGTGCCGCTGAGTTTCAGCACCGCTTCGTTACTGACCATGTTGCCGGTCATGGCCATGGGCCTGGCGATGTTCTTGGGCATGCGCATTGCCCTGCGCATCGGTGAGCACCGCACCATTGTGCTGTCGCTGCTGATCATCGGCATCGCCACGGCATCGCGCCTGTACCTGGACAGCGCCGCCGAGCTGATTGTCAGTGCGGTGCTGGCGGGGATCGGTATCGCCCTGATCCAGGCCGTGATGCCGGCACTGATCAAATCGCGCTTCGCCGACAATGTCTCGTTGTTCATGGGCCTGTACGTCACGTCCATCATGGGCGGCGCGGCACTTGCGGCGTCGTTTTCACCGTTCGTCCTGGCGCAGACCGGCAGCTGGCGTATCGGCCTGGCGATCTGGGCACTGCTGGCGTTGATCGCCCTGGGCTGCTGGTACGCCCAGCGCGCGGCCGTCACGCCTTTGCCCGCAGCCCCGGCGCAGCGCCAGGAATCGTTTTTCAGCAATTCGCGGGCCTGGCTGCTAGCGATCTTCTTCGGCCTCGGCACCGCCTCCTACACCTGCGTGCTGGCGTGGCTGGCGCCGTATTACGTGGAAAAAGGCTGGAGCGAACAGCACGCCGGCCTGCTGCTGGGGTTCCTCACCGCGATGGAAGTATTGTCCGGCCTCGTCACCCCGGCGATTGCCAACCGCAGCCAGGATAAGCGCCTGGTCCTGGCGGTTTTGCTGGCCCTGATCATCGCGGGGTTCTGCGGCCTGATCCTCAGCCCGGACCGCTTCAGCCTGTTGTGGCCTTGCCTGCTGGGGCTGGGCATTGGCGGTCTGTTCCCGATGAGCCTGATCGTATCCCTCGATCACTTGGACAACCCACGTCGGGCCGGTGGTCTGACGGCGTTCGTGCAAGGTATCGGCTACCTGATCGCCGGCCTCTCGCCGTTGATTGCCGGGATGATCCGCGATCAGTTGGGCAGCTTCGAATGGGCCTGGTGGTCGCTCACCGCGGTCATGGCGCTGATGATCGTGATGGTCCTGCGCTTCAATCCCAAACACTACGCGCGACATATCAGCTAGTGGCGTCAAAGGGCTGCAGTTGACTGCGGCCCTGTTTTTCACACTCACCATGACAGCCGGCCGATTTGTCCCTCATGACGTTCCGGTATTTGAAAGCAGGAATAGAACCTTGATGAAAAACGTCGGTTTCGCAGCCGCTCACTGGGGCATGCTCATCTGGGCAATCCTGATCGCAGCGTCGTTCTTTGCCGCGGCGCAGGTCAGTCAGTCAATCGATCCGATCCTGCTCACCGGCTTGCGACTGCTGTTTTCCGCCCTGATGTTCCTGCCGCTCTTACTGCTGAAAAACACCTCGCCGGTCTCCGGCAAAGGCCTGCTGGCCCATGCCGTACTTGGCCTGTTGCTGGCAACGTACTTCGGTTCGTTGTTCGAAGCGTTGCGCTACACCTCGGCGGTCAATACCGCGACGCTGTACACGCTGGTGCCGTTGATGACCTTGTTGTTCGAGGTATTTCTGCTGCCCAACCCAAGCCTCAAGACCCGCCTGCTGCCGATGTCGACCGCAGCGATCGGCGCAGTGTTGCTGACCCTCAAGGGCTCGGCCCCGGGACAATTGCCGGCGCTCTATCCCGTGCTGGTTTTCGGCGCCGGTTGCCTGGCGATGGCGCTGTATTCCCCCCTCAGCCAACGGTTCAAGGTCCGCGCGCTGAAAGGCCGCGACCCGGTGACGATGACGTTCTGGAACATGCTGTTCGGGGCGCTGTTTCTGCTGGTGTTTTGCCTGTTCAGCGGCGGCTGGCGCAGCGCTCTGCAGTTGTCGACGCTGGACATCGGCTGGCTGATGTACCTGGCCGTGTTCGGCACCCTCGCCACTTTCTGGCTGTTGCACCGGGCAATTGGGGTAATCGCGCCGTCCACGGTGGTTTCCTATGTCTACCTCAGCACCCTGTTCGTGACCGTACTGCACTGGTTCTGGCTCAGGCAGCAACCGCTGATGATCGAGATCCTCGGTGCTGCCCTGGTGGGTATCGGCATGCTGGCACTGGTGCTCAGCAGCCGAAACACCAGAACCGTCACGGCTTGAGGGCGGTCAGTACGTCGATGCCGGACGGGGCGTAACCGGACTCCAGCGCTCCAGCTCACGCTCCAGGAAAGCAGCCACTGCCAACAACCGTTCTTCCTGCCAATGAGGCCCGACAATCTGGATGCCGATGGGCATCCCGGTAGTCGGGTCCGTTCCGGCGCGGATCACTACTGCCGGGGAACCGCTGAGGCTGAACGGGAACACGAAGGCATACCGGTCGCGATCCTCCAGGGACTCCCCGTGACGGAACGCGACGTCCGGAAATACCGGGCAGATGAACAGGTCATGCTGCTTGAAGAATTTCGCCAACTCATAGCGAAACGTATCGATCATGATCCAGTCGCGTTTGACCTCATCCACGGTCAACTCCACCGCCTCGCTCATGTCCAGCAATTGAGCGATGGCCGGGGTAAAACGTCGCTTGTTCATGGACTCGAACAATTGCCGCCAACCGCGACCGGCGTCAGCGCCGGTGATGAACACCCGCCACAGCACATCACAGGCCTCATCGAGCATCGGCGGCGCGACCGTGCTCACCTCGGCCACCACCGGACCCAGGCATCGTTCGACGTGCTGCAATACCTGGCTCACCGCCGCGCTGACCGGCGGGCGGCTCGACGCCGAGAACAGCGCCACCCGCAGGTTGGCCAGCGGCTCGCTGGCGGTGAACGGTACATCGACGGTGTCCGGATCTTGCCCATCGGCACCGCTGATCAATTGGCCGAGCAGCGCCAGGTCATCGACATAGCGGCCCATCACGCCAAAGGCCGAGGTCATGTGGAACAGCCCGGAACGGTCATTGGGAAACTGGCCGGTCAGCGGCACCCGCCCCTGGGTCAGTTTCAAGCCGCAGATGCCATTGAAGTGCGCCGGTATCCGCACACTGCCACATGCATCGGACGCCAGCCCGGCCGGGGAACACCCGGCAGCGATCGCCGCTGCCTCACCGCCGCTGCTGCCGCCGGCGGAGCGTTGCAAGTCGTGGGGGTTCAGGGTCCGGCCGTAGACCAGGTTTTCGGTTTCGAAGGCCATGCACAGCTCAGGCACATTGCTGATGCCCAGAATGATCGCCCCGGCCTGTCGAAGCCGGGCAACGGCCGTTGCGTCCTGCTCGCTGGGTTCGCCCAACAGCTCCCCCAGCCCTCGGGACATCTTGAAACCACGCACATGCAGGACATCCTTGATGGTGATGGGAATGCCATGCAGCGGGCCACTGATCTGGCCAACGCGCGCCATCTCGTCAGCCTCGCGAGCCTGGCGCCGCAGTTCCCCGACTGGCGCCAGCTGGATCAGTGCGTTGATGTGCCGGTTACGCTCAGCGATGCGTTGCAGGTAAAACTCCAGCAACGTGACGCTGGTCAGCACGCCACGGCGCAGCAGACCGGCCATTTCCCGCAGGGTCAGCGTATCGGGGTTGAACAGGCTCATGACGCCTCCTTGCTGCGCAGCCACTTGTTGGGCAACAGATACATGTTGCGCACCACCAGGGAAAACGCTTTCACCGCCAGCGCCGGGCGCCGATCGATGGCTTGCAGGGACTCTTCGATCATCGCCAGGACATGCTGCAAGGCTTCGGGCGTGATATTCAGCGGCGGATAAAAACGCAACACCGGGCGTTCGGCCTTTTCATTCATGGAATGCCCGGCGTGGACGCCACGCTTGCCCAGCTCCATGCTCATCAGCGCCTCATAGACCGAACCACGCAGGCGCAGGCCCGTCATCAGGCCGACGCCCGGCACATCCTCGATGATGTGCGGATAACGCAAGGCCAGCCGTTGCAGACCGTGGCGCAGCAACCCACCGTTGACCCGCGACAGCTCCACCAGGTTGTGTTGCTCGATGTAGTCGATGGCCGCGAGCGCCGAGGCACACGCTAGCGGATGCCCGCCATTGGTTCGCGTGTCGGGCTCGATTTCGCTGAGTGGATACTGGGTGGCCAGGCGCCGGCTGTACATGGCGCAAGCGAACGAGGTGTAGCCGCCGGTCAGGCCCTTGGAGAGGATCATGATGTCAGGCACCACGTCGTCATATTGCACGGCGAACCATTTGCCGCATCGGCCGAAACCGGTCTGGATTTCATCTGCCACCAGCAGCGTGCCCGTGGCGTCGCACAAGGCGCGAAGGTTGGCCATGTAGCCCACCGGGGGCACCTGCAGATGAGCGCCGCCCAGAATCGGCTCGACGTACACCGCACAGACACCCTCGCCCACGGCCTTTTGCAGGGCGGCGAAATCGCCGTAGGGGACACAGGTCACTTCGGGGCAAGCGATGCCATAACTGCTGTGGTGCTGTTGCTGGCCCAGAATGCTCATCGCCGCCAAAGTCTTGCCATGATAAGAGCCGCTCATCACGACGATCCTGCGCCGCTGAGGCTGGATCCGCAGCACATAACGCAGACTCTGCTCGACGGCCTCGGCACCCGAGACCATGAATTGCACGTCGCCCCATTCTCCCGGCACCAGTTGGCAAAGCCGCTCGGACAGCTTGTCTTGAAGCGGATGGCGCCGGCCTTCCGGGACCCAGGCCAACTGATTCAATTGCGCCTGCACCTGCTCACGCACCGTCGGGTTGCGATGCCCGACGATAAACACCCCGTAGCTGCACGCGCAGTCAATGAAGCGCTTGCCGGTGTGATCGGTGACATGGATGCCATCGGTCTGCTGTTCTACGCTGGTCTTGCCCAGGCGATACAGCTTGGCCGCCGAGGCGCTCCAGTGCCGCTGGCAATCATCCAGCAGTTGTTCATGCGGCCTGAGTAAGGACATGGCTTAGCGTCTCCTTGATGAGGTGGGCGGCACGTTGAATCTGTTCGGGGCGTGCAGTGATCGGGCAGCGCAAGATCAATTCGCGGCCCCGGGGTGGGCTGATATAAACGCCTTGCTGGTAAAGCGCTTCGCACAGCAGGGACGGCTGCAGATCATCGGCCAGCGGCAGGCTGACCCAGCCACCCACAGCCACCGCTCCGAATGGCGCCAGGGTTTGCACCAGCCGCTGACCGTTCTCCAGACAATGCAGAGGCGAGTCGTGGGCCTGCACATAATCCAGGGCTGCCAGGGCCGCTACACACGCCATCGGATTACCAGCGGTGGTGCTGCCGTGTTTGGCCGGACTGCTGCGCCCATAGACCTGCCAGGCCATGCGCTCGCTGCAGGTATAGGTGCCGATGGGAATCGCGCTGCCCCCCAAGGGGCCCCCAAGCACGACAATGTCCGGGACAGGACGATAACGCTGGAAACCGAACAGCGTCCCCAGGCTACCGAGGCAACTGTGGGTGTCGACCGCGATGACCGGCGCGCAAGCCTGTGCTGCGCGGGCATGCAATTGCTCGAGCAGTGCAGCATCGAGCAGTTGCAATCGGCCGCTGGCATCCACGCGGGTGTTGCTGTGGCACACCGCGAAACAATCGCTCCAGTCCACCGTGTCCAGGTCAGCGAGATGCCGAATCGCCACTCGCTTGAACCCTAGAAAACTCTGCACGGCCAGATCATCTTGCGCGGCGCTGAGGCAACGTCCGTAGGTCAGCGCGCCATAATCACCCCCCTGGATGAACACGATGGTGTTGCCCTTGGGCTTGAGGCCCTTGCACAACTTCAATGCGCCCTCGAACGCCTCATCCCCGGAGCTGCACACATAAGAGTTGACGAGCGGCGCAGGCAGCAGCTCGGCCAGGCGTCGGCACAAGGCAATAAGCGGTTGGGACATCAGCACCCGGTTGGATAACCCCATGATGTCCGCTTGGCGACTGACCGCCTCGATCACCGGCGGCACCTGGAAACCGAACCCGCCGCTCAGGTCGATAATCTGCCGGCCATCGCCATCGAGATAACTCTCGTACTGTCCGCTGACAATGTATTTGTTGTTGTTCGTCATGATGAGTCTCAGCGATAGCTCAAGGCGTTGAAGATGCGTCGACGTTCGTCGACGATGGTTTCACGACCGTGCATGACCCGACGGTTGTCGATCATCACCACGTCGTGATCGCGCCAGCCAACCGGGCAGGTGTACTGGGCGGACACTTCGGCAATTTCCCGCAGAAACCCGGCAGGAATCGGCTGCCCCCCCACGGTGTCGATCACCGGAGCTTCGTAGTTGAAGGAAGGTCCCAGGATGCTGTTGGCGAAGGCCGGACGCTGGCTGAACGCGGACGTGAGGATCGCCGGGGTGCTGAAGGCGTAGTGAATGGAGTCATCAGCCGGGTTGAAGGAAATAGCCGTCTGCGGGTCCTCCCCGATGATTTGCCACAGGTCCTCGATTTCGACGGCCGCCGGGTCCGACAACGCTGGCGAATAGTGGCAAACCAAGCGACGCCACTTTTCCCCCGCAACGGTACGGCTGTAGCGGATAGGGTTTTCTTCAAAAAAACTGCGGCAGGCTGGAGACAGTTTCGCCAACACCTTCTCACCGTCACACAACGTCGTTTGCGACCCCTTGCGTGGTGCTTCCTGACAATAGAACCAGGTCATGTCCGGCCAGAACGGCGAGTTACCGTTTTCGCAGTGCAGGCCAACCGCCTGATGTCCCGCGTCCACCAACTGTGCCGCGCCGCCCACCATGACGCGGGCCGGATCCAGGCTCAGCCGCGAACTGTTTTGTTTGACGTAGGCGCTGAAATCTTCGGCGCTGTGGATACAGTTACGAAACAGCACGACCCCGTAATGGCCCAGCAGCTCATACAGCTCGCTCTTGCCCAGGCTGGCGAAGTGGTGCGACTCGACGATAGAGATGTCCGCGGTTTCAAAGTGAAAGGCAGGCGTGGTCATTGGATGCAGTCCCTTGCAGAGTGGAAAAAACAGTGGCGATGTCGGCGCGTTTTGGCCGGCCGGTAACGGTGTAAAGCTGCTCGATCAACGGGTCGTCCTGGGTCAACAACCAGAGTCGGCTGGGTCTTTCGATGTCGGAAAAACGCCGGGCGGACCAGGCCACCAGCTCATCGCGCGCGGGGGCCGACTCGACACACAGCAACGCCACCAGGCCATGGTGCTCATCGAAAAACACTGCGGCATCGTTGACGCCGGGGTATTTGCGATACTCCAGCTCAACCTGTTCAGGGCTGACGTTGCGCCCGTTGGGCAGGCAGATCACGTTCTTCTTACGCCCGTGCACATAGAGGTAGCCATCGTCGTCCAGCATGCCCAGGTCTCCAGTGTCCATCCAGCCATCGGCAGACATGGAGCAGGCACTGGGGTCCGTGCCGGAATAGCCACTGAACAGTGAGCTGCTCTTGACCTCAATGGTCTGGTCGGCGCCGATACGCACCTGGACATGGGGCAAGGGTTTGCCCACGCTGCCCAGGCGCTGCTGTTCGAAGGTGTTCATGCTGACCACCGAGGCGTTCTCGGACAGGCCGTAGCCTTGGTACACAGCAATGCCCCGTTCTTCCAGTCCGCGCAGTACATCGATGCTGACCGCCGCACCGCCACAGGTAATATGCGCACCCGATTGCAGATAGCGCGCCAGTCTCTCGCCCTGCTCGCCGCCCTCGTCCATTTGTTCCAGGAAGCGGTTGACCATCACCGGCGGCACTGTCAGGGCCGTTGGCTGGACCTGCAGGATCCACTCGACCAGACGCTGTGGCGAAGCTCCAGGCTCGCCGAGCAATGCTTCGTTCGGTGGCAAGAAATGCACGGTTCCGCCCGCCAGCAACGGTAGATAGGCGGCAGTCACCTGTTCGAGCAGCAAACTCAAGGGCACCAGCGACAGGTAACGGCGATGAGCATCGGCGGGCATACGTTGACGCAGCGATGCCAGCACGGCGCCGACCGCCTGGGTACTCAACTGCACGCCCTTCGGGCGACTGGTCGTGCCCGAGGTGTGAATGATTTTGCAGATCCAGTCTTCATCACCGTCGGGCGTATGCAACAAAGGCTGTTCGATGACCGGCTCGCTGATGTGGCGCAAACGGCTTTCAGGGAAATTCAACTTCCATCGCTGCGCCAGTGTCCGCTGCCCGGCGGCATCCACTACAAACCCGTCGCAACGCTCGGCCAGGTGCTCCGCCTGAGCCTGGCTGAAAGCCAATGGCAACGGTAACGCGGTAATCCCGGCAAACAGGCAAGCAAGATCGGCCACCAGCCAGTCGCTGCTGTTACGCGTGGCAATTCCCAAAACCACATGATCGCCATGGGCCGGGCTGGGAAAACGCCGTTGCAGTTCGGCGGCCAGATTGAGGGCACGATGTTCCAGCTCGCCATAGGTCAATGCCACCGGCTCGCCGCCCGACGCCGACCAATCCACCGCGCAGACAGCCTGGCGATTGTCTTGCAACGCGCTTTGCAAGTGATGGATAAATCCGCCGCTCATGGCTGCGCCCTCGCCAGTGAATCGCCAGGCAGTTGGGTGAACGAGGTATTGAGCGTCATGGCCGCGAAACGCGAGCGCTGCGGGTCTACCCGGATGAACCCGGTGACAGGCAATTTGGAGTAATAAGTCCCCCAGTTCTTGCCACCCTCCTCGCCCAGGCGCGCAGGGTCTGCTGTCAGCAGCGGCTCGAAATCGATTTGGCAACTTTCCATCATTTGCCGAACGCGGGGTGTCACCGTACACAACAAGTAATGCCCACCCATGCACCAGGACAACAGGGGAATCATGTTGACCAGAATCATGCCGGCCGTCAGGTGATGGGAGATCAGGTTGCCGATCTCGACAATGTTTGAGCGGTCGATGGTTTTCTCCAGGCGCTGGGACAAAATCACTTCTATCGGTTGCGCCAGGTATTGCTCGGAAAACAGTGTGCGGTGGTCCGCGAATGTAATACCGGCACAGGCAAGAATACGGTCTGACGGATCCTGGGTGACCGCAAAGTATTGTGGATTCGGTTCAACCGACGCCGAATAAGAACGGCGAAATTTCTCTTTCACTACTTCAGTGGCTTGCACCCATAACGGTGTCTTAGTTTCTGCGACGCGAATTTGCATATCGTCCTCCTCCGTCCTTGTGCAGGATTTCTATAAAAAGCGAGGCGAGCATATTTAAGAAAATTCCCACAAGCCATTTAAAAAATAAATGCCTTCCGCTAATATATAAATAAACCCCTTTGTCATAAAAACAAGGGACGCTAGCTGATGGATTGCGCCGAGAAGGATCTTATGCTCAATAGTAATTTGCTTAGAAAGCTGGACATGCAGGACCTGATGGTGTTTGTCGCGGTGTATGAGCAAAGCAGCGTCACCGAGGTGTCCGAGACCCTTTGTGTGAGCCAGTCAACCGTGAGCTACTGCCTGAAGAAGCTGCGCACAAGTTTCGAAGATGAGTTATTCATCAATACCCGTAGTGGCATGCGGCCCACGAACAAAGCCACGGCCATGTACAGCCATGTACTCAACATCCTCAAGACCATAAATATATGCCACTCCGGCATTCAAACATTCGACCCCACGCAGAAAGAAATAACATTCAATATTTGCGCCCCGGAGTATTTCGAACTTCTTATACTTCCCCAGCTAGTGAAACGATTCATTGGCAGCCGTTTCCCCGTCATCATTAACATCACGAAATTTCACAAAGACATTCCGGTTGACGAATTGATGGAGGGTCGATTCGACCTGGTTGTTTGTTTTGGCCCCAACTTTCATCGCGGCGCGAAGGGGTTGCGCTCGCAAGTATTACTGGAAGATGAACTGGTCTGCGTGGTCGATAAAGACTTTTCACTGCCCAGGGAGGAATTTGATCTGGAGGCGTTCGTCGCCTGCCAGCATGTTTTTCCGACGCCCTGGACCTCCGACACCAACATGGTGGACGGCTGGCTCGCCCGGCAAGGCTACAACCGACAGATTGTCGCTCGGGCCAACAGCTACGTGGCAGCACTGAATATGATTCCGGGAACCGACTTCATCCTGACGTTGCCTCGGCGTATCCAGGCGTTGACCTGCGATGAAGGCAAATACAGCCATCGCAGGCCACCAGTGGGCTTACCGAACTTTACGCTGGATATGATGTGGAGCGAGAAACCCGGCCAGGACAACGCCAACATCTGGTTTCGCGAACAGATCGTGAAGGTATGCGCCGAGGACGGCTTGCTTTAACAACCCAGGGAACCACTCGAATCGTCGGGTGGTTCCGGTTTTCAAGCGGCGAGTTTTCTACAGGCAAAAAAAAATCCGGAAATCCTCACTTTCGTGGGCCTTCCAGACTTTTAAAACTGCTAAAAATGGTGGGTCGTGTGGGATTCGAACCTACGACCAATTGGTTAAAAGCCAACTGCTCTACCAACTGAGCTAACGACCCGCTGTGTGGTGGCGCGTATAATACTGATTTCTAAGGACTATTCAACACCTAATTTGAAATAAATCAAAAATAAGGGGTTGGATCGCTCACACCCGCCGCCGCGAAGCCTTCGGCACGCAGGCGACAGCTGTCGCATTTGCCGCAGGCGCGCCCCTGATCGTCAGCCTGATAGCAGGAAACGGTGAGCCCGTAGTCTATGCCAAGCTTCACCCCCGCCCGAACGATGTCGGCCTTGCTGAGATTCTGCAGTGGTGCCTGAATACGGAAGCCCTGCCCTTCTACACCGGCCTTGGTCGCCAGGTTGGCCATACGCTCGAACGCTTCGACAAACTCCGGACGGCAGTCCGGATAGCCGGAATAATCCACGGCGTTGACGCCGATGAAGATATCACGGGCGCCCAGCACCTCCGCCCAGCCCAGGGCCAGGGACAGGAACACCGTGTTGCGTGCCGGCACGTAGGTCACCGGGATGCCTTCGCTGGGAGTTTCAGGCACGTCGATGGAGCTGTCGGTCAAGGCCGAGCCGCCGATGCCATTGAGGTTCAGGCCGATCACCTTGTGTTCGACGACACCCAGGTCCCGGGCCACCCGCTCGGCGGCGTGCAGTTCGGCGCGGTGGCGCTGGCCGTAATCGAAACTCATGGTGTAGCAGCGGTAGCCCTCGGCACGCGCCATGGCCACGACCGTCGCGGAATCGAGGCCGCCGGACAACAGGATGACGGCACGTTTTTCTGCAATGTTCGAGTGTTCAGTCATATCAGCGCCCCGGCTCGTCGTTCCAAAGATATTTATGCAGCTGCAATTGCAGGCGCACCGGCAAATTGTCCGCCACCACCCAGTCCGCCAGCTCCCGGGCGTTCAAGTCATGATGACTTGGCGAAAACAACACTTCGCCAGCCCGCTGGTCGAGCCCGTATTGAATCAGCTTGGACACGGCCCAGTCATAATCTTCCCGCGAGCAGATAACGAACTTGACCTGATCGTTGGGCGTCAACAGTTCGATGTTCTCATAGCGATTGCGATGGGCTTCCTTGGACCCTGGGGTCTTCAGATCGACGACGCGGCTGACTCGCGGATCAACGGGTGCGATGTCCAAGGCGCCGCTGGTTTCCAGCGATACCTCGTAACCGGCATCGCACAACCGCTTGAGCAAGGGGATCGCGTTGGGTTGCGCCAGTGGTTCGCCGCCCGTAACGCAGACGTAGCGCGGGCGAAAACCGGCCACCTGCTCAAGAATGTCGTCGAGGCTGCGCAGGGTGCCGCCACTGAAGGCGTAGGCACTGTCGCAGTATTGGCAACGCAACGGGCAACCGGTGAGGCGCACAAATACTGTGGGCAGCCCGGCCGTTCGCGTTTCACCCTGCAACGAGTAAAAAACTTCGGTAATTCTCAATGTGTCTTGCATAGTCGCCACGGGCGTAACAGCTAAACAGGCTGTCCGCCTCCGTCAGGCACTTCCAGCAACCCCGCCAACGCGCAGATCCCAAGAAGCGTGTTTCATAAAAAGGGCGTGAATTCTAACGAAAAAACCCGCGACAAGCGCGGGTTTCTTCGAAACGGATCAAACAGCCTCACATACGCTGCAAGTCACGCTGAGCCAATTGGGCGGCGGAGGTACCCGGGTATTGGGCCACCACCTGCTCCAGAATGCCCTTGACCTTGTCGGTGTGGCCCAGGCGACGCTCCACGTCAGCGAGCTTGTAGAGCGAGTCCGGCACCTTGGCGTGCTTGGGATAGAGCTGCGAGACCTTGGCGAAGGCCTGACCGGCACCTTGCAGGTCGCCCTTGGCCAGGTTCACTTCACCCAGCCAATATTGGGCGTTGCCCGCATACTGGCTGTTAGGGTATTTGCGAAGGAAAGCGGCAAAGGCCAGACTGGCCTTGTCAAAATCCTTGGCTTTGATCAGATCGAAGGCCGCATCGTAATAGAGCTTTTCCTTCGCCGGATCAGCCGGCTCACCGCCGGCTGCAGGTGCCGGAGCAGTTGCTCCCGCGCCTGCGGCTGCGCCAGGGGCGTTCAAGTCGCCACCGGCTGGAGAATTCTCAGGAGTCGCGGCAGGTGCAACGCCGGTTCCTATGCGCCGATCAAGATCCTGGTATCGCTCCAGGTTTTCCTGCTTCATGCGCGAAACTTCATTTTGCAGAACTTCAATCGCGCCTTGCTGGCGTGAAATCTGGTCTTGCATTTGCTGCAGTTGGTTGAACAGCTGGCCCTGTGCCGAGACAGGGGCCGAAACCCCTCCCCCGGCATAGGCGCCGCTCGTACCGTAACCTGCAGGCGGATAATTGCTTGCGCTATTGTTATAGCCGGAATCATTATCGACCACGGGAACCGCAGCCCACGCCGCAAGCGGCGCGAGGCTGAGAGCCAGAACAGTTACAGCACGGCGGCACGTTCGCATGACGAATTACTTACGCAGTTCGACGCGACGGTTTTGAGCCCAGGACTGCTCGTCGTTGCCGGTAGCAACTGGACGCTCTTCGCCGTAGGAAACCAGTTCAAGCTGAGCTGGGGAAACACCTTGCAGTACCAGGTAGCGTTGAACGGCTTTCGCACGACGCTCGCCCAGTGCCATGTTGTACTCACGAGTACCACGTTCGTCGGTGTTGCCTTCCAGAACGATGCGAGCACCGTTCGACTTCAGGTCTTTGGCGTGAACGTCCAGAGCGCGCATGGCTTCTGGCTTCAGGTCCGAGCTGTCGTATTCGAAGTAGAAGGTGGTGATTGCGCGCAGAGCAGCTTCTTCGCTCAGGGAGCCGTCAACTGCACCAGTGTTAGCGCCGTAACCAGCGTTTGGATCAACAGCGCCTTCACCGGCGTTGTCGCCGCCTTTGGACGAGCAACCTACAGCTACAGCCATGGCCAGAGCCAGCGCAGCAAATTTACCAAACTTCAGCATTTCCATCGTGAAACTCCTAATGAACCCCAGTGTGTTAAGTAAAACGTATTGCGCCGCGTCAGTTCAGGTAAGGGGACCAGGACGGTTCTCTGACTTCGCCTTGTGCGGTAGGAAGCGGGAGCCTCACGCGTCCATTAATGGACACGAGCATCAAGACTCCCCGGCCCTGCTGGCGGGTGGCGTAGATTACCATGGTGCCGTTGGGCGCAACAGTAGGTGACTCGTCCAGAGTGCTATCAGTGAGGATCTTTACACTACCTCGCTGCAAATCCTGAGCCGCCACCTTGAAATTGGTAAAGCCATCCTGGCGATGGATCATCACCAGGGTCTTTTCGTCCGCCGACAGTTTAGGGTTGGCGTTGTAGTTACCGACGAAGGTTACGCGTTCGGCACCGCCACCACTGGCGCTGGTCTTGTAGATCTGCGGCTTGCCGCCACGGTCGGAAGTGAAGTAGATGGTCGAGCCATCCTTGCCCCAGAACGGTTCGGTGTTGATGCCGGGACCGTTGGTCACGCGAGAAATCGCCCGCGAAGCCAGGTTCATCACATAGATGTCCGGGTTACCGTCCTTGGACAGCACGAATGCCAGGCGCGTACCGTCCGGCGACCAGGCTGGCGCACCGTTCAGGCCTTCGAAGTTGGTGATTTGCTCACGGCGACCGGTGTCAATGTGTTGCATGAAAATACGCGGGCGCTTCTGTTCGAACGAAACATAGGCGATGCGCTTGCCATCGGGGGCGAAACGCGGCGACAGGATCGGCTCGCGCGATTGCAGCAGGGTCACTGCACGAGCACCGTCATAGTCTGAACGCTGCAAGGTATAGCGGGTGTTTTTCTCAGAGAAGCGTTCGGCCGTCACATAGAGCATGCGGGTAGAGAACGCACCCTTGATGCCGGTGAGTTTCTCGAACGATTGGTCGGAGATGTAGTGCGCCATGTCACGCAGCTGATCGACGCTGCCCGACACACTACCGGTCAGCACTTGCTGCTCGGTGGCGACGTTGAACAGGGTGTACTGCACCTGCAGGCGACCGCCGGCCGGCACGATGTTGCCGACCATGAGGTACTGGGCGCCCAGGGCTTTCCAGTCGCGATAGATGACTTCGCTGGCCTGGGTCGGCAGGCTGATCATGTTCTGCTTCGGAATCGGCGCGTAGTAACCCGAGTTGCGCAGGTCATTACCGATGATTTCCGACATGTCGTCCGGCAGGACGCTACCGCCCTGCCAGCCGAACGGTACGACGGCGATCGGGGTCGCCCGATCGCTGCCGCTGGTGACCAGAATGTTCTTTTCCTCTGCTACCGCTATCCCTGCCAGGCAGCAGATAACGACCAGCATTGATCGAAGAAGGTTTCTCACAAGGCTAGATCCTCAGGTGTGAATGTCATCTTGAATGAACGATAGGGAGCAAAATCGCTCGGTTTCATTCCTTGCATTTCCGTCAATCGCCCAATGTTCTTGACCGCTGCGACCGCCGAAGCGTCGAACGGGCCATCACCGCTGGACTTGGCCACGCTGACCGAGGTAACCGTACCGTCGGGCAACATGCCGATTTGCAATACTACAGTCATGCCTTTGCGTGCCGAAGGTGGACGAGCCCAGCCTTCTGCCGCTCGGGCGCGAATCAAATCATCGAAACTGCCGGCGACTTCATCGCCCTGCTCATCAGCCAATGCCTGCTGGCGCTGCGGCGTGTCGGAAAGCAAATCTGCCAAGGCCTGGGCCTTTTTCTCTTCGGCGGATTTACGCGCTGCGTCCTGAGCCTTTTTCTTGGCGGCGTCGGCGGCGGCTTTCTTCTTCGCGTCTTCGGCGATTTTCTTTTTCGCCTCGTCAGCTTCAGCTTTCTTCTTGGCGTCTTCGGCCGCTTTTTTCTTCGCGTCCTCGACAATCTTTTTCTTCGCTTCTTCAGCGGCCGCTTTCTTGGCCTCTTCTTCAGCGGCTTTCTTGGCTTCTTCTTCGGATTTTTTCTTGGCTATATCAGCCAGTTTCTTTTCTTCGGCCTTTTTGGCCTCGGCGGTTTTCTTCGCCTCGTCGGCCTTCTTGGCTTCGTCAGCCTTCCTGGCTTCTTCGGCCTTTTGAGCCGCTTGCTCTTTCTTTTGTTCCGCAGCTTTTATCTCTTCCTGCTCGACCTTCTTTTGCTCCATCTGCTCGACTTCGGTCTGGCGCGCGGCGGATTTCTTCGCCTCACCGGCAAGCTTCTGGTTGGTCTGCGTGGTGGCCTGGCTCTTGGACTTGAGCTGATACAGGGTCGCCTGCACGATCGGCTTGGCCGGCGGCAGCTCCGGAGTCATGGCAAAACTGACGAACAGCATGCCAAACACCAGCACATGCAGGCCAATTGCCCAGACACTAGGCCAGAAGTAGCTTTCCGAGGCGGACGGCTCTCGCTGTTGCTGCATCAGGGCGCCTCAGTGATTAAGCCAACATTACCGACCCCGGCTTTCTGCAGGCCGCCCATGGCGCCCATCACCGCACCGTAGTCGACGGTCTTGTCGCCGCGAATGAAGACCTGGGTGCGTTTGCCGTTGCTGTTGCCGGCGTTGATGATCTTGGTCACCGCATCGGTCATCTGCGGCAAGGTCATGGCCCGGTCCTGCTGCTTCTCGGTGTCGACTTCGCTGCCAAGGTTCCAGTAGTAGGTCTTGTCAGCCTTGATCGAAATGGTCAGGACCTGGGTGTCGTTGTCCTGCGGCAAGGCTTCACTGGAAACCTTGGGCAGATCAACCTTCACGCCCTGATTGAGCATCGGCGCGGTCACCATGAAGATGACCAGCAGCACCAACATCACGTCGATGTAGGGCACCACGTTCATCTCGGCAACCGGCTTGCGCTTTTTTCGGGCTCGAGCGATTAAAGCCATTGGGAAATACCTGCTTATTCTTCGCTGGTGTGCACTTTGCGGTGCAGGATCGCCTGGAATTCATCGGCGAAGGTGTAGTAACGGCTGGTCAGCGTTTCGCTGCGGGCAGCAAAGCGGTTGTAGGCGATAACAGCCGGGATGGCCGCGAACAGACCGATGGCGGTGGCAATCAGTGCCTCGGCAATACCCGGGGCCACGGTGGCCAGGGTCGCTTGCTGGGCAGTGGCCAGGCCACGGAAGGAGTTCATGATCCCCCACACGGTACCGAACAGGCCGATGTACGGGCTGACTGAACCGACTGTGGCCAGGAATGGCAGGCCCTGCTCGAGTTTTTCTTCCTCGCGGGAGATGGCGACGCGCATGGCACGGGCCACGCCTTCCATCACCGCCTCAGGGTCCACGCCTGGTTGCTGGCGCAGACGGGAGAACTCCTTGAAGCCGGCACGGAAGATCTGCTCGACCCCCGAGTCCGGGTCCGGGTTGCTGCCGGCCTGGCGGTAGAGTTTGGACAGGTCGATACCGGACCAGAAGCGCTCCTCGAAGCTCTCCAGGGCTCGACGACCGGCGCGCAGCATATTGCTGCGCTGAAAGATCATGATCCATGAGGTCACCGATGCGGCTACCAGGATCAGCATTACCAACTGCACCACAACGCTGGCATTGCTGACCAGGCTCCACATGGAGGAATGGTCGACGACGTTAGCTTCCACGCTTTATCTCCTGCTCTGAGTATGTACCGGCGCCGCTCACGCCGGCAAAGGCCGCACGTAGAGCTTCGGGAATGGCCCGGGGTTTCAAACTATGGGTGCGCACACAGGCCACCAGAAACTGCCCTTCACAGAGCAGCGCATTATCCGTAGCCCGCCTGACCTGCTGCTTGAAGCGCAGGCTGACACGGTTCAATTCGATGACATCGGCACTTACCAGAAGCTCGTCGTCCAGTCGCGCCGGCGCGTGGTAGCGCGCTTCGCTGGAATGCACGACGAATAACAGGTCCTCTCCCACCAGCGCGGATTGGGCAAAACCCAGTTCCCGCAGCCGTTCGGTTCGAGCCCGTTCCATAAACTTGAGGTAATTGACGTAGTAAACGATGCCGCCGGCATCGGTGTCCTCGTAATAAACGCGACAGCGATGTGCGAACGACTCCAGCCCGTTTTGCGCGCGCATACTCTAGTGCTTACTCCTCAGGTTGCCAATCGGCCAGGCAACTGTTTTTTCATTCTCGAAATGCAATGACGCTCCGGGTGTCGTCTGGGACAGCACGAACCTGAAAAAAGTCGCTGCACAGAGGTCGTTCAATCGTCCACGGCATCGAGGAATTCGTCTACCACCGGCATCTCACCCATTCGTGTCGGGATGTTTAAGCCGAAATGCAGATAGGCGTGACGCGTCACCACACGCCCGCGAGGGGTGCGCATGATGTAGCCCTGCTGGATCAGGTACGGTTCCAGCACATCTTCGATGGTATGGCGCTCTTCGCTGATGGCCGCCGCCAGGCTGTCCACGCCCACCGGACCGCCGTCGAACTTCTCGATCATGGTCAGCAGCAGGCGCCGGTCCTGGTGGTCGAAACCACGCTCGTCGATGTCCAGCAGGTTCAACGCCAGGTCGGCAATCGGTTTGGTGATGTGGCCCTTGGCGCGAACTTCGGCAAAATCCCGGACCCGACGCAACAGCCGGTTGGCGATCCGCGGTGTACCCCGCGCCCGCCGGGCGATCTCATAAGCGCCATCCGGGTCCAGCGGCAACCCGAGAATGCCGGCCGAGCGGCCGACGATCGTCGCCAGATCGGCGTTGTTGTAGAACTCCAGGCGCTGGACGATACCGAAACGGTCCCGCAGCGGGTTGGTCAACATGCCGGCGCGGGTCGTGGCGCCCACCAGGGTGAACGGCGGCAGATCGAGCTTGATGGAACGGGCCGCCGGTCCCTCGCCAATCATGATGTCGAGCTGGAAATCCTCCATCGCCGGGTACAGCACTTCCTCGACGATCGGCGACAGCCGGTGGATTTCGTCGATGAACAGCACATCATGGGGCTCAAGATTGGTCAGCAGCGCCGCCAGGTCACCCGGACGCTCGAGGACAGGCCCGGACGTGCTCTTGATCGACACGCCCATCTCCTGGGCGATGATGTTGGCCAGGGTGGTCTTGCCCAAACCGGGTGGGCCGAAGATCAAGGTATGGTCCAGAGACTCGCTGCGCCCACGGGCCGCCTGGATAAACAGTTCCATTTGCTCGCGGACCGCCGGCTGACCGATGTAATCGGCCAGACTGACGGGACGAATCGCACGGTCTTGTACTTCTTCACGGTCACGGGGGGCACCCGTGGCGGCGATCAGACGATCGGCTTCAATCACTTAAATCATTCCCTTCAGGGCACGACGAATCATGTCTTCGGTGCTCAAGCCTTTTTCCTTGATAGCGGAAATCGCCTTGCTGGCCTCCTGCGGCTTGTAGCCCAGGGAGATCAGTGCGGTGACCGCATCGTTTTCCGCGCTGGCCGCGGGCGCTGGCGCGTCCGGCTGGTTAGGCACCAGCGCGAACATGGCCGGCACCGCTTCCCAGGCCTTGAAACGGTCCTTGAGCTCGACCAACAGGCGCTCGGCGGTTTTCTTGCCGACACCTGGCACCTTGGTCAGGGCCGAAGTGTCCTGGGACTGCACGCAGCGCACCAGTTCGTCGACTTCCAGGCTCGACATCAAGGCCAGGGCCAGTTTCGGGCCGACGCCGTTGAGACGAATCAGCTCTCGGAAGAAATCCCGCTCGCGCTTGCCGACGAAGCCATAGAGTAACTGGGCATCCTCGCGCACGACCAAATGGGTGTGCAGCGTCAGCGGTTCACCGACCGACGGCAAGCGATACAAGGTGGTCATGGGCACTTCCAGCTCATAACCCAGGCCATTTACATCCAGAATCAGGTGCGGCGGCTGTTTTTCAGCCAGGGTGCCGCGCAAGCGTCCAATCACGTTTCAGATCCTTGGGCGTAGGCCAGCCGTGGGCTGGCGAGTAACGGCCGGAGCATGGAGGCCGACGACACAGGCGCAAAATGCTCGGGCTCACGAAAGATTGCGCTGATGCTATCAGAGACGCAGGCGCCCGCCACGACTGCGTGCGGCTCCCAGGCCATGCGGCAACAGGCTGGAACGGGTATGGGCATGGCAAATGGCGATGGCCAGGGCGTCGGAGGCGTCGATCTGCGGCTTGCTGACCAGTTTCAGCAGATGCATCACCATCATTTGCACCTGCTCCTTGTTCGCCGCGCCCGTTCCAACGACTGCCTGCTTGACCTGGGTCGCGGTGTATTCGGCGATTTCCAGGTTTTCCTCGGCACCGGCCACAATGGCCGCCCCACGAGCCTGCCCCAGCTTCAGGGCAGAATCGGCGTTACGCGCCATGAAGACCTTTTCAATGCCCATGGTGACCGGGCCGTAGGTCTGGATGACTTCACGCACGCCGCGATAAACGATCTGCAAACGCTCGTGCAACTCACCGGCACCGGTGCGGATACAGCCTGACGCGACGTACACGCAGCCGCGCCCGGTATCACGAACCACGCCGTAGCCGGTGATGCGCGAACCGGGGTCGATACCAAGGATTAAAGTCATAACGCCTGCGGTTTGGAGATGAAGTGTTTGAATCTGTGGGAGCGAGCCTGCTCGCGATAGGGGTATCACTGCAACATCTTTGCAAGCTGGACCCTCGCTATCGCGAGCAGGCTCGCTCCCACATAAAGCACCTACGCATAGCTGAACAAGATTGCTGTACCAACAACGCTATCAGCCAAGCTGTTCAGCCACCGACTCCGGAATGTCCGCGTTAGAGTAGACATTCTGCACATCGTCCAGGTCTTCGAGCATGTCGATCAGCTTGAGCACCTTCTCGGCACCCTCCAGGTCCAGTTCGGCGCTGGTGGTCGGCTGCATGACGATTTCCGCGTCGGCCGGCTTGAAACCGGCAGCCTCCAGGGCATTGCGCACGGCGTAAAAGCTGGCGAACGAGGTGAACACGTCGAACGAACCATCCTCATGACTGACCACGTCATCGGCGTCGGCTTCCAGGGCCGCCTCCGTCAGGGCATCTTCATCGAGGCCCGGCGCGAAACTGATCTGCCCCTTGCGCTCGAACAGGTACGCCACCGAACCGTCGGTGCCCAGGTTACCCCCGCATTTGCTGAAGGCGTGACGCACGGCGGCGGCGGTGCGGTTGCGGTTGTCGGTCATGCACTCGACCATCACCGCTACGCCACCGGGGCCGTAACCCTCGTAGGTCAGCTCTTCCACATTATCGGCTTCGGTCGCACCCGCGCCGCGGGCGATAGCGCGGTCGATGATGTCGCGACTCATGTTCGCCCCCAGCGCCTTGTCCAGGGCCAGGCGCAAGCGCGGGTTGGAACCCGGATCACCGCCACCCTGGCGGGCAGCGACCGTCAGCTCACGGATCCACTTGGTGAATATCTTGCCCCTCTTGGCATCCTGACGTTCTTTGCGGTGCTTGATGTTCGCCCACTTGGAATGACCTGCCATAACTCGCTCCGGTTTCTCTTTGCAACATTGCCCGCCCTGCGCTCGCACAGTAGCCGGCAACCAGAAATATCGACCCCAATGAAAAGGCGCATCCGAAGATGCGCCTTCAGGTGTCGGCCTTACTCAGCCTTTGGCTGTTCACGCAGACGGATGTGCAACTCGCGCAGTGCCTTGGCATCCACTACACCCGGAGCCTGGGTCATGACATCGGCCGCGCTCTGGGTTTTCGGGAACGCGATCACTTCACGAATCGACTGGGCGCCGGTCATCAGCATCACCAGGCGGTCCAGGCCAAAGGCCAGGCCACCGTGAGGCGGTGCACCGTACTTCAGAGCATCGAGCAGGAAGCCGAATTTCTCTTCCTGTTCCGCTTCACTGATGCCCAGCAGACGGAAGACTGCCTGTTGCATTTCCTTGCGATGGATACGGATCGAACCGCCACCCAGCTCGGTGCCGTTCAAAACCATGTCGTAAGCACGTGACAGAGCGGTGGCCGGGTTGGCCTCCAACTCCTCAGGCGAGCACTTCGGCGCGGTGAACGGGTGGTGCAGCGCGGAGAAACTGCCGTCGTCGTTCTCTTCGAACATCGGGAAGTCGACGACCCACATCGGCGCCCATTCGCAGGTCAGCAGCTTGAGATCGTGACCCAGCTTGATGCGCAGCGCGCCCAAGGCTTCGCTGACGATCTTGGCCTTGTCAGCGCCGAAGAACACGATGTCGCCATCAACCGCGCCCACGCGATCGAGGATCACGTTCAGGTTGGCTTCAGGGATGTTTTTCACGATCGGCGATTGCAGGCCGTCAACACCCGCCGCGCGCTCGTTGACCTTGATGTACGCCAACCCCTTGGCACCGTAGATGCCGACGAACTTGGTGTAGTCGTCGATCTGCTTGCGCGGCATGCTTGCCCCGCCTGGCACACGCAGGGCCGCGATCCGGCATTTCGGGTCGTTGGCCGGGCCGCTGAACACCTTGAAATCGACTTCCTTGAGCTGATCGGCCACGTCCACCAGTTCCAGCGGGTTGCGCAGGTCCGGCTTGTCGGAACCGTAGCGGCGCATGGCCTCTTCGAAGGTCATGTGCGGGAACTCGCCGAATTCCAGACCCAGCACTTCCTTGAACAGGTTGCGGATCATGCCTTCGGTCAGGCCCATGATGTCTTTTTCGTCGAGGAAGCTGGTCTCGATGTCGATCTGAGTGAACTCAGGCTGACGGTCGGCACGCAGGTCTTCGTCGCGGAAGCACTTGGCGATCTGGTAGTAGCGGTCGAAGCCGGCCACCATCAGCAGTTGCTTGAACAGCTGCGGCGATTGCGGCAAGGCAAAGAAGCTACCGGGGTGGGTGCGGCTCGGCACCAGGTAGTCGCGAGCACCTTCCGGCGTGGCGCGGGTCAGGATCGGCGTCTCGACGTCGAGGAAGCCGTTCTCGTCCAGGTAACGACGGATGCTGGTGGTCATGCGCGAACGCAGACGCAGCTTCTCGGCCATTTCCGGGCGACGCAGGTCAATGAAGCGATAGCGCAGGCGGGTTTCTTCACCCACGTCGGAGTATTCGTTGAGCGGGAACGGCGGGGTTTCCGCTTCGTTGAGCACTTCCAGCTCGTAGCCCAACACTTCGATCATGCCCGAGGCCATGTTGGCGTTGCCGGCACCGGCCGGACGCAGGCGTACCTTGCCGGTGATCTTGACCACGTATTCGCTGCGCACGCGGTCGGCGGTGGCGAAGGTTTCAGCGCGGTCCGGATCGAACACTACCTGAGCCAGGCCTTCACGATCACGGATATCGAGGAAAATCACCCCGCCATGGTCACGGCGACGATGGACCCATCCGCAAAGAGTAACTTCCTGACCTTCCAGGCTTTCGTTCAGTTGGCCGCAATAATGGCTGCGCATCATGGTAGTGGTTTCACTTCTCGTAATTCGAAATTCGGTTGGAGGCCCTGCCCGTGCAAGAGCTCGCGCGTGTTCAACTCAGTCAGCTTTGTCGCCACCGGCCAGGTTCTTCTTGGCGCCGGTCTTGAAGTCGGTTTCATACCAGCCGGTGCCACCGAGGCGGAAACCTGGCATGGACAGCATCTTTTTCAGTTCCGGCGCCTGACAGGCAGGGCAGTCGACCAGCGGTGCCGCGCTGATCTTTTGAATGGCTTCCATCTGATGACCACAGGAAGCACATTGATAGTCGTACATCGGCATGGGGGTTGTCTCGGCGATCAGGTTACTCGCGCAAAGGCTGGGCTTTGCGGCAAAGAGCGGGATTATATCCATTAAATGCGGCCTGTGCAGCCGTAAGACGGCACAGGCCGTTACCGGTCGGTCTCAGCCACTGACAGGCGCCACGCATTCATCACGCCAATGACGCCCCACGACCTCCGTCCCTGCCTCCTTCAAACTGTGCACCACGCAAACCACGCGCACTAAACCGCTGAAGTTGCGTACCCCGCCATGGCGCAGGTGCACTTCCCGGTCCACATGGGACAGCAGAGTACTGATGGAACAGCTGTTGAGCTGGGCCATGTCACCGAGAATATCCCAATAGACCTGCTCGAGCCGAAGACAGGTGGCGAACCCGTTCAGGCGGATCGATCGGGACAGGGGCCGGGCCAGCTGCATGTCGAACCCCCGGACGAACGGGTCGATGGTAATGGGCTGAAAGCGCCCATGCACACCCTCCCCAGGTTCCTTTCCTTGAATCATACCGTTGACACTCCTTTGCCATACGAACCTCTCAATTGGAACAACCAATCTGTGGCTCTATGGAAGCTCAACGGCATCGCCAGATCCAGATGACTTTATGACCATCGGCGTAGGACAAGCCAGCAGCAGGCAGGCGACGAATTACGACGTCCTACACAAAGTGCGGGCGATAATGCCCCCCGTCATCGCCGGGCCCAGCGCTTACCGGTCTTCCAGCAGCGAGCGCAGCATCCATGCGGTTTTTTCATGGACCTGCATGCGCTGGGTCAGCAGATCGGTGGTCGGTTCGTCACTGACCTTGTCCGATAAAGGAAGGATGCTGCGGGCCGTACGCGTCACGGCTTCCTGACCCTCGACCAACTGGCGGATCATGTCTTCGGCGCCAGGCACGCCTTCTTCTTCCTTGATAGAAGACAAGCGTGCATACACGGCGTAAGCGCCCGGCGCAGGAAAGCCGAGGGCACGAATGCGTTCGGCAATCAGGTCCACCGCCAGCGCCAGCTCGTTGTATTGCTCCTCGAACATCAGGTGCAGGGTGCGAAACATCGGCCCCGTGACGTTCCAGTGAAAATTATGGGTCTTGAGGTACAGAACGTAAGTGTCCGACAGCAGCCGTGAAAGCCCCTCGACGATGGATTTGCGATCTTCTTCACTGATCCCGATATCAATTGCCATGTTGGTTGATCTCCTGCGGTGATGAATTCGACAGCGGCTCTTGCACTCTAGCCGGTGTTACCGCCGCCAGCCTGCGACAAATCGCCAGCCCTCCTGAACCGACAAGCCGCAACACCGGACGGTTCCGACGAGGCGGGAGATTTCACGCCCTTGCCTGATACCTTGCGCCGACGAACAGCGCGGTCCGCCCCCCGTAACGGGTTTGAGAAGGTCGGGGCTTTGCTGTTAAATAGGCAGTGTGTCGCTACGCCTATTTTTCCGGGCATGGCGCATAGGCTGATTCGGGAATGTGTCCAACGCCTCTCTATTGTTCCGAAGCGAACCGCCCCGATCAGCTCTTCCTTGTGATCCGTCTTAACCGTGAGTCAATCAAAATGTTGAAAATCGTCCACTTGCTAATGGGCGCAGCTGCCCTGCTGCTGTCCTTCATCCCTAGCCTGGGTTCCGAAGCCACGCCTTACCTGCAACATCCCGATGCGCTTTACCTGGCCTTTTTCGGCCTGCTCAACCTGACCCTTGCACCTGTTATCCCCTACTGGAACAAAGGCCCACGTCATCAACTGCAAAACCTGGTCAGCGCCTTGCTGGTGTTGGCCGTTGCCCTGCAAACCCTGACCCTGCTGGCACCCATGCCGCAAATCGCCGGTCAACCGGCCGTGCTGTTCAGCCTGGCCGCATCACTGCTCGCCGTGGCATTGCACCTGGCTGTCAGCTTCTACAAGAAGTCGTCACCGGCCGCCGCACCGCAAAACTACGACATGTCCAACCGCGATACCGGCACCGTGAAGTGGTTCAACACTTCCAAGGGGTTCGGTTTCATCTCCCGCGACTCCGGCGATGACATCTTTGTGCATTTCCGAGCCATTCGTGGTGAAGGCCACCGCGTTCTGGTCGAAGGCCAGCGCGTGGAGTTCTCCGTGATGAACCGCGACAAGGGCCTGCAGGCCGAAGATGTGATCGCCGCGCTACCGCGCCGCTGATCCCAAGCGTAAAAAAACCGCGATGCAGCCTGGCTGCTCGCGGTTTTTTATTGCCTGTCGTTCCGGTCGGTCAGTAGTGAGGCGGAGGCGCTTCTTCTTCGAAGGTTTCGAATTGCCCGGCCATCTCTTCCTGGCGCTTGAGCAACGCGGCCATTTGCAGCTGCAGACGCTCGACCACTCGTTGCTGCTCCACCAGCACGTCATTTAATGCCTGGATGGTGTCATCCTGAAACGCCAGGCGGCTTTCCAGATCCGTTACACGCTCTTCAAGGTTCATGGTTTCAGCCCTCCAGAAACTTGAAATCATCGGTCAGGGCCGCTCGCAATCGGTCGCGAATGACCTTCACCTGTTCAGCAGTATACGACCTGGCCGGGTGTTTGCCCCAGACCGGCGCTGGCCAGGCCGCGTCATCACGCTTGCGCACGATGACGTGCATGTGCAACTGACTGACGACGTTACCCAAGGTTGCAACGTTCAGCTTGTCAGCATTGAAGGAGTCCTTGAGGGTTTCGGCCAGGGCCGTGGTTTCCTTCCACAGCTGCCGCTGGTCGGCGTCATCCAATTGAAACAATTCGCTGATATTTTCCCGTCGCGGCACGAGGATGAACCACGGGTAATTGGAATCGTTGGACAAGAGCAACCGGCACAGCGGGAAGTCACCCATGACTAACGTGTCTTGTTGCAGTTGTGGATCTAAAGCAAACACCGCGCGCACTCCTCGCTGGTTATCGATTTTGCCCGACTCAGCGGGCCTGAGGGGGACATAGAGCCGCAGCATACCCTTGAACGTCGAAGGGTTCACTGCGTACTGTCATGACCCTGTCCGAGGCTTTTTTTCCAGTACGCGCACCAACTCAGCGCGGCCGGTAACACATAGGCCTGAGACGGGCGCTGCGAGCACTGCCTCTTGCACTGAGCCTGTAAAATTTTCGTACAAGGTAGAGATTTTTTGCACCAAAACAGCACAACGCGTCTACGCTCAGTGCACGAAGCATCCGTGATCTACTCACTGAGAGGGTGAACCGGTAACGTTTTTGGTTGTCTCGCAGCGTTTAGCGGTTCTAAACACGAGAGCGCCACAGCAGTCAACCTCATTTAAAACAAGGCCTTTGGAGCCCGGTTTCATGAGGTTTCACCATGCAAAAATGGAGAATGTGAAAAAAACGTGAACAAAATCCGGGTTTGAGCATGCTTGTTGCATTCATCCCCATATCGCCTGCAAGGCATCGCCGGAAGCGAAAACCTGCTGGCCTATAAATAAAGTGGCAAGGTTGCCCACAGGGAGCTTCAAGCGCAGTAACAAAGGACTCTTTACACCGACGCCGGAAAAAAAGAAGCAACTTCGAGTTGTGAGTCCGATTGCGCCGGAACAGCCCAAATACGACATGGATCGAGCCATTGGCGACAGGGTCGTAAAGAAGCTGAAAGATTGGATGGGCAAGTATCGCCAATGAATGTCGTCGTGATATAAGTTCGCGCCGACACAAAAAGAAAGAGCCGCCCAGATAAAAAAACAGGTGGGACGGCAAGACTCTTCTAAAAACCAAAGGAGCAAATCACGATGCGCGTGATGAAGTGGAGCATGATCGCACTGGCTGTTTCGGCCAGTACCTCGCAGTTCGCAATGGCCTCTTCCCAGGAAGAATCCAAGGGCTTTTTCGAAGATCAGAGCCTGAACGTTCTGAGCCGTATGCTGTACATGAATCGTGATTGGAAGAACAACGCCAGCGACGAACAAAGTTATCGCGAAGAAGCCGGCCTTGGCGTACGCGCTATCTACGAGTCGGGCTTTACCCAAGGTACCGTAGGCGTAGGCGTTGACGCTTTCGCTTTGGGCTCCGTCCGCTTCGACGGCGGCAGCGGTCGTCGCGGTAACGGTTTGTTCGCCGCGGACAGCGATGGCAATCTGGAAGAAACTCAATCGAAGGCTGGCGGCGCAGTTAAATTCCGCCTGTCCGACACCGTTCTGAAATACGGTAACCAGTTCACCAGCAGCCCAGTGTTCTCCACCGACGACAGTCGTCTGCTGCCTGAAGTTGCCACCGGTACCCTGATCACCAGCAACGAAATCAAGGGCCTGGAACTGAGCGCAGGTCGCTTCACTTCCTTGAGCGATCAGGTTGGCATGGGTCGCGATAGCATTGACGTTACCGACGGTGTACACCCTGGCCTGACCTCCGCTAACATTGCTGGCGCAACCTACCAGTTCACTGACAACTTCGTAGCTGGCGTGGCTGCTTCTGATGTGGATGACCACTTCAAGAAGAAATACCTCAACCTGAACTACACCCTGCCGATTAACGAAGATCAGTCCCTGAACTTCGACTTCAACGGCTACGACAGCAAGAGCCAGGGTCAAGACCTCAGCGGTGACATCGACAACCGCATCTGGTCCCTCGCAGCAGCCTATAGCATCGGCGCCCATAAATTCACCCTGGCTCACCAGCGCTCCACCGGTGACACTGGCTACGTTTACGGCGTTGACGGCGGCGGTACTATCTTCCTCTCCAACTCCGTCCAATACTCCGACTTCAACAATCAAGACGAGCGCTCCTGGCAGGCTCGCTACGACTTGAACATGAAGACTTACGGCGTTCCTGGTCTGAGCTTCATGACTCGCTACATCAAAGGTGACAACATTACTGTTGGCGACGATGATGACAACAAAGAACACGAACTTGACTTCGAAACCAAGTACGTTATGCAAAGCGGTCCAGCCAAAGACCTGTCTTTCCGCGTTCGTAGCGCGTTCTATCGTGGAAGCACCGGTGTTGGCCGTGACAACAACGACTTCCGCTTCATCGTCGAATACCCTCTGAGCATCTTGTAATTCAGCGGTCATTCGATAGTTACACCGGCAACAAATAAAAAACCGCTCACCTGATCCAGGTGAGCGGTTTTTTTGTGCCCATTACAAGTCAACTTGAAAGCAACTTCGTAATTAGCAAGCTAACTAACAATCATCTCATGCATTCAAAGCGTTATTACGCTGCCCCTTCCTGGACCACCCGAATAACCCGCTGCGGAAACGGAATATCAATTCCCGCGTCCTTCAAACGATCCCGGGCCTGTTCATTGAACATGAACATCACGCTCCAGTAATCGGCCGTTTTGACCCATACCCGCAACGACACCGTGATCGAACTGTCGCCCAGGGTGGAAATCACCGCCTCAGGCGCTGGATCGGCCAGTACACGCTCGTCCTTGGCCAGCTCCAACAACACTTCGCGAGCCTTTTGCAGGTCGGCCTGGTAATCCACGCCGACATCGAACACGACTTTGCGGGTCGGCTGGCGATTGGTGTTGGTGATGATGCCATTCGACAGGTTGCCGTTGGGCACGATGACGGTTTTGTTGTCACCGGTGCGAATCACGGTGTGGAAGATCTGGATGCTGTCGACCGTACCGGCCACGCCTTGAGCTTCGATCCAGTCACCGATGCGGAACGGGCGGAACAACAGAATCAACACACCACCGGCGAAGTTCGCCAGACTGCCCTGCAATGCCAGGCCGATCGCCAGGCCTGCCGCACCGATAGCCGCGATGAACGAGGTGGTTTCAATGCCGATCATCGACGCCACGCTGACGATCAGCAGGATCTTGAGGATGATGTTCGCCAGGTTGCTGATGAACCCTTGCAGCGCCAGGTCGGCATTGCGCAGTGCCAACAGCCCGCCGAGTTTGCGGGTTACCTTGTTGATCAGCCACCAGCCAATGGCCAGCGTAACCACCGCCAGCAGCACCCGGCTGCCATACTCCATGATCATGGGGATCCAGGCCTCGGACGCCTTGATCAAGTTGTCCACTTCAGCGTTCAAGTCCATCTACCTCTCCTTCTATTGCCGTAACCACGAAAGACCGGGCGAAGCATTGTGAAAAGAGCGTTTGCCCGCTCCCCACAATGCCTCTGTGCACCGGGTGTCAGTCGCGGAAGTTATTGAACTGCAAAGGCATGCCGAATTCCTTGCCCCGCAGCGCCGCGATGGCTTCCTGCAAGTCATCACGCTTTTTGCCGGTGACGCGCACTTGCTCGCCCTGGATGGCGGCTTGCACCTTGAGCTTGGCGTCCTTGATATGAGCAACGATTTTCTTCGCCAGTTCCTTGTCGATGCCTTCCTTGAGCACGGCTTCCTGCTTCATCAGCTTGCCCGAGGCATAGGCGTCCTTGACCTCAAGGCACTGAACGTCGATCTTGCGCTTGACCAGGGCCAGCTTGAGGATCTCGATCATTGCCTCAAGCTGGAAGTCGGCCTCGGCGGTCAGGTTGACGGTCAGGTCCTTCTCCTTGAACTCGAAACTGCCCTTGCCCTTGAGGTCATAACGACGGTCGAGTTCCTTGACGGCGTTTTCAACGGCGTTGGTGACTTCGTGTTTGTCCAGTTCGGATACCACGTCGAATGACGGCATGTAGTGTTCTCCAATAAAAAAGACGCGCCCGTGACAAAGGCGCGTGCTTGGCTTGTGGTTAAAATCGGGCTCATTATAACGGGTCTTTTCCTGTCGACACTGCGAGCCCCCAGATGCCTGCGCCAAACCGAGTAAAAAACTGATGCCTACTACCTGGCATGTCCTGGGGGCCGGCAGCCTCGGTACGTTGTGGGCGACGCGCCTGGCCCGTGCCGGTTTGCCGGTGCGGCTGGTACTGCGCAATGAACAACGCTTGCAGGCCTATCGGGCCGCCGGTGGTCTGACGCTGGTGGAACAGGGTCAGGCCCGGCAATACCCGGTACCCGGGCAAACAGCCGACGCCCCCGAGCCGATCAAACGCCTGCTCCTGGCCTGCAAAGCCTATGACGCCGAAGCGGCCGTGGCTTCTGTGGCTCATCGCCTGAGCGCCGACGCGGAACTGATCCTGCTACAGAACGGCCTCGGCAGTCAGGACGCAGTCGCCAATCGTGTTCCCCAGGCCCGTTGCATCAGTGCCTCCAGTACCGAAGGGGCATTCCGCGACGGTGACTGGCGCGTGGTGTTTGCCGGCCACGGCTACACCTGGCTGGGTGACCCCGCACACCCGGTGGCACCGATCTGGCTGGACGACCTCACCGCCGCCGCCATCCCCCACGAATGGACGGCTGACATCCTCACCCGGCTCTGGCGCAAACTGGCGCTCAACTGTGCCATCAACCCTCTGACCGTCCTGCACCACTGCAAGAACGGCGGCCTGCAGGCGCATCACTGCGAAGTGGCGACCCTCTGCGCGGAACTCACGGATCTGCTGGAACGCTGCGGCCAGCCCATGGCGGCCGAAGACTTGCAGCCGGAAGTCGAACGGGTCATCCAGGCCACCGCCGCCAACTACTCCTCGATGTACCAGGACGTCGCCCATGGCCGCCGCACCGAAATCAGCTACCTGCTCGGCCACGCTTGCAAGGTTGCCGAGCGCCACCGGTTACCGGTGCCACACCTGGAACAATTGCGGCAGCGACTGATTGCCCACTTGAACAACCTCGGATTGCCCGGCGACTGAGCAGCGGCTACGCTGGCCCTCGTGTTCCTTTTAAACGAAGAGTCCAATGCCATTGCGCCAGCGCCTTGAAAACCTCCCGGTCGGCCAGAAACTGCTGGCCGCCCTGCTGGTGTTGTTGACCACCGTCCTGCTGGTGGCCAACCTGACCTTTATCAGCGCCGCCTATTACATTTCCCAGGAAAGCATGGCGCCCCAGGCCCTGCAGACCATCGGTCGGCTGGTGGCCAACCCGAGCCTGATCGCCGATGCCCTGCAGTCGCCTCAGACCGCCCAGCGCCTGCTGGATGAACTCAACAGCTACGCGCCGTTGCGGGCCGCTGCGTTGTATGACGGCGAGGGCGCACGCCTGGCGCAACTGCAACAGGGCGAAAAGCTCAAGCTGCCGGACCATTACCGCCACATGCAGGCGTGGCAAGCCAGTGAGTTTCGCAGCAATCAGGTCATCACCCTGCCCCGCCCGGGGACGGCGCCGGGTCATCTGTTGCTGGTGGCCAGCAGCGAACTGCCGACGGCGTTCTACACCGGCACCCTGACCGCCAGCCTCGGCATCCTGATTTTCAGCGTGTTGCTCTGGCTGGTCATTGCCCAGCAGATCAAACGCCTGATCACCCAGCCGATTCATCAGCTCGAGGAACTGTCGCGCCAGGTCACCCGCGAGGAGAACTATTCCCTGCGCGCCGCCCGCGGCAACCACGACGAAATCGGCAGCCTGGCCGAGGCGTTCAACACCATGCTCTCGCGGATCGAAGCCCGGGAGCAGCAACTCAAGCGCGCGCGTGACGACTCCCAGGCCGCCTACGACCAGGCCCAGGGCCTGGCGGAAGAAACCCGTCACACCAATCGCAAACTGGAGCTGGAAGTCCAGGTGCGCAGCAAGATCGAGAAAAAGCTCACCGGTTTCCAGAACTACCTCAACAGCATTATCGACTCCATGCCCTCGGCCCTGATCGCCCTCGACGAACAGCTCTACGTCACCCAATGGAACCAGGAAGCCAGCGCCCTCTCCGGCACACGCCTGGACGAGGCGCTGAACCAGCCGATCTTCCTCGCCTTCGAACCGCTGAAGCCTTACCTGCCGCAGCTCAAGCAAACGGTCGAACAGCACACGGTAGCGAAGATCGAACGCGTCACCTGGACCAAGGACGACGAGGCCCGGCACTACGCCCTCACTTTCTATCCACTGATGGGCGGCGCCGGGCGCGGCGTGGTGATCCGCATCGATGACATCACCCAGCGCCTGTCGCTGGAAGAAATGATGGTGCAATCGGAGAAGATGCTCTCGGTCGGCGGCCTCGCGGCGGGCATGGCCCATGAAATCAACAACCCGCTGGGAGCCATCCTGCACAACGTGCAAAACATCCGCCGACGTCTGTCGCCGGAACTGCCGAAGAACATCGAACAGGCCGAACAACTGAATATTGAACTGCAAAGGGTGAACCTTTACCTGCAAAGCCGGGAAATCCCGCAGTTGCTCGACGGCATCCAGCAGGCCGGCGCCCGGGCGGCGAAAATCGTCACCCACATGCTCAGCTTCAGCCGGCGCAGCACCCGGCAGATGGCCCCCTGCGACCTGCCGGCACTGATCGACCAGGCGGTGGAGATCGCCGGCAACGACTTCGACCTGGCAATCGGTTTCGATTTCAAGGGCCAGGCGATCATCCGGCAGTTCGACCCCAACCTGGGCCCGGTGCCCGGCACCGCCAACGAGCTGGAGCAGGTGCTGCTCAACCTGCTGAAAAACGCCGCCCAGGCGATCCATCAACGCGAGGACGACAGCGAACCCGGGCGCATTATCCTGCGCACGCGGCTGAACCCACCGTGGGCAGAGATCCAGGTGGAGGACAACGGCATCGGCATGAGCGAGAACGTACGCAAACGCACCTTCGAGCCGTTCTTCACCACCAAGGAAATCGGCCAAGGGACCGGGCTGGGGCTGTCGGTGTCGTATTTCATCATCACCAATAATCACAAGGGCCAGATGGAAGTGCAGTCGGCGCCGGGCCAGGGCACCTGCTTCACCTTGCGCCTGCCATTGACCGGCACCTCAATGGTGCCGCAGGAACACAAACAACTGGAGCGCTGAACATGGGTTTTCGCCTGTCGAAGATTTACACCCGCACCGGCGACAAAGGTGAGACCGGGTTGGGGGATGGTCGCCGTGTAGCCAAGGACCATCCACGGGTCGAGGCCATTGGCGAGGTGGACACGCTTAACAGTCAGTTGGGATTGTTGCTCGCCAGCCTCGCGGTAGAGGCTGCTGAATATCCGGCGCTACAGGAGCTGATCGAGGTCTTGGCGCCTTGTCAGCATCGGCTGTTCGACCTGGGCGGTGAACTGGCGATGCCGGCTTATCAGGCCTTGAACATGCTGGAAGTCGAGCGCCTGGAAGCAGCCATCGATGCATGGAACGAAGAAGTCGGGCCGCTGGAGAATTTCATCCTGCCCGGTGGCTCGACACTGATCGCCCAGGCCCACGTCTGCCGCAGCCTGGCCCGTAGCGCCGAACGCCGTTGTCAGCAGTTGAACGCCGTGGAGCCACTGGCCGGGCCGGGGCTGGCGTATATCAATCGGTTGTCGGATCTGTTATTCGTCGCGGCGCGGGTCATTGCCCGGCGGCAAGGGGTGGCTGAGGTGCTGTGGGTGGCGGCTGCCAAGCCCGAGAGTTGATGACCTGCATGATCGTTCCCCACGCTCTGCGTGGGAACGCAGCCCGGGACGCTCCGCGTCCCTCCAGAGCCGAACGCGGAGCGTCCGTTGAGGCGTTCCCACGCAGAGCGTGGGAACGATCAGTCATCCCAACCAATCAAGGCCCAGGCCAAAACGCCCGAATCCCCGCCACACCCTGCGCCCCAGCTGCCCAGGCTTGCTGCCGTTCGTCAGGCCCCACCCCGCCCAACAGATACACCGGCCTGTTGAAGCCCTCAATCAACCGCGAAGCCTCTTCCCACCCCAGCGGTTGGGCCTCGGGATGGGTCTGGGTCGGTTGCACCGGCGAGAGCGTCACGAAGTCCACGTCCATCTGCTGCGCCAGGGACAGCTCCTCGGCGTTGTGGCAGGACGCCGCCAGCCAACGGTCTTTGCCGAAAGGACGACCGGCCGCAGCATGCTTGCGCAATTGCGCGGCGGTAATGTGCCAGCCGGCGGACGGGAAATCCCCCAGCCATTCGAAAGGCCCCTTGAGCATCAACTGGGCCTTGCCGGCGCACAAACCTGCCGCATCCACCGCCAGATCGCGGTACTTCGGGTCGTAGCCGTTGGGCGCGCGCAGCTGGACCAGTTTGATCCCGCCGGCGATAGCCTTTTGCATGCCGCGCAGCAACTGCGGCGTTTCGAGGCCTTCAGGGGTGATCAAATATTCGCCGGGCAAACGAGCCGCCGCGATGATCGGCTGGTTGGCCGCCGGGAACTCATGGTTCAAAAGCTCCCGGGCCGTGACCCAGGCCAACGGCTGCCCTTCGGCACCGTGGGGCTCGCCGGTGAACGCCGAGACTTCCCAGACATCCAGCAACACCTGTTTATCCGGGTAATCGTGACGCACCTTGATCAACGGCCGGGCGGCGACGACGACAATGCCCAGCTCCTCATGAAGTTCGCGGGCCAGGGCGGTTTCGACGGACTCATCCGCCTCGACCTTGCCACCGGGAAACTCCCAAAGGCCACCCTGGTGCTGGGTGTCGGCCCGTCGGGCGATCAGGATTTTGCCGGCAGCGTCACGAATGACCGCCGCCGCTACATGGACTCGTTTCACCGCGCTGTTCCCTCCAGGCCGGCCTGTTGCCACGCCTTGAACGCCGGCCATTGATAGATAGTTTCGACATAGGCCGCATCGACCTCGGGCAACGCCACCTGATAGGTGCGCAAGCGCACGGCCACCGGCGCGAAGAACACATCGGCCAGGCTCAAGCGGCCAAACAGGTAGGGCCCGGCTTCAGTAGCCGCCGCACGGCATTCGGCCCACAGTGCCAGCATCCGCTGGATTTCCGCTTGAACTTCCGCCGGCATGGGCACTAGCGGCGCATCGCGCAGCAGGTCAAACGGCATGTGGCTGCGGATAGCAAAAAAACCGCTGTGCATTTGTGCACAGGCCGAACGTGCCTGAGCCCGGGCCGCGACGTCCCTGGGCCAGAGGCCCGCATCGGGAAACTGTTCAGCCAGGTATTCGGCAATCGCCAGGGAGTCGGCGATCACACCGAATTCGGTCTTGAGCAACGGGACTTTGGCGGTGGCTGAATACTTGAGCAGTTTCTCACGGGTGTCCGGTTGGTCGAGCCTGACCAGCTCTTCGGTGTACTTTGCGCCGGTCAACGCCAGGGCCAGCGCACCGCGCAAGGACCAGGAGGAAAGGTGTTTGTCGCCGATGATCAGGTGCAGGCTCAAGTCTGGAATCCTTTCTTGGGGTGTTGTGGAGGCTGTACTGGCGCCATCGCGAGCAAGCTCGCTCCCACAATGGATCGGTGGTGTGAACACGTCCAGGTCACCCAACCAATCCCTGTGGGAGCGAGCCTGCTCGCGATGGCAGCAACTCGGTCCCGAACTGTTAAGTCCGATATTCCGCGTTAATCTTCACATACTCGTGGGACAGGTCAGTCGTCCAGATCGTTTCGCTGCAATCACCACGTCCCAGCTCGATACGAATGGTGATTTCTTCCTGCTGCATCACCGCCGCGCCCTGGGCTTCGGTGTAGGTGGCGGCGCGTGCGCCCTGGCTGGCGATGCAGACTTCACCGAGGAACACGTCGATCTTGCTCACGTCCAGGTCCGGCACACCGGCACGGCCGACGGCGGCGAGGATCCGGCCCCAGTTCGGGTCGGAGGCGAACAGCGCGGTCTTGATCAGCGGCGAGTGCGCCACGGTGTAGCCAACATCCAGGCATTCCTGATGGTTGCCGCCACCGTTGACTTGCACGGTCACGAACTTGGTCGCGCCTTCGCCGTCACGGACGATGGCCTGGGCCACTTCCATGCAGACTTCGAATACCGCCTGCTTCAGGGCGGCAAACAGCGCACCGCTGGCTTCGGTAATTTCCGGCAGATCAGCCTTGCCGGTGGCGATCAGCATGCAGCAGTCGTTGGTGGAGGTGTCGCCGTCGATGGTGATGCGGTTGAACGACTTGTTGGCGCCGTCGAGCATCAGGTCTTGCAGCACCTGCCGGGAGACTTTGGCGTCAGTGGCGATGTAGCCAAGCATGGTCGCCATGTTCGGGCGGATCATGCCGGCGCCTTTGCTGATGCCGGTGACGGTGACAGTCACGCCATCGTGCTGGAATTGACGACTGGCGCCTTTGGGCAGTGTGTCGGTGGTCATGATGCCGGTGGCGGCAGCGGCCCAGTTGTTTTCCGACAGGTCATCCAGAGCGGCCTGCAACGCGCCTTCGATCTTCTCGACCGGCAGCGGTTCGCCGATCACCCCGGTGGAGTACGGCAGCACCTGGCTGGCGTCGACGCCGGTCAGTTCGGCCAGCTTGGCGCAGGTGCGTTCGGCGGCGGCCAGGCCTGGCGCGCCGGTGCCGGCGTTGGCGTTACCGGTGTTGGTCAGCAGGTAACGCACCGGCCCCTGCACGCGTTGCTTGGCCAGGATGACCGGCGCGGCGCAAAAGGCGTTGAGGGTGAACACGCCGGCAACCGTCGAGCCTTCGGCGCAACGCATGACCACGACATCCTTGCGCCCTGGGCGCTTGATGCCCGCCGAGGCGATACCGAGTTCAAAACCGGCAACCGGGTGCAACGTTGGCAACGGACCAAGACCAACAGCCATGAATGCGCTCCTAAATAGATAAATCGACACCGCCTTAATCGAGACGGCGAATCAAAATGGCAAAACGCCGCGACGGCTGAAAGCCGGTCGCGGCGCGGGTCGTTCAGCGCTTGAAACGGGTGTTACTGAATCTGCCCGTGACAATGCTTGTATTTCTTGCCCGAACCGCAATAGCACAGCTCGTTGCGGCCCAGCTTCTGCTCGTTACGTACCGGCGCGGTCGCCAAGGCAACATCCACCTCGGCGCCCTCCTCCTGGGCAACTTCCAGGCCTGGGGCCGGGGCGTGCTCGAACTGCATGCGCGCGGCCAAGGCTTCGGCTTCCTGACGCAAACGGGCTTCTTCTTCGGCCGGGTCTTCGCGGCGAACCTGAACGTGGGACAACACGCGGATCGAGTCGCGCTTGATCGAATCCAGCAACTCGGAGAACAGCGTGAACGACTCGCGCTTGTACTCCTGCTTGGGGTTCTTCTGGGCATAACCACGCAGGTGGATACCATGGCGCAAGTGATCCATGGTCGACAGGTGGTCTTTCCACAAGTCGTCCAGCACCCGCAGTACGATCTGCTTCTCGAAGGAGCGCAGCGCTTCTTCGCCGGCCTGGTCTTCTTTCTCGTTGTACGCGGCGATCAGTTCGGCCAGCAGCTTCTCGCGCAGGGTTTCTTCGTACAGGTGATCGTCTTCGTCCAGCCATTGCTGGATCGGCAACGCCACGCCGAAGTCGCTCTGCAAGGCAGCTTCCAGACCGGCGACATCCCACTGCTCAGGCAGCGACTGCGGCGGAATGTGGGCGCTGACGGTTGCGTTGAGCACGTCCTGGCGGAAATCTGCGATGGTTTCGCCAATGTTGTCGGCGGCCAACAAACTGTTACGCATGTGATAAATCACTTTACGCTGTTCGTTGTTAACGTCGTCGAACTCCAGCAATTGCTTACGGATATCGAAGTTGCGGCCCTCGACCTTGCGCTGGGCTTTCTCGATGGCGTTGGTGACCATCCGGTGTTCGATCGCTTCGCCCGGCTGCATGCCCAGGGCCTTCATGAAGTTCTTCACCCGATCAGAGGCGAAGATACGCATCAGACTGTCTTCCAACGACAGATAGAAGCGGCTGGAACCGGCATCGCCCTGACGACCGGCACGGCCACGCAGCTGGTTGTCGATACGACGCGATTCGTGACGCTCGGAAGCGATCACCTGCAAACCGCCGGACTCGAGCACCTGTTGATGACGCTTCTGCCAGTCGGCCTTGATCTGCGCAATCTGCTCGGGCGTCGGGTTTTCCAGGGAGGCCACTTCCACTTCCCAGTTGCCGCCCAACAGGATGTCGGTACCACGGCCGGCCATGTTGGTGGCAATGGTCAGGGCACCCGGGCGACCGGCCTGGGCGATGATCTCGGCTTCTTTTTCGTGGAACTTGGCGTTGAGGACCTTGTGCTCGATACCTTCCTTGGTGAGCAATGCGGACATGTGCTCGGAGGTTTCGATCGTGGCGGTACCCACCAGGATAGGACGGCCCTGGGCCATGCATTCCTTGATGTCGGCGATGATCGCCGCGTATTTCTCATCGGCGGTGAGGAACACCAGGTCGTTGTAGTCTTTACGGGCCAGCGGCTTGTTAGGCGGGATCACCATCACTTGCAGGCCGTAGATCTGATGGAATTCGAACGCTTCGGTGTCGGCGGTACCGGTCATGCCGGACAGCTTGTTGTACAGGCGGAAGTAGTTCTGGAAAGTGGTCGAGGCCAGGGTCTGGCTTTCGGCCTGGATGTTCAGACCTTCCTTGGCTTCGATGGCCTGGTGCAGGCCTTCGGACAGACGACGGCCCGGCATGGTCCGGCCGGTATGCTCATCCACCAGCACGACCTGGCCGTCCTGGACGATGTACTCGACGTTGCGATGGAACAGCTTGTGCGCACGCAGACCGGCATAGACGTGGGTCAGCAGGCCCAGGTTATGGGCCGAGTACAGGCTCTCGCCCTCGGCCAGCAGGCCGACGCGGGTGAGCATTTCCTCGATGAACTGGTGACCGGCTTCATTGAGTTCGACCTGACGGGTCTTCTCGTCGACCGTGTAATGGCCGGCCTTGGTCACTTCACCCTCGACTTCTTCGACGTGAAGTTCCAACTGCGGGATCAGCTTGTTGATCTCGATGTACAGCTTGGAGCTGTCCTCGGCCTGACCGGAAATGATCAGCGGGGTACGGGCTTCGTCGATGAGAATGGAGTCGACTTCGTCGATCACGGCAAAGTTGAGTTCACGCTGGAATTTTTCATCCATGCTGAACGCCATGTTGTCGCGCAGGTAATCGAAACCGAATTCGTTGTTGGTGCCGTAGGTGATATCGCAAGCGTAGGCGGTGCGTTTTTCTTCCGGCGGCTGGAACGGCGTGACCACGCCGACCGTCAGGCCGAGGAATTCATACAGCGGACGCATCCAGTTGGCATCACGGCGGGCCAGGTAGTCGTTGACCGTCACCACGTGCACGCCCTTGCCGGACAGTGCATTGAGGTATACCGCCAGTGTCGCCACCAGGGTCTTGCCCTCACCGGTACGCATTTCAGCGATCTTGCCTTCGTGCAAGGTCATGCCGCCGATCAACTGAACGTCGAAGTGACGCATGCCCATCACCCGCTTGCCGGCTTCACGGGCAACCGCGAAGGCTTCGGGCAGGAGCTGGTCAAGGGTTTCCCCCTTGGCGATGCGGTCCTTGAATTCGGCAGTCTTGGCGCGTAACTGATCGTCCGAAAGGGCCACCATTTGCTCTTCGAAGGCATTGACGATCTGTACCGTCTTGAGCATGCGTTTGACTTCACGCTCGTTCTTGCTTCCAAAAAGTTTCTTTAACAAAGGCGCAAACATATCGGCAGGATCTTCCACACTAAAGGGATGGAGGGCGGCCCCGTGAGTCGCCCGTGCAGCCCTCATGGCCGCATGCGAACGAGCATTCTACCCGGAAACGATGGTGAGGAAAGTGGCGTTATTCCACGATGCTGGCACAGCGCTGTGACGGGGCCTCCCTAAAATAAGGGCTTTTGCGGGAACTTCAACCCACAAACGAGAGAAGTTATTCATTGATTGCGCGGACAAGGGCGCCCGCGGCGAGCGGTCGCGGCGCACTCGGCGCTTTCTGCTACCATGGCGCCTCTGTCACTTGCGGTATTCGTTCATGGCCTTTCGCCCTCTTCCAGCCAAGGTTCCCGCCGTTCTGCTGCGCGAAGCCAAACCGCTGAAAGCCATCTTCGGCCACGCCAAACGACTGGGTCACTTGCAGCGCCTGCTGGATAGCCAATTACAGCCCGCCGCTCGCGAGCACTGCCACGTGGCCTCCTGGCGCGAAGGCAGCCTGCTGCTGATCGTCACGGACGGTCACTGGGCCACGCGCTTGCGCTATCAGCAAAAGCGCCTGCTGAGGCAATTGCAGGCGTTCGAGGAATTTGCCGGCCTGACGCGGATTCTGTTCAAGGTACAACCGCCCACGGTGCAAGTCGCCGTCAAGGGGCACACGCTGGACTTGTCCACCGACGCAGCCGCCACCATCCAGGCCACCGCCGATGGCATCACCGACCCCAACCTGCGGGCGGCGCTGGAGCGGTTGGCGGCGCATGCGCGGCCCAAGGATTGACTTCCAGGTCGCCAGTTGAATCGCTATCGCGAGCAAGCTCGCTCCCACAGGAGATCTTCAGTGAACACAGATTTTGTGTACGACACAGGTCAATTGTGGGAGCGAGCCTGCTCGCGATAGCGGCAGATCAGTCGGTACATTTGGCGCCTGTTGAATCGCCATCGCGAGCAGGCTCGCTCCCACAATGTTGAACTGTGCCGAGCCGGTTATCGGCGCTTTTTGCTCCCCAGCAACGACCCCATCAACCCACGTACCAGTTGCCGTCCCAACTGATTGGCGGCCTGGCGCATTGCCGATTTCAATGCCTGGCCGGCCGCCGTACCGAGAAATTCCCCGGCCTTGTCGGTGAAACTCGGTTCTTCAGCGCTCGCCTTGCCCTGTGCCTCTTCGGTCTGAGGCTCCAAGCCCTTGCGCCCCATCAGCACTTCATAGGCCGACTCGCGATCAATGGGTTTGTCATAACGCCCTTGCAAAGGGGAACGGGCGATCAGCCCGGCGCGTTCAACTTCGGTCAACGGCCCGATCCGCGACTGTGGCGGCGCCACGAGCACACGCTGGACCATTTGCGGCGTGCCCTTTTCCTGCAAAGTGCCCACCAAGGCTTCGCCAATACCCAGCTCGGTCAGCACCGTCAGCGCATCGAATTGCGGGTTGGGCCGGAAACCGTCCGCCACCGCCCGCAGGGATTTCTGCTCCTTGGTGGTGAAGGCCCGCAAGCCGTGCTGGATGCGCAGGCCCAACTGCGCCAGCACGTCGTCCGGCAAGTCTCCTGGCGACTGGGTCACGAAGTACACCCCCACGCCCTTGGAGCGAATCAGCCGCACCACTTGCTCCAACCGCTCTTGCAACGCCTTGGGGGTATCGGCAAAGAGCAGATGGGCCTCATCGAAGAACAGCGCCAGCAGCGGTTTGTCCGCGTCGCCGCGCTCGGGCAATTGCTCGAACAACTCGGCCAGCAGCCAGAGCAGGAACGTTGCGTAGACTTTTGGTGCTTCATGCACCAGACGGCTGGCGTCCAGCAAATGGATAGGGCCGCGGCCGTCGCTGGCCGGTTGCAGGATGTCCTCAAGCTGCAAGGCCGGCTCGCCGAACAGCGCATCCGCGCCTTGTTGCTCCAATGTGGCCAAGCGCCGCAGCAATGCCTGGCTGGAACCGGTGGTCATCAAAGCGGCGTCGTCCCCCAGCAGCTCAGGGTTGTCCCTGAGATGATTGAGCAGTGCCTTCAAGTCCTTGAGATCCAGCAGCAACAGGCCTTCGCGGTCGGCAACCTTGAAGGCCGCGTACAGCGCCGATTGCTGACTGTCGGTGAGTTCCAACAGGCTGCCGAGCAACAGCGGGCCCATTTCACTCAGGGTGGTGCGCAGCGGATGACCGGACTTGCCATGAATGTCCCACAACGTCACCGGATAAGCCTGGGGTTTGTGGCCGAGCCAGGACATGCCGGCGATACGCTCGGCGACTTTGCCTTGGGGGTTGCCGGCGGCGCCGAGGCCGCACAGGTCGCCCTTGATGTCTGCGGCGAATACCGCAACGCCGGCATCGCTGAACGTCTCGGCCAGGCGTTGCAAGGTGACGGTCTTGCCGGTGCCGGTGGCACCTGCCACCAGACCATGACGGTTGGCCAGGCGCATGGCCTGGGCGATGGGTTGGCCGGCAGGGTCGGCGCCAATAACAAGTTGCGATGAGTCAGGCATTTCGTCACCTGTGGTTAATCTATGGCCTTGCATGGCCGATATCTAAAGCGACAGACCCTACTGAAACAAGGTCGGATAATTCCCTAAGGAGAGGAGGAAATATCAGCTTTTTTTCACTATGAAGCCATTTTTGCGCGCTTATATATAAGCACGCTTAGCGTATCAAGACCTTAGCGGACCCCCGTGCCATGAATAAAAACCTGCGCTTTAGCCATAAAATTCTAATAGCCGCCGCGCTCATCGTGATTGCAGCCTTCGCTTCCTTCACGACCTACAACGATTACCTGCAACGCAATGCCATCCGTGACGACCTGGACAGCTACCTGCATGAAATGGGTGCTGTCACGGCAAATAACATTCAGACCTGGCTGACCGGCCGCATCCTGCTTATCGAGAACCTGGCCCAGAACATCGCCGTCACCCCCGACCCGAGCAGCGTCACCCACCTGCTGGAACAGAAAGCGCTGACCTCGACCTTCATGGCGTCCTACCTTGGCGATGCCCAGGGCAGTTTCATCATTCGCCCCGATGCGAAGATGCCTGACGGTTTCGATCCGCGCGTACGTCCTTGGTACAAAGGCGCACAAAGCAGCAGCACCTCGACCCTGACCGAACCCTACATCGATGCTGCCAGCGGCGGGCTGATCATTTCCATCGCCAGCGCCTCGAAAAACGCCACGCAAAATGTCGGTGTCGTGGGCGGCGACCTGAGCCTGCAGACCATTGTGGACAACCTCAAGACCGTGAATTTCGACGGCATGGGGTATGCCTACCTGATCAGCGCCGACGGCAAGATCCTGGTACACCCGGATAAAGCCCTGGTCATGAAAACCCTGGCCGAAGCCTACCCGACGAACACCCCGAAGATCAGCGACCAGATCAGCGAAGTCGAGGTCGATGGCCAAACGCGCATCGTGACCTTCACGCCGATCAAAGGCCTGCCCTCGGTGAACTGGTACGTCGGCGTGTCGGTGGATAAAGACAAGGCCTACTCGATGCTCAGCGATTTCCGCACCTCGGCCGTCGTGGCGACGGTCATTGCCGTGGCGTTCATCATTGCGCTGCTGAGCATGTTGATCCGCTTGCTGATCCAACCGCTGCATGTGATGACCCGGGCGATGGAAGACATTGCCGATGGCGACGGCGACCTGACCAAACGCCTGACGATCCAGAATCAGGACGAATTCGGCATTCTGGGCACGGCGTTCAACCGTTTCGTGGAGCGTATCCATAATTCGATCCGCGAAGTGTCCTCCGCCACCGAACACGTCAACGAAGTCGCCTTGCGGGTGGTGAGCGCGTCGAACTCCTCGATGGTCAATTCCGACGAGCAGGCCAACCGCACCAACAGCGTGGCCGCGGCCATCAATCAATTAGGCGCCGCTGCTCAGGAAATCGCCCGCAATGCAGCGCAAGCTTCCCATCAGGCCAGCGACGCCCGTGGCCTGGCCGAGGATGGTCAACAAGTGGTGGATCGCAGCATTGCCGCGATGAATCGCTTGTCCGACTTGCTGAGTGCCTCAAGCAGCAACGTTGAATCGCTGAACAGCAAAACCGTGAACATTGGCCAGATCCTGGAGGTGATCACCAGCATTTCCCAGCAAACCAACCTGCTGGCCCTCAATGCTGCAATTGAGGCAGCCCGGGCCGGTGAGGCCGGGCGCGGGTTTGCCGTGGTGGCCGATGAAGTGCGCAACCTGGCCCACCGCACCCAGGAATCGGCGCAACAGGTGCAGACCATGATCGAGGAGTTGCAGGTCGGCGCCCGGGATTCGGTCACGACCATGAACGACAGCCAGCGCCACAGCCAGGAAAGCGTGGAAATCGCCAACCTGGCCGGCGAGCGCCTGAACAGCGTGACCCAGCGCATCGGTGAAATCGATGGCATGAACCAGTCAGTGGCCACCGCCACCGAGGAGCAGACGGCCGTGGTGGAATCCATCAACGTGGACATCACCGAGATCAACACGCTGAACCAGGAAGGCGTGGAGAACCTGCAATCGACATTGCGCGCCTGCTCAGACCTTGAGCAGCAAGCGGCGCGGTTGAAGCAACTGGTGGGCAGTTTCCGCATCTGACGTCATCGCCAGCAGGCTCGCTTCCACGGGGTTTTGTGCAAAACACAGATCCATGGTGGGAGCGAGCCTGCTAGCGATAGGCCCCTCTCAAACGACACACTGCTGACAGACATTCCACCGCCCACAACCCCAACCGAACATCTATTCTTACTAAAGGTCAACAAAGGAGAATACAGACCGGAGGGATGTTCATCGTGCACATAGCGGACATAACCATGTTCTACGCCCCCGCCAGCGGCGGCGTGCGCACTTATCTGGATGCCAAGCACCGGCGCCTGAGTGATCGGCCCGGAATTCGTCACAGTCTGTTGATCCCTGGCGCGCATCTGAGCGAGCACGACGGGATCTATAAGGTTCCGGCCCCCGCCCTGCCTTTCGGCAAGGGCTACCGCTTCCCGCTTCGCCTGGCGCCCTGGCGCAATGTCCTGCGTGATTTACAACCGGACCTGATTGAAGTCGGCGATCCCTACCTCACCGCATGGGCTGCCCTGGATGCCCGGCGCCAGCTCGATGTGCCGGTGATCGGTTTCTATCACTCCGACCTGCCGCTGCTGGTCAGCAACCGCATGGGCAACTGGTTCACGCCCAACATCGAAGCCTATGTCAGCAAGTTGTACGGCAATTTCGACCGGGTCCTGGCGCCGAGCCAGGTCATGGCCGACAAGTTGATCGGGCTGGGGGTCAAGAACGTCTACGTGCAGCCTTTGGGCGTGGATCTGCAAACCTTCAACCCCGCCGCCCGCGACCCGGAACTGCGTGCCGAACTGGGAATTGCCGAAGACACGCGCCTGCTGATTTTCGCCGGTCGCGGCTCCAGGGAAAAAAACCTGCCGGTGCTGCTCAAGTGCATGAAACGCCTGGGCGAACGTTACCACCTGCTGCTGGTGGGTTCGTCCATGCCCGCCGTGGTCCCGGACAACGTTACGGTGGTCGATGAGTTCTGTCCGGCGCCGCAAGTTGCCCGACTCATGGCCAGCGCCGATGCCCTGGTGCATGCCGGTGACCAGGAAACCTTCGGCCTGGTGATCCTCGAAGCCATGGCCAGCGGTATCCCCGTGGTGGCGGTGGCGGCCGGGGCCTTCACCGAAATCGTCCACGAAGACTGCGGCCTGCTATGCACGCCCGACAATCCACAGGCCATGGCCAACGCCGTGCGGCAGCTGTTTGCCGAAGGCTGTCAGCGACGCGGTGTGCTGGCGCGCCAGCACGTTGAGCGTCACTACGCCTGGGACTCGGTGGTCAACAGCCTGTTGGGCCACTACCACAGCGTCCTGGGTGAACAACTGCCCCTGTTGGCCAATGGTTGAGGTGAAGTCCGTGTCGATGAATCAATCGCCCAGCCTGCTGTTGGTGCTGCATGACGTGGCGCCGCAAACCTGGCCCGACTACCAGCCCTTCGTCGAAGCTGTCGACACCCTCGGCCAGGTGCCAACGACCTGGCTGGTGGTGCCGGACTTTCACCACGCCAATGCGCTGGAGGATCACCCAGGTTTTCGGCGCCTGCTCGACAACCGGGTCGAGCGCGGCGACGAATTGGTGCTGCACGGCTACTACCATTGCGACGACGGTCCGCCGGCGACTCATCCCAAGGACTGGTTCATGCGCCGGGTGTATACCCACGAAGGCGAGTTTTACAGCCTGTCCGAGGAGGCGGCCCTCGCCCGCCTGCGTGCGGGTGTCGAAACCTTCCAGCGCTACCAGTGGCCACTGGAGGGTTTCGTCGCTCCGGCCTGGCTCATGAGCGAAGGCACGCGCCAGGCACTGCGCCAGTTGCCACTGAGTTACACCAGCGATCCCCAGCATCTCTATCGCTTGCCGGACTTCACCCCGATCGACGCTCCGGGACTGGTATGGAGCGCCCGCAGCGCCTGGCGCCGTGGCCTTTCCAAAGTCATCAATGATCAACGTGAACAGCGCTGGCGTCAGGCGCCAGTCATTCGCCTTGGCCTGCATCCCGTCGACATGCGCCATGGGTTCTCCCGGGATTATTGGTTGCGCACCCTCGAACGTCTGCTCAACGACGGCCGCGTGCCGATGACCAAGGTCCAATGGCTGGCGACCCAGGGCCTGCGGGTCAGCGACGCGGCATGAAACGGCTGATATGGCTGGGCGCCGCCTTGCTCTTGGCGCTACTGGTGCCGTGGTTGATGGGTGGCGGGGAGATGTGGTCGCGGGTGCAGCGCTTTCCCTTGTCACTGCTGTTGACCATGCTTGGCATGATTGTCCTGTGCTGGGGCCTGAATTCCGTGCGCCTGCGTTTGCTGCTGGGTGAACACCGCGGGCGCGTCGGCCGGCTGAAAAGCATTGGCGTCGTCATGTCTACCGAGTTCGCCATGTGTGCCACGCCCGGCGGCAGTGGCGGGCCGCTGACGCTGATGGCGTTGCTGGCGCGCAACGGCGTGCGTCCGGCCCATGGCAGCGCGGTGTTTGCCATGGATCAGTTGAGCGATCTGCTGTTTTTCCTCTGCGCCTTGGTCGGCATCCTGTTTTATGCCTTGTTCCAGAACCTGAGCCAGAGCATCGAATGGATGCTGGCATTGAGTGCCTTCTCGTTGTTTGGCGGACTGTTCGGCTGCGTGCTGGTGGCCCGCTACCACCGCAAACTGATTCTGCTGGGCGCTCGGTTATTGCGACATCTGCGGGTAAAGACCGCCACTCGCCAACGCTGGGGACGCAAGATCCTGCACTTTCTGGCGGCATTTACCGACACCCTGAAATTGCCCCGTCAGACCCTGTTCCAGGTCTTCGGCCTGACCTGCCTTCACTGGGCCCTGCGCTACAGCGTGTTGTATCTGGCGTTGAGAGGACTGGGGGCGGATTTGCAGTGGGCCTGGAGCTTTCTGATCCAGATGCTCTCCTTGAGCGCAGGGCAGTTCAGCCTCCTGCCCGGTGGCGCCGGGGCGGCAGAGTTGACCTCGGCGGCGCTGCTGGCGCCCATGGTGGGCAAATCCACGGCGGCAGCGGCGATTCTGATCTGGCGGGCCGTGACCTATTACTTTTATCTGGTCGCCGGTGGCCCCGTGTTCTTTTTGATGGTCGGGCGACCATTGATCAAGAAACTGATCAAGCTGCGACAGGCGTGACTCCTATTTAGACTTCACCGCTTTCAGGCTTTGCAGGCGCTGGTTCGTCCTCGGGGTGCATTTGTTTCCACAGTTGCGCAGCGTCGGGAAACTCCGTGCCATCCTCCGGGCTCAACGCTTCAGGATCGTAACGGCTCAGGCACCCCTCACCCAGGGTCGCCGGGGCTCGGGAGGTGGCTTTGTCCAATGGATCGGTCATGGCGAACCTCATGAAAAAAGGGCCTGGTGATCACTCGCCCAGGCCCTTTGCAGTGTAGTCAGAACACCACGGTCTTGTTGCCGTGCACCAGCACTCGGTCTTCCAGGTGATAACGCAAGCCGCGCGCCAGTACCATTTTTTCCACGTCACGGCCGAAACGCACCATGTCTTCGATGCTGTCGCTGTGGCTGACGCGCACAACGTCCTGCTCGATGATCGGCCCTGCGTCCAGCTCTTCGGTCACGTAGTGGCAGGTGGCGCCAATCAGCTTCACACCCCGCATCGAGGCCTGGTGATACGGCTTGGCACCGACAAACGACGGCAGGAAGCTGTGGTGGATATTGATGACCTTGTGCGCGTATTCGCTGCACAAGGAAGGCGGCAGGATTTGCATGTAGCGGGCCAGCACCACCACCTCGGCGTCGTGCTGTTTGACCAGCCGCGAAACTTCGGCAAACGCCGGCTGCTTGTCCTGTGGGTCGACCGGAACGTGGTAATAAGGGATTCCGTGCCACTCCACCATGCTGCGCAAGGCGTCGTGGTTGGAAATGACACAGGCGATGTCGCAATCGAGCTCATCGCTGTGCCAGCGGTGCAGCAAATCAGCCAGGCAGTGAGATTCTTTACTGGCCATCAGCACCACGCGTTTTTTCTGCTCGGTATCGGTGATTCGCCAGTCCATCGAAAACTCTTCGGCAATCGGTGCGAACGCCTCACGAAAGGCTTCGATGCCGAAGGGAAGCGAGTCGGCACGAATTTCGTGACGCATGAAAAACCAGCCACTGTGAGTGTCCGAGTGATGGCTCGCTTCAGTGATCCAACCATTATGGGACGCCAGAAAATTACTGACCTTAGCAACGATGCCGACGCGGTCCGGGCAAGCGATCACCAGCCGAAAAGTGCGCATTAGGGGAACTCCAGAACTTCACAAAGGCGGCCATTCTAGCCATTGCGCGGCAAAACTGCAGTATCGATGACACGCCGCGCACATTTGTCTGCCCGGGCAGCAATGGGCCGGACCTTTGGCAACACGCTATATTTGTGAGCAGATGTGAAGACTGTGTTTCAGTATTTAACTGCAACGCCGTTTTTGCGAGGCTGCACTAATTAATTAAATAAAACATCGGTTAAATGTTTACTTGATGAAACTGTCTGATTACTATTGCCTCACTGTCTCCTTGTCACCCGCGTCCTACATAAGGTAGTCCTCATGTCCTTGATCAATGAATACCGCAGCACCGAAGAAGCAATCAAAGAACTGCAAGAACGCCTGAAAGCTCTGTCCAAAGACGACAAGCTGCAGAAAGAACTGGAATTCGAAGGCAAACTGCGCACGCTGATGGGCGAATACCAGAAATCGCTGCGTGACATCATTGCTATGCTGGATCCAGAAGCCAAATCGAGCAAGGCAACCCGTGGCGCCGTAAAAACTACCGGCACCAAACGCGCTCGCAAAGTTAAGCAATACAAAAACCCGCACAACGGCGAAGTCATCGAAACCAAAGGTGGCAACCACAAGACTCTGAAAGAGTGGAAAGCCAAGTGGGGCGGTGACGTGGTTGAAGGTTGGGCAACCCTGTTGGGCTAAGCCTCACCGGTTCGCGCCGCTTTATGCGAACAGAATAACGCCAGCGATTGCTGGCGTTTTTTTATGCCTGCGATTTACCCACTTCATCGCCACTCAAAGGCTTAAACGTTTACGCAATTGCTGGCTGTAGCCCTGCCACTCTATGAGTACCTCGCGCTGCAATGGCGTGGAAACGGCCATCCATTCCTCCATCGCCTCATCAAAACTTTGCAAGGTATTAGGCGCCCCCCATTCAGGGGAGGACAAACGCTGCTGACAGAAAAGTCTCCAACGCTCCTGCTCTTCGCCGGTCAAGGTCTCAGGGAAGTTGCGCGCGCGATATCTGAACAATAACTCCGGTAAACGCTCATCATCAAAAGGCCAGTGCTCTGAAGCCAATTGAGCCGGGTCAGCCATGCGGACTTGCTCGCACAATCGACGATCGCGGTCGCCGATGAAGCCTGCGTATAACTGCTGCTCGGGATCCTCACTGGCCGTGAAATCCTCGCGACCATAAATAGCCTGAAGTTTGTCCTGCCAAACTTGCTGTGCGTCAGTTAGCCGCAGCGCACGCTCCTGATAAACGTCCATGTCCAGTTGCAGCCGCTGCTGGTCCTCGGCACGCAGCACCGAGAGCGGCGCGACCACCGGGCACTTGTTGATATGAATGAGTTTGAGAGGCACCGGCAACTCGCCTTCGAGCAGTTCTTCACGGCGGGTATACAAACGTTGCCTCAGGGTTTCAGCATCGTGGTCCAGCAAACCCAGCGGGTCTAGGTGCAAGTCACAGACAATCAGGGCATTGCGATTTTTCGGGTGCCAGGCCAATGGCAAAACTACCCCGATGTAGTTGCGCGCAGCCGAGAAGCGCCCGGAAACATGCACCATAGGCTGCAACAGGCGGACCTGATCCATGACTTTCTGTTTGCTGCGCAACTGGAACAGCCACTCGTAAAGCCTGGGTTGTTTCTGGCGGATCAGACGGGCCAGGGCGATCGTCGCGCGCACGTCCGACAACGCATCGTGAGCCTGGCCGTGGTCAATACCATTGGCGGCGGTCAGGCGCTCCAGCTTGAGGGTCACGCGGCCCTCCTCTTGTGGCCAGACAATGCCTTCGGGGCGCAGCGCATAGGTGGCGCGCACCAGGTCGATCAGGTCCCAGCGGCTATTGCCGCCCTGCCACTCCCGCGCGTACGGGTCGAAAAAATTCCGATAGAGGCTATAGCGGGTCATTTCGTCGTCGAAGCGCAGGGTGTTGTAACCGGCGCCACAGGTGCCGGGCGCGGCCAGTTGCCCGTGGATACGGGTCATGAAGTCGGCTTCAGTCAAGCCTTTGTCGGCCAGGCATTGCGGGGTAATGCCGGTGATCGCACAAGCCGCCGGATGCGGCAGGATGTCCTCGCTGGGCTGGCAATACAGGTTCACCGGCTCGTCGATTTCATTGAGTTCGAAATCGGTACGGATCCCCGCCACTTGCAAGGGCCGGTCACAACGCGGGTTGATGCCGGTGGTTTCGTAGTCGTACCAGAAGATAGAAGTCACGGGGCGTTCCTGGGTTGAAGACTGGCGAAGTCTAGGCCTTCGAGCCCACCTGCGGCCAGCGCTGCCTGAGTTTTGAAATCCAAAGGGGGATCTGAGGCGGACACCGGATCAGTGAACACCCCGATCAAAACTGTGGGAGCGAGCCTGCTCGCGATAGCGGTCTGCCTGAAACGGCAATGCTGAATGTGCCGCGGTCATCGCGAGCAGGCTCGCTCCCACAGGGGTTCTGCTTTTGTGTTCGGGCCCTGAATCCTGTGGCAAGCCATGAAATGACATACATAGTTATGTCGTTTGCCCGCACGAAGACTGCTAGCATCGGGACCGAGACTGAACGTTCGAACCGGCCCATCACTCAGGTTGCCCATGCTCGAGAGACCAGCACTGCAAAGGAACGCGACGCTGCCCCCGCCACTCGATACGCGGTATCAGGTTGAAACGCCCGAAGGCATCGACCTGCCGCTGCGCCCGGCGGGGTTGATGCCTCGTGCGCTGGCCTTTGCCATCGACCTGGGCATACGCGGGCTGGTCCTGGGGCTGGTGTTCATCATCCTGGCGTTTTTTGGTGAGCTGGGCATTGGCCTGGGCTCCATCCTGCTGTTCGTTGTCAGTTGGTGGTACATGGTGCTGTTCGAGGTGCTGAACCAGGGGCGCTCCCCCGGCAAGCAGATCATGGGGTTGCGAGTGGTGCAGGACGACGGCAGGCCTATCGGCTGGTCCGCTTCACTGATCCGCAACCTGCTGCGTTTTGTCGACATGCTGCCCTTCGGCTACACCTTCGGGGCAATCAGTTGCCTGCAACATCCTGCCTTCAAACGCCTGGGAGACCTGGCCGCCGGCACCCTGGTGGTGTATCGCGAGCAACCGGTCAAACGTCCCGCGCTGCCCCTGGCGCAGTCGATACGACCGCCCTTTACCCTGAGCCTGAACGAGCAACGCGCCGTGCTGGGTTTCGCTGAACGCCAGGCTGAACTGTCCGAAGCGCGGGTCAACGAACTGGCGAGCATCCTGGCCGCGCCACTGAACGTCCAGGCCCCCAGAGCCGTGGCCGAACTCAATGGCATCGCCCGTGGCCTGCTGGGGCCGACATGAAACAAAGCCTGTTCGAAAGCCGCCACCAAGGCGAATGGGACCGACTGTCCCGACAACTCGATCAACTGGAGCGCAGTCGTAACGTGCCCCAAAGCAGTGACTTTCCTCCTGCCTACCGCAGGCTTTGTCAGCATCTGGCGCTGGCCCAGGCACGAGGTTACAGCAGCCTGCTGGTCGACACGCTGCAGCAGTTGGCGCTGCGCGGTCACCAGCAACTCTATCGGGATCGCAGCCGGCCATCGACCGGCCTTTCGACTTTCATCCTGGCCGGTTTCCCCCGACTCGTGCGGGAACAATGGCGTTTCGTACTGGCCGCCGGAGCGATGTTCATGGGTAGCCTGATCGGCATCGGGCTGCTGGTCTATCTGTTTCCCGAGCTGGTCTACAGCCTGTTGAGCGTCGAGGAAGTCAGCCAGATACGTGGCATGTACGACCCGGCCAGCGGGCACCTGGGGCGTTCGATCGAGCGGGCCGCCAGCCAGGACTGGGTCATGTTCGGCTACTACATCATGCACAACATCGGCATCGCCTTTCAGACATTCGCCAGTGGCTTGATGTTTGGCCTGGGTAGCGCGTTCTTCCTGTTTTTCAACGGCCTGACCATTGGTGCGGTGGCCGGGCACCTGACCCAGATCGGCTCGGGTGGGACGTTCTGGTCGTTCGTCATCGGCCACGGCGCCTTCGAACTCACTGCCATCACGTTGGCCGGCGCCGCCGGCCTGCAACTGGGCTGGGCGTTGATCGCACCGGGGCGCCTCACCCGAGGCGAGGCCTTGCGGATCGCCGCCGGCAAAAGTGTGCTGATGGTCGGCGGCGTGATGCTGTTGCTGCTGATTGCCGCGTTCATCGAAGCGTACTGGTCCTCCAGCGCCGTGACAGCCGCGACCAAATACACGGTCGGCGCCTTGTTGTGGCTTCTGGTGATCAGTTATCTGGTGTTTGCCGGACGGGCCCGCCATGCGTCTGAGTGATGCCACCGTGGTCATCCGCCCGCGCACCACCTGGGAAGCCATGGACCTGGGCGTGTTGATGAGCCAGCAGCATCGACGTTTGCTGATGACCAGCTGGGCCGTTATCACGCTGCCGGTGTTTGCGCTGTTGTCCCTGCTGCTGTGGGATTCGCCCTCTCTGGCGATGTTCCTGTTCTGGTGGTTGAAACCGGCCTTTGACCGTTTGCCCCTGTACATTTTGTCCAAGGCGCTGTTCGGCGAAACACCGACGCTGAAACAGGCCTTGCGTCAGTGGCCCGCGCTGCTCAAGCCCCAGTTGCTGGCAAGCCTGACCTGGCGACGGCTGAGCCTGAGTCGCAGCTTCCTGATGCCCGTGGTGCAACTCGAAGGACTCGACGGCGAGGCGCGTGAACAGCGCTTGCGGGTGCTGCTGCAACGCAACCGTGGCGCAGCGCAATGGCTGACCGTGATCGGCGTCCACCTGGAGATCGCCTTGTGGTTCGGCCTCATGGCCCTGTTCTACCTGCTCGTGCCGCAGCAGGTCGAACTGCAATGGAACTGGCAGACGCTGATCGCCGTCGCCGAGCACGACTGGTTGTGGCTCGAACATCTGATCAACCTGCTGTATCCCCTGCTGCTGATCGTCTGGGAGCCGGTGTATGTCGCCTGCGGTTTCAGCCTCTACCTGAACCGGCGCACGATACTCGAAGCCTGGGACATTGAACTGGTGTTCCGACGCCTGCGCCAACGCCTGAGCAGCACTGCCCCCGCGCTGATGCTGCTGGCACTGCTGTTGTTGCCGCTGGCACCGCCGGCCTGGGCCGCCGAAGACAACACCGGCCCCGACAGCCCGCGACTGCTCAACCAACCTCTTACCAGCGAAGCCTCCAGGGACAGCATCAAGGCGATCCTCCAGGCTCCGCCGTTCAAGAACCCGGAAACGCTCACCCGCTATCGTCTGGGTGAAGAAACCGCCGAATCGGCCGAGACCGACGAAGCGCCGGGCTGGCTCAAGGCATGGTTCAAATGGATCAGCGGCCAACGCTTCGACATCGCCGCCGCGCTGATCCAGATCGTACTGTGGGCCTGCCTGGTGGCGGCGATTGCCTGGCTGGCCTGGCGCTACCGGGAAAGGCTCAGGGCCTTGGTGAATCTGCGACCGACAAAACGCCCACCCGTGGCACGACCGATGCCGGCGCAGATGTTCGGTCTGGATATTCGCGAAGAAAGCCTGCCGGACGACGTGGCCACCAGCGTGGAACAACTATGGGCCGCTGACCCTCGCCAGGCCCTGGGGCTGCTGTATCGGGCCTTGCTCAGCCGGTTGCATCATGACTTTGCGCTTCCCTTGAAGCCGGCCGACACCGAAGGCCAGGTGCTGCAACGCATCGAACAGCTTGAGCATGAACGCCTGCTGACGTTCAGCCAACACCTGACTCAGCACTGGCAAAACATTGCATACGGCCATCGCCCGCCGCCACCCCATCTGCAACAGCAACTGTGCGATGACTGGCGCGGGTTGTTCGGGCCGGAGGCGTCTCGATGAATCGCCGCGCAGGGTTGTTGGTCGGCGCCGGGGTGGCAGCGCTGTTGTGCGTGTTGGGCATTTACCTGTTCCTGAAGGCAGTGCCCTATCAGGAAACCATCGATCACGGCCCCTCCCCCGAGGCCCAGGCCAATCCCTACCTGGCCGCCGAACATTTCCTGCGCCGGCAGGGCATAAACGTCGAGCACGCCAATAATCTGGACATCCTGCCCAACCTTGAGCCTGATCAGCGCAGCCTGCTGTTGCTGGGTGAACGCACCCACATGACCCCACGGGAAGTCGACCAGTTGATGAACTGGGCCCAGGCCGGTGGACGATTGCTGTTTGTCGCCGAAGCCTTGTGGGATAACAGTACCGCCAGCAGCGGCGACTTATTGCTGGACCGTGTGCGCCTGCGTCAATTCCTGAGCAAGGACCTCAAGGCGCCGGAGCCCGAACTCATCAAGGATCGCTACCCCAAGCTGACCAAGCTGTACCTGGAGGACGAAGAAGCGCCCGCGTACGTCGGCTTCGACACCGATTTCCACCTCGAAGACCCGCAAAACCTCGCCCAGGCCTGGGCCAACAGCGCGTTGGCGACCCACATGATGCAGCTCAACCACGGCCTGGGCTCGATCACCGTGCTCACCGACGCCGAGCTGTGGAAGAACGACCACATCGACCAATACGACAACGCCTGGCTGCTCTGGTATTTGAGCGCCGACACCCATGTGACGCTGCTGTATGACATCGACCACGACAACTTGCTGGCCCTGTTGCTGCGTTATTTCCCCCAGGCCTTGGTGGCGCTGCTGGCCTTGATCGCCCTCTGGCTCTGGCGTTCGGCGGTGCGTCAGGGCCCGCTGCAACAACCGGCTCCCAAGGCGCGGCGCCAGTTGGAGGAACACGTGCAGGCCAGCGCCGGTTTTCATCTACGACACAATGGCCGCCAGCATCTGCTGCACAGCTTGCAACAGGACGTGCTGCGCCGGGCACGCCATCTGCATCCCGGTTTCGAACAACTGGCCGTGGCCGAACAGTGGCAAGTGCTCGCCCGTCTGACCCGCCAACCCACGCGGACCATCAGCCAGGCCTTAAGCCCCCGACCGCAACAGCGCATGTCCAGCGCTGAGTTCTGCCGTCAGGTCGCCCATCTGCAAACCCTCAGGAATGCCTTATGACTGAAGAAAACGAACCTGCCGGCGGCCAGACCCACGCCGCCCAACAGCGCCAGCGCGCCAGTCAACTGGCCCAGGCTATTCGCACCGAGCTGCACAAGGCGGTGGTCGGCCAGGCCGCGGTGATCGACGATGTGCTCACGGCCCTGATCGCCGGCGGACACGTCTTGCTCGAAGGGGTTCCAGGATTGGGCAAGACGCTGCTGGTGCGCGCCCTGGCCCGCTGTTTCGGCGGCGAATTCGCGCGCATCCAGTTCACCCCCGACCTGATGCCCAGCGACGTCACCGGGCACGCGGTGTACGACTTGCAGACCGAGCAGTTCAAGCTGCGCAAGGGGCCGGTGTTTACCAACCTGCTGCTGGCCGACGAAATCAACCGCGCCCCGGCCAAGACCCAGGCGGCGCTGCTCGAAGCCATGCAGGAACGCCAGGTCACCCTCGAAGGTCGCGCCTTGCCCATCGCCCAACCGTTCATGGTGCTCGCCACCCAGAACCCGATCGAACAGGAAGGCACCTACCCGCTGCCGGAAGCCGAGCTCGACCGTTTCATGCTCAAAGTGCGCATGGACTATCCCGACGCCGACCAGGAATTGAACATGGTCCGTCAGGTCAGCCGTTCGACCCGGGCCGACATGCTCGATGTACAGCCGTTGCGCACGGTGTTGCAGGCCAAGGACGTGCAAGCGCTGCAACGCATCGCCAGTGACCTGCCGATGGACGATCAGGTGCTCGACTACGCCGTGCGCCTGGCCCGCACCACCCGCAGCTGGCCGGGCCTGACCCTAGGCGCCGGGCCGCGTGCCTCGATTGCCCTGGTGCGCTGCGCCCGGGCCCGGGCATTGTTGCGCGGCGGCGAGTTCGTGGTGCCGGATGACATCAAGGGCTGCGCCCTGGCCGTGCTGCGCCACCGGGTGCGGCTGGCACCGGAGCTGGACATCGAAGGGCTTTCGGTGGATCAGGTGCTGGGGCAACTGCTCGATCAAGTGCCGGCGCCGCGGTTGTGAGGAGGCGGCCTGTGCCAAGAGCACTTCTTGAGGCAAGACTGCTTTCTGTGGCGAGGGAGCTTGCTCCCGCTGGGCTGCGAAGCAGCCCCCTGGTTTTGCCTGGCACACCGCAAGGGGACGCTACGCGTCCAGCGGGAGCAAGCTCCCTCGCCACAGGAAACCTCTTGGCGGCAAACTCTTTTACCAAAGCAAATACCTTCTCCAAGGGAACGCCCCCATGAAACCCGCGCGCCTACTGCTGACCTGGCTCGCCATTCTGCTGGCCCTCGGCATCGTGCTGGGCGCGTTGCGGGCGCTGGGCGTTGCGGTTCCATCGATGTTGCTGTCGATCCACTGGGGGTTGCTGCTGGCCCTTTTGGCCCTGGCAATACTTGATGCCGTACGCCTCAAGCGCTTGCCCTCGCCCCGGGTGCAACGGCAGATGCCCGGCAGCCTGGCACTGGGTCGCTGGAGCGAAGTGCGACTACAGATCAGCCATGACTTTGCGCAGCCGCTGAATGTTCAGGTCTTCGATCACGTCCCCGACGGCCTGGACTTCGAAAGCCTCCCCTTGTCGGTCGAGCTGCAACCCGGTCAACACAGCCAGGTTGGCTACCGCCTGCGCCCGCTCAAGCGCGGTCACTTCAGCTTTGAACACTGCGAAATCAGCCTGCCCAGCCCATTGGGCCTGTGGGCCGGCAAACGTCTGCTGGACGCCCTCGACCACACCCGCGTCTACCCGGATTTCGCCAGGCTCTACGACGGTCAACTGCTGGCGGTGGACAACTGGCTCAGCCAATTGGGTATCCGCCAGCGCCAACGGCGCGGCCAGGGGCAGGAGTTTCATCAACTGCGCGAATTTCGCGAAGGCGACAGCCTGCGCCAGATCGACTGGAAGGCCACTGCCCGCCATCGCACACCGATTGCCCGGGAGTACGAAGACGAGCGCGACCAGCAGATCATCTTCATGCTCGATTGTGGCCGGCGCATGCGCAGCCAGGACGGCGAGCTGGCGCACTTCGACCACGCTCTCAACGCCTGCCTGCTGCTCAGCTACACCGCGCTGCGCCAGGGTGACGCCGTGGGCCTGAGCACCTTCGCCAGCGAACAGCCACGCTACCTCGCACCGGTCAAAGGCACCGGTCAACTCAACGTGTTGCTCAACACCGTGTACGACCTGGACAGCAGCCAACGCCCGGCCGACTACCAGGCCGCCGTCACCCAACTGCTGACCCGGCAAAAGCGCCGAGCCCTGGTGGTGCTGGTGACCAACCTTCGCGATGAAGACGATGAGGAGCTGCTGGCCGCCGTCAAACGCCTGGGCCAACAGCATCGGGTTCTGGTGGCGAGCCTGCGGGAAGAGGCACTCGACCGCTTACGCCAGGCACCGGTGCAAACCCTGCCCGAAGCCCTGACCTATTGCGGGACAGTGGATTATTTGAACGCCCGGGCCGAACTGCATGAGCGCTTGAGTGCCCATGGGGTGGCGGTGCTGCAAGCCCGGCCCGGGGAGTTGGGGGCCGAGCTGGTGACGTTGTATCTGGGGTGGAAGAAGGCGGGGAATTTGTAGACCCTCAGAAGCGTTGTCAGACCGTACTTCCGTCGTAACGGTTACGGATCGACAAATGAAAATTATCGTCTCCAAACTCGTCTATTGAAGCCTCACCGCGTTCATCGGTGCGAATGCCGGAAGGCCCGCCGTTGACGAGTACCTCAAGCCCGGCGGCGACTTTATTCGAATACCGAGAACGGGCACGAATGCTCTTTATACGATCAGGTGGCGGACTCGTCGTTGAGCTGTCCATATTCAGTCTCGTCGTCCAACGTTCAACCTTTACCAGGTTATTGCCCAATGACATGGCCAATACCTCAGTCGTCTCCCCCGACTCCACGGCTTCCATGTGCAAGGAAAAGTCCGCATCCTGGGTCGTATTCAAGAAATTCAACTGCCACGTCACGCCCTCCGGGCCCAGCAACTGGGGAGTGTGCAATGGGGGGGTGATCACCACACCGAGATCTGCGGCGGGCTCCCCACTCCATACCAGTTTTACATTTTTATTCAGAAACTGGCTGGAGGAGTGCGGTCGCACGGTAAAAGTGTGCCTTGCGCCATGGCAGGGATAGGCACGGCCTCCGAAACTCACTGGAATTTCGTCAAATGTGTTCTCAAACTCCGGCTGACTTATTTGCCCCGGCAATGGCGGAGACTTCGGCATCCCGCTCATCAGCGGCATATCGAATTGCAGTACAAACGGGTCAATCTGGGTCTCCTGGGTGGAGATAGACCAGCTCAACGCAGTACTCCCCGCCTCCATCGCCACCAACTGCCCCAACGGCGGATCGAATATCAAACCCTGTGCTTGTTCGCCCGGCTTATATTCCAGAAGGACTTGCGCATCAGGATCGCCGATCAACCAGCTGTACTCATAATCCAGCGTCAGCGTGCAAACCTCTCCGGGGACCAGATTCAGTTCCACGTCAGGCCACCTTACGGGTTGGCCATTGATGTAGGGGTTGAATTCCTGAAGCCAGGTCATGTCATTGGGCAGCAGCTCAAAGGTCAGACCTGCCACCTCCCATCCCGCATAGCCCCCCGTGACAATGGCGTATAGCACCCCCTTCCGCACGCCAGGCAACCTGAACTGCACCGGGGCTTGCCCGTCGGCATTTGTCCGGGTCGGCGCAATCGTGATGTGGGGGTACTCCCACCGCACCTCGACGTCTTCCAAGGGCTCGCCGGTCATGGCCGACACCACGGTCACGAGCGCTGAAACCAGCTCGCCGATATGACCATTGGCTTGGTCGCTGGTGAGCGACTGGATTTCCCGGGGCTGGTGCAAGAAGTACGACAGCGCCACCGATGCCGCGTACGGCCCTTCCCCCACCGTCGCAGTCAACTGTGCCGCGCCGGGCGTGGTGGGCACATAACGCACGCGCGCCACCCCGTAATAATCGGTCACGGTGGTCACTTCCCCCAGGTCATCACCGCGCCAGGTCACGATCACCCCGGCAATCGGCCTGCCACTGATGGAGGAGATCACGGTGACCTGTTCGACCAGTTCCTGCTCCCACTCCAGTATTTGCTGAACCCCGCTGTCCCAGCGGATCTCCAGCACTTGCTCGCCCTCGCCCAACGACATCGCATTCGCCGGGGATAGGCTGGCCAGACGCTGGGACGCCAGGCGCAAGGCAAAGCTGCCGTCCTTCAGATCGCCGGCCTTGAGCGTGAAACGCAAGCCCTCGCTGGGAAACTCGCGAGGCATTCCCAAGGGGTCAGGTAAAAAGCTGATGCCCAGTTCGGTGGGCCCGGTTCCGGTCATGCCAAGCGTCAGCTCACGCTCGAACAAAGGGCTGTTCTCGGAGGCCATCAGCTCAAAAACATGTTCGCCCTTGCGGCGCGGAAAGTAGGTTTTTTCACCCCAGGGTCGCGCGGGCGCGCCATCAAACCGGACCGTCAGCCCCGCCCACGGATCACTTGCCAGCGCCGTGACTTCAAAGGGCCGTTCCTCTTCGTAGCCGTCGTAACGACTGCTCACCGAGGCCTTCACTGTCTGGGTGCCGGCGGCGGCCGGCGCCACGGCAAAACCCGACCAGCCATCGGCGTCGGTGGGTTGCGCGCTTGAACTGCCCGCTGTCCAGGTCACCGGCACCTGCTCCACGGCACGCCCGGTGAAGTGGGAAACCACCTGGACCCACAGCCACGCAGGATCCTGCCCGACCACTGGGTCGACCGGCGATTCGCGCCAGCCCTGGATCCTGACTTTGTTATGCGCCAGCGTCATCGGCTTGGCCGTGGCGACGAAGTCCAGCGCAGGCACTGCCCACGCCAGGGCAAACTCGCCCGGTTGTTCACTGGCGGAAAAGTCCAGCGTCCAGATCGCGCCGCCGTCGTTGATCGGTTGCGCAAGATTCAACGCAGGGCGCACCGTTGCCCCCAGTTCCTCGGCGGGTGTCCCCGACCACGCCAACGTTGATTCCAACCCCACCAGCGGGCTCAGCGCATTGGGTAAAACGCTAAAACGATGAAGCGCGCCCAGACACGGATAAAGCGCCTGGGCGTCCAGTGCGGCGGCTATCTGGTCGAGTCTAAGGCTGACTTCTTCCGTCAGATTCTCAGACACCAATCGCCCCGTCAGCTCGCGAACGATTGAAACGCTCTCCAGGCGCAACTCCAGCTCAAACAGGCTGCTGGTGCTCGTATTCGCTTGTGAGGCGAGATTCCACTCCGTACCGGCTGCCACCAGCGCTTTGGGCGTTCCAAGGTCACTGGGCACCAGCCCGATATCCGGCGCCGTCCCGCGCCAATGCAGACTGATGTTCTTACCGATCCACGAGCTGCCGGAATTGGGCAGCACTTTGAGTGTGTGCGTCTGCCCGCGCCGGCAGAGCACACCGAGCGCATTGCGCTCAACCACCTCGCCATCGAGCAGAATACTGACCTCGTTTTTCCAGGGGCTGGTGGCAATCGCCTTCACCTCAAACGGGCGCTCCACCGCCACGGCCTCGCCATGGGCCTTGATGCTGGCGATGACCACTTTGTCCCCCGCACTCTGCGGCGTGTACAACACACTGGCCCAACCGCCGATGCCGGTGGTAACGGTGGATAGCGTCTCGCCCCCGGTTTTCCATTCGACCTGGGCATTGATGACCGGATCGCCGTCGCCGCTGGCCACGAAGTGCACCACCTGCACCCGCAACAGCACGCTTTCGTTTTCGTCCACCACGGGAAACTTGTTGGCCTCTCGGACTTCACCCACCCGAACCAGATTGCGCGCCAGCGACATGTTTTTTTTCGGTGAAGGCAGCAACAGTTTCGAGCAGCTCAGTTGCAGGTCGAACCGACCGTCAGACCGATCTTCGCTGGTCAGGGTCCAGGCCAGTTCGGCGCCGGTGACCGGCACCGGAGCTTCAAGGGCCGGGCTGACGGCCACCCCCAGTTGCTCGTGGGAATCACCACTCCAATGCAACGACAACTGCGTCCCCTGCAAGGGGCTGGCGGCGGGCAGTTTCACGTCGAGGGGATACTCCGAGCCGCGGTTGGGGTAACCGGTTTTTTCCTCCCAACGCGACTCAACCCCCTCGACCACCGTCAGCACATCCTTCCACGGATCCGTGGCCAGCACCCGCACTGTCAGGGTTTGAGTCAGCGTGCCAGAGGCGTAGTAGAGGCTCTCGACCGACGCCTGGATCTCGACATCACCGGCCTGCGTCGGTTGAAAATCGAAGTAGGCCCAGCCGTCAGTTCGGCTGACGGCAACGCCGGTGACCTGCCCGGTCGTGGAGGTCCAGTTCACGGTGCGGTCGCTCAAGGGTTGCCCGGTGTAATAGGAAGTGACCTGCACCCCCAAACGCACACTTTGGTCGTATTCAAGCACCGGGTAATACGCCGCCTCGAGCACGCCACGAAAGGCCAGCCGATGATGCCCCAGGGACACCTGCACCGGATAAGCATCGGCGGCGTACTGGTTAACCAGGTCCATCGAAAACAGATAGGGACCGTCTTCACCGATCGCCGGACAGTCCAGGGCCCAGGCCGAATCCAACGGGTGATCCACACCCCAGGCCGGGGTCGCGAGCACCGCGCCCTGGGGGTTGTCATCGCTGGTCAACGCGGCTTGGGTGCCGGCCCATGCATTGTCCGGATCGGGCCTGAATTCAAGCTGATGAGCCAAGTCACCCGAGGCCCCCAGGCACACGTACAAAGGCCCGGTTGCCGGCAGTGTCTGCTCGTCAAGCTTGAACGCTTGCATCAGCACTGGCTCAAGGTACACCTGGAGGTTGATGCGCGTAATGCGGATGGCCCCGATGTCGTCTTCGGGGGCGTTTCGCGGGCTTTGAATATTCAGCGTGAGGGTGTCTTGAGCGTTGAACGGCAGGTCCAAGGGTACGTTGTAGGCAATAGGTCTGTAATCCAGCGGCTGACCGTCCCTCAGCCGTGCCTGATCCTCCTCCACATCCCGGGCTGCTCCTCGCGGCAACAGGATTTCCTGCTCCTGCGGATGTTTATCGCTGCTAATGACCAGCCTGCCCGGTTCGGTATGCCTCGTCTCGCACAGGAAGGTGAGGACGTAGCGCGCTGGAGCGCCTGGATCCTTGGGCGCCGTCAGCGCCTGACTGACCGAAGCCTCATCGCCGATGATCAGAAAACTAACGAACTCCTCCTCCCCCTCATACCATTCCTTCCCAGTGCCCAGGTCGCCCGGAATCGGTCCCCGTGTCCAATGCTCGATCCAGTTTTCAAAGTCGCCATTGAGCACCAGATTTTCATTGGCCAGGACAATCGGCTTATTCATGGCGAGCTGCTCCTTCGGCGGTTGAGTAGGGGGGAGTCAGGCTGATCTGATCTTCGACGGCTCGCACGAACGGTGGCTCGCCGGCCCTGGCCATGTAACGGATGCGCACGATGATGTCCGTCAACGACAGCAGCGTGCTCTTCTGCGGCTCCTGGACCGCCCTTGGAAAACTCAACAGCCAGCGTGAAACCACCCCGGTGTTTTCGAAGGGGTTGAGCATGCTGTCATCGGGTTTCATCGCCACCATGCCGTGGTCGCCAAGCCCCATCGACAAGGCGATCTGCTGACCGCTGCGCAGGTTGATCTGCACATCGGAAGGCGCCACGTTACCCACGGGATCATGCAAGTACTTCACCGCTGGAAGGGATGCCTTGGTAGCCGTCATGCTGCTGATCTGCAGCAAGGTGGCACGTACATGTTCATAGGGCCCGATCAGCACAGGCAGGTCGACCTCGACCGAGCTGATTTGCCGGCAGTAATGCCCCGGGTGGTCGCGGTCGAACAGCAATTGAGAGAGTTTGAACTCCAGCGTTCCCTTGGTGCGCAACTGATCCAGGGCGCTCGCCCAACTGCTGTTGGGGGCCTGCGGGTCGCTCGCATCATCGAACAACTGGCGCAAGGAAATGGTCTTGACCAGCTCCAACCGCCGTTCAAAGCGTTGCAGGTACTCGCGCTCCATGCGCATCAAATGCCCGCGCAGGTGTTCGCCTGCCGTCAGACCGTGACGGTTGTCCAGCCAGACCTGGGGCAAGGGGATCTGCGAATCATAGTCACCGGTTTCGGCACTCAGCGAGGCCTGGGCGCTGAGGCACAGACTGACGACGGCATCGTAGGCCTGGTAATGCAACGCCTTGAACTGACCCAGCAGCCAGCCATACAGCTCGGCATTGGACGCGCGCTTTTTGATGAAGTTGTACACCGTCAAGGCCTGGTTGTTGGCCAGCAGGGTTTGATCCAGCGTGGTTTGAGCGGCGCTCACCGCGTGGGTCTGAGCGGTGATTTGCGCATCGAGCGCACGCACCTCCGCCTGCGCCTGATTACGTTGCAGTAGCCATTCTTCACGGCGACGCCGGTAACTTTCGGTGGTGGCCTGTTTGTCCGCGTCCATTTGCAACACCGACGAAGCAACATCCAGACCGAAACAAACCGCGTCGGCTATTTTCTCGAGACGATGCCCACCGGCGGCCAAACCAAAAATATTGGGCATCGAGGCAATCACGGCGCCCGCGGGTTTGATGCTTGCCGAGGTCAATGCCAGGATTTTGGAAAGCTGCAAGCTCTCCATGACCTCGTATTCAACCTTCGACACGTTTTCGTTATAGAGACGCTCATAAGCGGTTGCCCGCTCCTCTGCCACCGCCCGGCTTTGCTGCAGCGCAGTCCTGCTCGCCTGGAGCTGAGTGATGTTCTGTTCCTGCACCGTCTGGGCGTAGCTGCCCAGTTCCACCAGATGGTTTTGTTGCAGTTCCTGCTGCTCGGCCTGGTCCCGTTGTTCAAGCAGACGCAGCACTTGGGCGCCGTGATCCTGGAGCGCCTGCACGGCGCGCAATGCCACCTCGAACGTCGTGCGCCAGCGGAAAGCCCCCACCACCAACCGACCGCCCATGGGCCTTGGCGCACCGACACCACCGGCCGCCAGGTCGCGCAACAACGCGTTGGGATCGGTGGGTGGGCTGAATAGCGGTGTGTCCAGTGGCTTGCCGTCCAGGGTGAGGTTGTTGCGCAGGTTATGCAGGCGCTGGCCGGGCAAGTCGTACAGCGCGAGCAACTGCTCATTGATCGGAGCCTTGAAAGGCTCGTTGGCCAACAGCCCCAGCAGCGGCGGCGCTTCGGCGGCCGCGGGGAAATCCGCGAGGCTGAACGCCAGGCTTTGCTCGAACTGCTCAAGTGCCGGTCGCGACCTGCTTTTGTTCATCAAGCTGTCTACCGTGTCGGTTTCCCAGCGGTTGACCGTGCGCACCGCCGGTGCCTTGCCCATCAGAAATTCGGCCTGCACGTAACACAGCTTGGCCGCCACCAGGCTGTCACGGGTGAGCTGGCGGTAATACCAGTCGCCCCAGGCCAGCAAGTTCTTGACGTACTCCGAGAACACCAGAATCTGAAAGTGCCGGGGCGCCGAATAGCCGATGGCGTCAGGGTCGGTGGGCGCCTGGGTTTCACAGCCCAGGTTGCCGTTGCTATTCAAAGGGCGGCAGCGCCAATACTTCGGTTTTGGATTCGGGTACTGAGGGTCGTTGGCCGGGTCGGCCGGCGCTTGCGGGTCGAACAGATAATGCAACCATTTCTGCGCTTCCAGGAAGCGGTCCTCGGTGCGCAAACGTGTGGCCACCAGATGCGGCAGGTGGAAAAACAGCTCCCAGAAAAACAGACCGTTAGCGCCGTCGAAGGCTCCGTTCGGCTCGCTGATCGTTTGGCTTTCCGGGGGCGGCTCCGGCAGAAACTGCGTGTCCCAATCCAGCACCGCCTCGACGGAGATATTCGAGCGCTGCACCAGCTCGGGGCCGAACAGCGAATTCAGGCGGGCGTACTTAAGGGTCAGCTCGGGTTGGTTGAGGGAGAGAAACTGCGCTGCATCGAGGCTGTTCTTGAGCAGTGAGACAGGGGCAAACTTCGTGACGTTGATGATGGTCAGTTCGAATTTATTTCGGCCATATCCACCCGTGGTTGCGGTATGCCCGAACGAAAACGTTGTTGGCTCCGGCCATGAGCCACTCTCACGCTGAAACTCCTGCCATTCGGTACTCCAGCCACCGGCCAAGGGAAAACTTCCCGAAATGGGTGGAGGGTCGTCGGCCGAATTTTGCAACGTCAGGTCAAAGGTGGCCTCTCCGGTCAAACCCGTTGGCCTGCAATAGCCCTGCACAAACAGCTTGTCCATGTCGGTGCTGGCGTCGCGAAACACCACCGCCTGCAGGCTCAGGTACGGTGTCAAACTGCCCGTCCTCTCCACGGAGGTGACCATGGTCGGCTGATTCATCAGCGGATGTTGCACCGTCTCAGCCGTGACAAATCGCTTGAGCGCCGAGTGTTCCAGCCAGCCGCCATCGTCCCAGGCCACGGGGCGGAACAACACGTCACGCACCGCAAACACCTTGAGGGAGTCCTCAGCGTTGGTCAAAAAAACGCCCAGCTTGCCCTTGGGGTTGTAGGGGTCGGCCCACACCGTCGCAATCAACCGGGCGCCTTGGGAAAGGTCGTCGTCATGCACGCTGCTGTGCAGGCTCAGCGGTGCCGACCATCGGCCATTCTGGGCCATGAACGCCACTTTGATGTCCAGCCGGTGCGGCAGGCTTACGTCGTCCTCGTCCACGCTTTCGACCTTGTACTGCCATTCGGCCCACACCAGGCAGAGCCTTCCGCTCCAGAACACCGGGCGGATATCCAGTATCGTCACGCCCGTGGGCGTGTCCACCGGCAACCATTCACTCCAGGCCGCCGGGTTGATGGCCGGGCAAGTGGGAGAGAGCTCGACCTCGGCCTTGCGCCAGAAGTATTGGTAAGGCGGCACCCGCTGGCGACCGACAAAGTAGTAGTCGGCCCGGGCCGGCGAGGCGCTGTCCATGTAGCTGCTGAGCACGTCCAGGTTGCAGGTTTGCTCGAAGGTTTGCAGGTACTCCTGCAAGGCAACCTGCACCGAATCGCTGTTCAAGTGTGCCTGGTTGAGGTTGTTTTCAAGGGTCTTGAACAGGCTGGTCTTGCGCTGCCGCACGAAGGGGTTGATGAAGTTTTCCGGGTACAGCGCGATCATTTGCAGCGCCGACCAATCCGGGTAGTTGTTGTAGAGCTCCCAGGTGGCCAGGTCCCGCTTGTCGAACTCGGTGTCGGCATAGCCGGGTTCCAGTTTGCGGTAGGCGGCGTGGATGAACTGCTGGGCGCAACTGGTCGCTTCGGCGACCCAGGAGCTTTGCACCGGGTAACTGTCCAGGGGATCCAGGCGCAGCAGTTCGAACAGGTCCGCCGGGGTCCGCAGGAAGTTGTACGGAGGATTCTGACCACTTTTTTCAACGTGCCCGAGGCTGTATTCGATCAGGGCGGTCCGGCGTTTTTCGAGCAAGTCACTCAACGTGTTCAGAGTCATGGTACTTGCTCCTCGCTTTCAAAGATGATGGGCGGGAAATTAGCTAACACGTTACCTTCAGGGGCAACGCTGATCTGGAACTTTCCGCCAGTAGGGCTGGAAACAAATGTTCGGGCCACGCCCTCCTGGTTGGTGTAGCTCTGATCCGGTCGATAAACCACCGTGCCTCCCCCGTCGTCCAAGTCACTGCTTAACCAGCGCGTCAGATGGTTTTTCGCAATGTTTCCATGGACGTCCTTGATGGTGGCGTAGAGTTCGACTTCCTGACCGGCAGGTACCGCTTCCAGAGGTACCGGTGACATGGACCGTAGTGGGATGGCTATGTGTTCAGCATCGATAGTGACCTCGACGGTCGGGGCATACTCACGCTCAAACAGATCGAGCCAGAATTGCGGCGTGTCCCACCCCGTCACCTTGCCCGGTTTGTACACGGCCTCAACCACGCCGTCGGGTTCCGTAGCCTTGGTTTCAACGGTCCCCAGTTCAGCGCTCCAGTAAACGTTGACGCCGCTCAACGGGTTCCCGTCGCTGTCCATAAGGGTGACGGTGAAGGTGATTGTTTCATCAGTCCCAGCCACCACCGTGGACTTGTCCGGATTGCACGTCACAGTAACGAGCTGCTTCAGATCCCCGGTAAAGGTCACCAACGGCCTATCGGATTCGGACAGGCTCAGCAAGGCATGTTCGGCGGCGGCCTTGTAGGCGGGTTTGTTGATCTCTTCTGGCAGCCCGCCCATCAGGAAAATCGTCAAGGCATCCATGCCGGTGCGCGCCGCCAGCACCCGGACCCGCATCAACAGATCGAGCTGGGGCAGGTTTTTCAGGATTTTTTGCGCAGATTGGAAGCGGCTGACGCACTCGCGCACCTCCTGCACGCTCCAGTCAAAAAACCCGGCCAGCCGGATGGACGCCGCTTGTTCGGCCAGACGCAGTGCATGCCCCCCTATCGGAGAAGGCAGCGCATTGACCTCGCGCAGGTAGTCGAGCAGCGTCTGCGCCGGCTGGTCGCTCAGCTCGAACGCACGGTTGAGGGTGGTCAGGTAATAAAGCGTGCGCACCGTGAACGCGTGCTTGTCGTCCTGGTCCAGCCAGGCTTTATGGCCGTAATCCAGATAGTCGCGCAACACCTCTGCGCTCAGCTCAAGTTTCGCCACCACCGCACTGCGACGGCGCACATCGGCCAGCAGCGCAAGCAATGGGTCAGCCAAGGCGTTGCGTCGCTTCACCGAGCCTTCAAGATGCGAAAGGTCACGTTCGAGCACCAGACGCAGCAACCGGCTCACCGTTGAATTGGCCCACGCCAGCACCTCGAGCGCTTGCTCGGAACCGATACCCGTGTAAACCGCCAGGCATTCCTTGACCACCGAGACCTGGGCGTCCCTGGCCTCCAACACCACGGCGAGGAGCCTCTCGACGATGGCGGGGCGCTCCAGTTCATATTGTTCACCGAGGCCGATGGTCACGGCGTAATCAAGCTCTCTTCGCGCAAAGTCCAGGTATTGAGCCTCGGTTCCCGTGCGCGACATCACCAGCCCATCGGACTCGACCAATGTCGTTTGCATCCCCAGCAGCTCCAGCCAACTGGCGCCCGCCATCGCCGGCACACCGCCCATCAGGATCGCCGAGTGGGTGAGCAGTGCGCCGGGCAACAGATTGAGCAACTGCTCAAAAAGCCGACCCTCAGCGTCCCGGGAAGCGTCCAGCGCAGAAGGCGGCGAGACCTGCTGCACCATCCAAAGCACCGGCAGGTCGTGATCGGCACACCAGTCCACACACAATTGCATGGCATGGATGAGGTTCAGCACATCCGGGCTATCGCTTGTGGTGGAGTTGATCCGGGGCACACCCGCCAAACCGTTGAGCCAAAGCTCCCCACCCAACACCGTCAGCAACAACACGCCTTCGACCGGGGTAATGCCCAACAGCCGGGGCAGCTTCACCATGCGGTAGAAACTGGACACGATCGCCAGGTTACGCGGCAGACTGTCGCCGTCGATGCCATGGGCATTGGCAATCGCCAGGGCCAGGTAGTTGTAGGTCTGCAGGTCGATGCCCAACGCGCTGCACAATTGGCTGACGGTCAGGTCGGGCACCTCAGGTGCCGGCACGATCGGAAACGTTCCGCCGTCGAGCTTCAAGGGGTCACGGTAATCGCCCTGGCCATTGAAGAGCTGATCGAATTGGGACAGTGCTTCACCGCGACCGTAAATCGACAACTCGTCGATAAACACGGCAAAGTCGTTCACCGGGCATTCACAGCGCTCGCGCAACGACTGAAACAGCCCGAGGGCATGCACGACCTGTTCGGTGATCCACCAGTTATCTGCCGGCGCACCACCGCGCACTTCAGCCTTGATGGCCGCCACCAGCAGCGCATCCACCTGTTCGCTGGGCAGTGCCAACCATTGATCCAGGCGCAACTTGCGATTCATTCGGTCGTAATGCGCAAGTCCCGCCGCGTTGCCTGGGCTCACGGAGAGTTTATGAAGAAACAAATTGCCCTCTCCGCGACCGGTAATATGGAGAGCGGGGTGGGCATTGGCGTTGAGGTAAACCGAACCGGAGCGCCCGCTTTCCGGTTCTTCAGGCACCTGCGACGAGTACGTCACATTGGCCGAACGCACTGGCGCAAAGCCCCGTACCGACAGCAAAGCCTCGAGCCCCTGGGTGTCGAGCTTGGTCCGTTCGCCGAAGAACGGCACCTCGTTGAGGTCCTGCCAATTCAGCGCGTCGGCGCCGAAGTTCTGCATATAAAAAATCATGTGTTCGTATTCGCCTCCCTCCCCTTCTCCCTCAAACTCTACGGGCGGCTCCGTCAGCAACCGCCGCTGATAAGGCCCCAGCCGCGACGCATGGGCCAGGGCCGGGCCCACATCGCTGTACCAGGCCTGGGTCTGGAAAAAATACGGAAAGGACGGGCTCACGCTTTGGGCAAAACTGCCCACCGACAGGCCATGGTGGCGGGCAACGGTGTCCACCGTGACCCAATGTTGGAAGTACGGCAGCCCGTTGGGATAACGCGCCTCGATCATGGCCTGTTCCAGTTCCTCCGGAAGCAGACCGATAAACTTTTCCAGCACCGGGACGATGATGTCCACCGACGACACCGATTGATGCACTGCGTTGAAATCGATGCTCAGCGGCTTCAGGTCTTTGCGCCGGTCATGCAAGGGCAACTTGCTTGCGTCGCTTGAAACCGAAACCGCTTCGATGCGTTGCTCGATCCACCGCATCAACTCAATCAAATACGCCACGGGTGATGCGAAAGACTCCAGGGCCTGGGGTGGGCACAAGCTGTCGAACTGAGGATTGAACAAGAGCTCGAAACTGGGGCCTTGAACCATCGACAGTAAACCACTGCTTGCCCGCCGCTGCTCTTTTGCCGAACCGTACAGGGTGTGCTCGATGAACTGACGCCGCAGGTAAATGGCCATGCTGTTGAGGCGCCGTAACAGCTGACGAGCGTCATCGGCGCTCACGCCAAAGTCCCTCACCAATCCCTGCACGCCCTTTTCCACCAGCGTAAAGATCGAACCGCCCTCTTCGAGGTACGTGTGCAGCGTTGCGTAGTGGGTGAGTTGTTGGTCACTGAACACCTGATTCAGCAGCTGTAAAGCGGGGCGGGAGTCAGCCATGGACGAGTCCTCGAATTCGATAACGGCCCGAAGCGGCCCGACGAAGCCGTCAGGCCGAGCGTTTGCTTAACGTGATTTGGCGCTTGCGAGCCCAAGCCGTCTACTGTCAGAACCGACAGGTTTCATGACCGTCTATCGGGAGTTGGGCGCCTGGTTAGGGCTGCTGGGCGGCCGAACCTCAAAGCGCCCGCTCTCGACCCAATCGGAGGCCGTCGCGCCGTCTGCCGTGTCGGTGATGGTCTGCCTGAACCGGCACCAGTTGCCGCCAGCGGCCAGCGATTGCGACGCCCCGCCCTGCCAACCACCCGCTTCGACGTTGAGATCCGAAGCCCAGACTTGATCCGGATTGAACCAGCTCACCACTTGCCCAACACCCGGTCTTCCCTCGCCTTCGAAGCGAACCGGGTTGTCGACCCAACCTCCGGCCACGGGCACGTCGATGGAAGGCTGATAGGTGCCCAGTACCACCGACCGCGCCGGCGAATCGGCGGAATCAAAACCCTCGCTCGACGCCACGGCCATCAGGCCGTAGAGGCCGCCGGGTTGATCGAGCTCCACCGTCACCGACCAGGTGCGATCCTCCAGCACCGGGCTACTGCCCAGCACCGCATGCGTGGCGTCTCCCAGTTTTACCGTCACGGTATCGCCCGGCACACCGAAACCCGACACCACCACGCGCCGGCCGATGGGCTCGTCGGTGGCCGGGGTTTCAATGAACGGGGCAGCAGGGACGACGTTAAAGGTCAGCGGCGCAGTGTCCCTGGAGGGCCGACCTTCGAAGCGTTGCCGGGCCACAATCGTGGTTTCGCCTACCGGCAGGGTCACGTCAGCGCTCCAGCCATCGGCGCCCACAAAAACATCTTCGATCAACGGCTCACTTGCGCCCTGGAGCCAGATATCAACCCGCCCGCCCTGCATGCCTGTGCCAGACAACGTCATGCTGCGCGGCAGGTTGCCGCCCGGCTGCGGCACGTCAAACTCCGGTGGTAACACCACCACCTCGAACCTCAGGGTTTCGCTGCGCTCGGACGGCTCCCCACGCAGGGTCTGTTGCGCGTCGATGGTGTAGGGACGAAACTCCAGCACGGGCAGCTCGACGGACCATTCGCCGTCGGCGGTCAGCACTTTGGGTTCGCCCAGCTCCGTTTGAAATTGCGCGTCACGCACTTGCATCGACGCCTCGGCCATACCATCACGCCCACGAACGGTCAGCACGCGACCGACCTCGGCGCTGGGGGTGGGGTACGTGATCACTGGCTTGCGCACGGGCAAAGCGACCGTGAAAGTTCTGGATGCTTCAGGTGAGGTTTGCTGGGCAGCGGTCTGGATCAGGGTCGCGGTGTGGGTGACCCCAGGTGCAAACGGCTCGGTGCGCCGGAAACTCCAAGTGCCGTTGTTGTTCTCGACGGGGTGTTCGGTGGCGCTGTCACTGAATGTGAGTGTCAGCACCGCCTCCGGCCAGCAAGTGCCACTGAGGTTGGGCGAGAGACCATTTTCCACGGGCACGTTCATGACCGGTGCCAGCGGTGGGATGGTGACCTCGATTTCCTGCCAGGTTGGCGATTCCTGACCATCCTTGAATTGTCTGATTTTAACCTGGCGCTCGAACGTCGGCCCCCACTCCGCTGAGGCGGGGCTCGACCACACACCGCCGGACACCGTTCTTTCGGGGGCCGCTGGTGAGTCGTCGGGATTCAGAATCTTCACCGTCGCACCGTTGAAACCTTTACCCGAGAACACGGGCCGGTAGACCGGTGTGTAGGTGATATCGGTCGGGTCTGGAAGTCTCAGGTTGACCGGGAACGTGTACGGCTGCGAGTCAATCCAGCCATTGTCACCGTCGGGAAACCGCTGGACAGCCTTCACGCTGTAAGAACCAAATGGCCAATTTGTTGCGGTTGTGTTCCAGCTGCCTCCGTTCACCGGCACAGGGCCCGGCGCTGGGGCATCAGGCCCACTGACGACCGTGATCTGGACGGTTGAACCGGTGTAGCCGCTGCCTTCGAACTTCACCGAGGTGTCTGTCGGCGTGGTGACGGTGACGTCGGTCAACTTGGGGGGGCGCACTTTAAACGCCTGGGCAGTGCTCAGTCCCGACGGGACGGTTTGATAGGTTTGTTCCGCCACCAACGAAATCGTCCCTGGCCGCACTTGCACGTCGACATTCCAGGAACCGTTCGCCTCTACCCTGCCTGGAGGACCGACCGGATCACCGATGACATCGAGCCGTACTTCGACGCTGGCGCCCGGCCTCCCGTGTGTTCCGTATACAGTGAAACCCATCTCTTGAATGGCGGTGGACGCGGTGATGACCGGTGGCCCCATCACTTCGAAAGATAAGTAATTGGTGTAACTGAGAACCGGGCTGCTCTGCACTTTGTATTCGGCCCGCACAGTATAAGTTTTACTGGACAATGGCACCGATGGCCTGACTTCCCATGTTGTCTCTGGCCCTACGGCAGTCATCGAAGCCAATTCAGTTGTGCCGTCGAGTACTCTGATGCCCATGCCGGGATCAATCGGAGTTTCACCCGGAAAGCAAACCCCTCCGAAAACAACCTGAGCGGGATTCAAAAAACCGGCCGATTGGGGCTTGGTGAGGGTGGTTGGACGCCTGACAACGGTCTTTGGCCGCGTTATTCCATGTGCAGTTTGGGCGGCGACGTACCTTAAGTCCGACTCGTTTCGCATGGCGGCGTGCACCGTCCAGCTACCGTCACTATTGACATCGTAACCCGCGCCCAGGCTCTCGGCCGTGCTGGCATCCAGAATCATTACGCCAATGCCGGGTCTGGCGCCGACACCTGAAACAAGAAATGTTGATTCTGGGATATAACCCGACGGAGACAAGATTTGAAACGCAGGATCATGAGTCTCCATGTCCTGTGTGTTTTCGCCAGACTCGTCGTTTTCAGTATCGTCGTCAGTGTCCATGACGCACTCCGTAGTTTCTGGTTAACAGGCTGGCGATATGACTAGTTCGGTCATGGGCTCATTGAATATCCATCTCGCGAATCTAAACACCTGTTAGTTCTGACAGTACCGACGAGTGGCGGGGGCCCCGGTGCAGGAAAATTCGGGTGACTACAGCGCCTTGCGCAACGGACTACAGATCCGCCAGAATCCGCCGGCTTGTGCGCCTTGGCCTTGCCCCGTAATTTGATTCGTGTCGCTGACAACCAGCGATCGGGTTTAGTCGCCCGGCGGTTCGACACGATGTGCACAAGCGTCATCTCGAGGGGTTTTCCCTATCCCATACTTGATGGTGGCTGTACGCAGGGCGCCCTCGGGCGCGCCGGATTTCGTGTCTCCGCCGGTCGACTAACCTGCGTCCAGCCGCCTCCCTTCATTCGTTTAGTCGCGAGCCGGGTGGCGGCCCCACTACGGAGACCGATCATGATCAAGCCAACACCCAATCCCCCGAAAACCGATTCACAACCCGCTCACAAAACCCTCGACACCAAAAAGCTCGACAAAGCCGCGCAAAAAGCCCTGGACCACTACCTCAAGCCCAACGCGGACAAACCGGACAAACCCGAACGACAACTCGACTACTTCATCGTCGCCCCCGACGCCGACCCCGAAGGCATGCTCGCCCACACCTACGAAACCTTCTGCTCGGTAAGCACGCTGATTCTGGATTTATCGGAAGATCTGGAAGGCGCCCCACGCAACCTGGCCCTGGCGATTCACCAGATGGGCGAGATGGGCGTGTTGTTGCTGGAGAAGTTGCTGGATAACGAGACGAAGGTTCAGCGCTAAGGCAGCTCTGAAGCTGCCGAAGGCTCGGGCCGCGTTCGGACGATCTTTCGTTCAGGACTCAATCGTCTGGAAAAAGATCGCAGCCTCGTTGCACTCGGCAGCTCCAAGTGTCCCAATTGGGGAACGTGCTGATTAAACAATCTTGGGTTTCCGCACAAAAATCCGCAAAAGCACCGGAAATCATCTATCGTACGACATCACTAAACCAAGCAAATACGGGCGCTATCAGCCGTTTTATTTTCCGCAGAAATTTCCGCAGAAATCACCAAACAAATAGCCGTTTGTGTTCTCTGGAAGCAAAAAAAATGATTATCTCGAAAACGTACCTTGACCCAGTACTGCCAGAAAACCTGCCCGACTCGATCATTCAGGCCGCCGATCAGTTGCCGCGTAAGGCAGAATTTCTTGCCGGACGGCTCGCCGATGAGACATCGAAGCAATTGGCGGGCCTGTTGCGCATCACCAATACCTACTACTCGAATCTGATCGAAGGGCATCGAACTGAGATCGCTGACCTGCAGGCTGCGCGCACAATACCGAAACGAGAAAGAAAGGAGCTCAAAGAGCTTGCCGTGCAACACATGACGCAGCAGGAGGTGATGGAGCGGGTGCTTCGAATGCGCCCAACAGATAGCTTCTGCGCTATGTTCGATCCCAAGTTGATCGCGACCATCCATCGTCGGCTGTTCAAGGACGCTTCAATCGAGGAACTGACCTTAGGCGATGGTCGTATGATGGAAGCAGGCAGATTGCGGGCAGAAGAGAATGAGCAAGTCCAGGTTGGCGCACATGTCGCTCCAGCTGCCGCAGCTGTATTGCCCATGCTTGAGCATCTGCAACAGCATTACGGACGAATAAAGGATCCGCGGCGCCAATTGATCGCAGCCCTGGCAGCCCATCACCGAGTGGCGCTTGTCCACCCCTTCCTTGATGGTAATGGTCGAGTGATTCGGATGCTCACCCATCTGCAACTTGTTCACCTTGGGCTAAAACCTTTCCTCTGGTCACTGTCTCGTGGCCTGGCTCGCCGGCAAGATGAGTACTATCGCTTCCTGGCCTTGGCTGATCGCCCTCGCGAGGGTGACTATGACGGGCGCGGACAACTCTCACAGCGTCACTACTTCAACTTCATCGAGTTCATGCTCGATGTCTGCCACGACCAGATTGAATACATGACGACGTCGCTAAACCCAGCCAGGCTGCGCGAGCAGGTTGTTCATGTGTTTTCAACCGATCCCGACCTTCGCCGTGCCGGTATCAGACCCACCAGTGCAGCTGCGGTGTTGGCTCTTCTCACCCAAGGTGCGATGCCGCGTGCAGAGTTCAAGGTGTTCACGGGTTTGAAGGATCGGCTTGCAACGGAAGAACTGGGCCGCTTGATCGAAGCGGGGATAGTGGTCAGCAGTACCCCCAAATCCCGCACGGTAGAAGTGGGTCTGCCTGCACGCTTCGCCGGATTGATCTTTGCGAACCTGCATTTCCAAATGGGTTGAGTTGTGGCGGTGACTCAATGTGTTGCTGCTGGATAACGAGACCGCCTGGCAACTAATGAGGCCGAACCTCAAAGCGCCCGCTCTCAACCCAATCGGAGGCCGTCGCGCCGTCCGCCGTGTCGGTGATGGTCTGCCTGAACCGGCACCAGTTGCCGCCAGCGGACAGCGATTGCGACGCCCCGCCCTGCCAACCACCCGCTTCGACGTTGAGATCCGAAGCCCAGACTTGATCCGGATTGAACCAGCTCACCACTTGCCCAACACCCGGTCTTCCCTCGCCTTCGAAGCGAACCGGGTTATCGACCCAACCTCCGGCCACGGGCACGTCGATGGAAGGTTGATAGGTGCCCAGCACCACCGACCGCGCCGGCGAATCGGCGGAATCAAAACCCTCGCTCGACGCCACGGCCATCAGGCCGTAGAGGCCGCCGGGTTGATCGAACTCCACCGTCACCGACCAGGTGCGATCCTCCAGCACCGGGCTACTGCCCAGCACCGCATGCGTGGCATCTCCCAGTTTTACCGTCACGGTATCGCCCGGCACACCGAAACCCGACACCACCACACGCCGGCCGATGGGCTCGTCGGTGGCCGGGGTTTCAATGAACGGGGCAGCAGGCACGACGTTGAAGGTCAGCGGCGCAGTGTCCTTGGAGGGCCGACCTTCGAAGCGTTGCCGGGCCACAATCGTGGTTTCGCCTACCGGTAGGGTCACGTCAGCACTCCAGCCATCGGCGCCCACAAAAACATCTTCGATCAACGGCTCGCTTGCACCCTGGAGCCAGATATCAACCCACCCGCCCTGCATGCCTGTGCCAGACAACGTCATGCTGCGCGGCAGGTTGCCGCCCGGCTGCGGCACGTCAAACTCCGGTGGCAACACCACCACCTCGAACCTCAGGGTTTCACTGCGCTCGGACGGCTCCCCACGCAGGGTCTGTTGCGCGTCGATGGTGTAGGGACGAAACTCCAGCACGGGCAACTCGACGGACCATTCGCCGTCGGCGGTCAGCACTTTGGGATCGCCCAGCTCCGTTTGAAATTGCGCGTCACGCACTTGCATCGACGCCTCGGCCATACCATCACGCCCACGGACGGTCAGCACGCGACCGACCTCGGCACTGGGAGCGGGATACGTGATCACCGGTTTGCGCATGGGTGTGGCAACCGAGAAGGTCCTTTGCGCTGGCGGTGAGGGTTGCTGGGCGGCGGTCTGGATCAGGGTCGCGGTGTGGGTGACCTCGGGGGCAAACGGCTCGGTGCGCCGGAAACTCCAGGTGCCGTTGTTGTTCTCGATGGGGTGTTCGGTGGCGCTGTCACTGAATGTGAGTGTCAGCACCGCCTCCGGCCAGCAAGTGCCACTGAGGTTGGGCGAGAGACCATTTTCCACCGGCACGTTCATGACCGGTGCCAGCGGTGGGATGGTGACCTCGATTTCCTGCCAGGTTGGCGATTCCTGACCATCCTTGAATTGTCTGATTTTAACCTGGCGCTCGAACGTCGGCCCCCACTCCGCTGAGGCGGGGCTCGACCACACACCGCCGGACACCGTTCTTTCGGGGGCCGCTGGGGAGTCGTCGGGATTCAGAATCTTCACCGTCGCACCGTTGAAACCTTTACCCGAGAACACGGGCCGGTAGACCGGTGTGTAGGTGATATCGGTCGGGTCTGGAAGTCTCAGGTTGACCGGGAACGTGTACGGCTGCGAGTCAATCCAGCCATTGTCACCGTCGGGAAACCGCTGGACAGCCTTCACGCTGTAAGAACCAAATGGCCAATTTGTTGCGGTTGTGTTCCAGCTGCCTCCGTTCACCGGCACAGGGCCTGGCGCAGGGGCATCGGGCCCGCTGACGACCGTGATCTGGACGGTTGAACCGGTGTAGCCGCTGCCTTCGAACTTCACCGAGGTGTCCGTCGGCGTGGTGACGGTGACGTCGGTCAACTTGGGGGGGCGCACTTTAAACGCCTGGGCAGTACTCAGTCCCGACGGGACGGTTTGATAGGTTTGCTCCGCCACCAACGAAATCGTCCCTGGCGGTACTTCAACCCTGGCATTCCAGGAGCCATTCGACGCTACTGTGCCTTGGCCGACCGGTCTACCGATAACATCGAGCCTCACTTCGACGCTGGCGCCCTCTATTCCATCTCTTCCATATACCGTGAAACTCATCTCCTTATTGGCTGTGGACCGGGTGATGCTCGGTTTACCCAAAACAGTGAAGGAACGGTGTTCCTCGGTATATCTAATGGGTCCGCTCCCCGACTGATAGGCAGCCTGTGCTAACCAGGGTCCATTGGCCAGGAGCTTGCCCCGGGCCTCCCACGTTTTCTCGGTGTTGACGGAGACTCTTTCAGACAGCTCAGTGCCGGCGTTAGGGAAAACCGCCCAAATTTGATTGCCTGGAGCTCCTCGCCCCTTGAAGACAAGCTCGTCGGCGCGCACGATGGCGTTCGCTGCGGGCTCTGTCAGTGTCGTCGAGGCCCGGTAAATGGTCTTCTGATTCGATTTAGCGGATGTCGCGGTATCTACTTTTTGTATCGCGTAATAGGTCAGAGTATCCAACCCGCTCGGCATGTCGAATATGGCGGTCCAGCTACCATCGATCTTGATTTCGGCAGCACGCAAAAGACCATCGCCGTCAGCATTATGAACAGTGATCCAGCCGACACCATGTATGCCACCGTACCCTGTAACAGTGATTGATGCCGTGGCGATCTCACCCGACGGGCCTGTGATGGTAGGAGCGCTGGGCACAAACCTATAGGTTTTATCAGCATAGATATGAGGATCGTCCCCGAGGTATATGTCATACACGTACTCAAACCATACCTCTACAAAACTGGCATTTCCCTGCACCTCTAAAGTCGCGTTTATTTCATGCCATTTCCCGTCTTGAATCCCGTTATCGCTAGTTAGCTCGCGCCAACCCGTATCGGCTGCCGACTTAAGTTTGATGTAAACATTACCCTTGTTACGACCGTTATCTTTCGCGCTGTATTTCGGCCTCGTCAATTGAAAAGACCTGCCGTCTGCCGACCATGCATACAAGGCAGTAAAATTCGCCCAAAGAGAACCACCAATCGCCTCTAGAAACACTTCTCCCGTTAAGGAACCAGGAAATGACACATCCTCGGAATCAGGAGCATCGTCAATGTGACTGACCGCCCCCTCGTTATCATCTCCCTGCGAAGCATCTTTTGGCTCGCTTTCTTCTAAGTCGTCGCCAGCGCCCATGACTAACTCCTCAACTATTAACTGAAGCAAAAAAAGGCACTGGTTAGAAACGCCAAGAGCCTTCTTAAGCGCAGTAAATGCCAAATCAGGTTACCTAAACACCTGTTAGTTCTGACAGTACCGACGAGTGGCGGGGGCCCCGGTGCAAGAAAATTCGGGTGACTACAGCGCCTTGCGCAACGGACTACAGATCCGCCAGAATCCGCCGGCTTGTGCGCCTTGGCCTTGCCCCGTAATTTGATTCGCGTCGCTGACAACCAGCGATCGGGTTTAGTCGCCCGGTAATGAAGTGATGTGCACAAGCGTCATCCAGTCGGGCTCCCCTATCCCCGCACTTGATGGTGGCTGTTCGCAGGGCGCTCTCGGGCGCGCCGGTTTCACTTCTCACCGGTCGACTAACCTGCGTCCAGCCGCCACCCATCGTTTAGTCGCGAACCGGGTGGCAGCGCTATCAAAGAGAAGTGAATATGATCAAGCCAACTCCCAATCCCCCGAAAACCGATTCACAACCCGCTCACAAAACCCTCGACACCAAAAAGCTCGACGAAGCCGCGCAAAAAGCCCTGGACCACTACCTCAAGCCCAACGCGGACAAACCGGACAAACCCGAACGACAACTCGACTACTTCATCGTCGCCCCCGACGCCGACCCCGAAGGCATGCTCGCCCACACCTACGAAACCTTCTGCTCGGTAAGCACGCTGATTCTGGATTTATCGGAAGACCTGGAAGGCGCCCCACGCAACCTGGCCCTGGCGATTCACCAGATGGGCGAGATGGGCGTGTTGTTGCTGGAGAAGTT
>NZ_JAXUDQ010000005.1:0-2727 GCF_034555295.1 Pseudomonas sp. N-137
CCGACCGAAGCGGCCATCGACGTCTCGGTCTGGCGTTGCTCGGCCAACGACGTGATCGTGCCGATCGGCAAGCCCATCGCCAACCTGCGCTTGTACATCCTCGACGAGGCCATGCAACCGTTGCCGATTGGCAGCATCGGCGAGCTGTACATCGGTGGCGTCGGCGTGGCCCGTGGTTACTTGAAACGTCCGGACCTGACCGAGGAACGCTTCCTCGCCAGTCCATTCGTGGCCGGTGACCGCCTGTACCGCACGGGCGACCGTTGCCGCTTCCTGGCCGATGGCAACATCGAGTACCTGGGGCGTCTCGACCATCAGGTGAAGTTGCGCGGCCAGCGCATCGAGCTGGGGGAAATCGACGCCGCACTGCTCGCGCAGGCCGGTGTTCGCGATGCCGCTACCTTGTTGCTCGACCAGCGCCTGGTGAGTTTCTGGTGCGGAGACGCCGATGAGGCGACCCTGCGTGCCGAGTTGAGCGACAGCCTGCCCGCGCACATGCAGCCCAGCCTGTTCGTGCAGCTCGACAGCCTGCCGCTCAACAGCAACGGCAAGCTCGACCGCAAGGCATTGGCCGCCACGCCGCTGCCACAGAGCCAAAGCGACCAGCCGCGCACAGCACCGCGCAACGCCACTGAAAGCGTACTCTGCGAACTGTTCGGCGAAGTGCTGGGTTGTTCGCCAGTCGGCATCGAAGATCACTTCTTCCAACTCGGCGGCCACTCCTTGCTGGCCACCCGCCTGGTCAGTCGGGTCCGTGAGCGCCTTGGGGTTTCCCTGCCCTTGCCGCTGGTGTTCGCCCAACCGACGGTCGCGGCCCTGGCCGAGCATCTGCGCGCGGCCATGCCCGGTGAGTCGATCAGCGCACAACCGCGCCCGGCGCAATTGCCCCTGGGTCTGGCCCAGCGCCGATTCTGGATGCTCAGTCGCCTGGTGCCGGAATCCCGCGAGTACCACATGCCGTTTGCCCTGACCTTGCGCGGTGAGCTGCAGGTCCAGGTCTTGCGCGAGGCCTTTGAGCAGCTCAGCCAGCGCCATCTGGTGCTGCGCAGCCGGATTGTCGAAGTCGACGGCGAGCCGCAATTGCTGATCGACGACCACGGACCGGCGCTCGCGGTCACTGAAGTCGCGACCCAGGACTGGGCCTCGGCCTGCGCCAACGCCCAGGACGAACTGATGACAGCGTTCGACCTGGCCGCCGCCGCACCTTGGCGCGCGCATCTGCTGCAACGTCAGGGCAGCGACGAAAACCTGCTGCTGGTGTGCCTGCACCACAGTGCCACCGACGGTTGGGCCATGCAGTTGCTCATCGACGAACTGACCCAGGCCTACGCCGCCGGCCTCAACGGGCAGTCGCCGGCCTGGACGCCGCTGGAGATCGACTACGTCGATTTCGCCCTGTGGCAACAGCACCCGGACACCCAGGCCCGACGCAGTGACAGCCTGGACTACTGGAAAAACCACCTGGGCCAGGAAGACTACCAACTCGACCTGCCCATCGACCATCCGCGTGGCGCCGAAGCAGATCGTCGCGCTCGGCAACTGACCCTCCGTCTCGGCACCCAGCGCGCCGAAGCCATCCGTCAGTTCGCCCGTCAGCGCGGCACCACCACCTATGTGGTGCTCGCCACGGCCTTGAGCGCGCTGCTGGCGCGTTACAGCGGTCAACGGGAGATTCGCTTCGGCACCCCGGCGGACCAGCGTGATCAACCGCAAGCCCAGACACTGCTGGCCTGTCTGGTCAACACCCTGGTGATCCGCAGCGACGTCGACCAACGGGCTCCGGCCGAGCAATTGCTCACCAGCCTTGAGGCCGACCTGCGCGCAGCCCAGGCCCATGCCGACCTGCCCTTCGCCACCCTGGTCGGTGCTGTCGCGCAAAACCGCGACCTGAACCGTACACCGCTGTTCCAGGTGCTGTTCTCCCTCAACTATGGCCGGGTGGACAGCAGCCAATGGCCGGGGCTGAACGTCGAAGAGCAGATGCTGCCGGTGATCGACGCCAAGTTCGAACAGAGCTGGGAAGTCCAGGACGATGGCAGCGACATGACGCTGGCGCTGGAATACCAATCGGCCTTGTTCGACGAAACGACGATGCAACGCTGGAGCGCGCAGTGGTGTGCGCTGCTTGATGCCTTGGTGGCAACCCCTGGGCGCACGCTGGTCGAACTGTTCCCGCAACAGCAGGATCAGCAGCAACTGGATCGCTGGAACGCCACCGAACGTCACTACAGCGGCCCGACCAACCTGCACACCGCGCTCAGTCAACAGGCAGCTCTGAGCCCCAACGCCCCAGCGCTGGTGTTCGAAGGCCAGCGCCTGAGCTATGCCGAACTGGATCAACGGGCGCAAACCGTTGCCCGGGCCCTGCGCGCCGCCGGTGTAGGCACCGACAGCATCGTGCCGCTGTGCATGGAGCGTTCGGTGGAGATGGTCGTGGCCTTGCTCGGCATCGTCCATGCCGGCGCCGCGTGGTTGCCGCTGGACCCGGAATTGCCGGCCGCGCGCCTGGCGTTCCTGATCGAAGACGCCGATGCCAAGGTCACCTTGACCCAGGCGCAGTGGCTGGCGCGCCTGCCCGCCGGGCATCAGGCCTGGACCCTCGACACTCTGCCCCAGGCCCCAGCGTTCGAGCCGATCAGCGTTGAAGCTCACGACCTGGCCTACGTGCTCTACACCTCCGGTTCCACCGGCCAACCCAAAGGCGTGATGAACGAACACGGCGCCTTG